>JAYNPH010000035.1:4088-7317 GCA_038113685.1 Gammaproteobacteria bacterium
CACAGGTACCGAAAATTCTAGAGCGCTGTCTTGATGTCCCAGACGAAGTGTCGCGCTTGGCACGTCATCTCTGCTTTGCGTTCCCACGTAGAGCACAGGCTCAGCATCGGCTACAAAATAGTCCAGCTCCGCTGCGGTATAAGCTGTATTCAAGGGCACATAGACCAAACCCAGGTGCAAGCACGCCAAGTACAAGGCTAGGTTTTCGGGGGATTTCGGCAACTGCACCATCACGCGATCGCCGGCAACCGCACCAAAGGCATCCAGCTCCAACGCGGCAACACGAACCCGCTCCAGCAAATCTGCGTAGGTCCAATCCGGCTGCCCATCTAAAAGCAGGGCCGGGCGCTCGGCGCTGCGGGTAAAACTACGCGCCAATTCTGCGTAAAAATTGCTCATGGATGGATTTCCTACTAGGTGGATTGCGTACTTTTCGCCGTTGCTGCGATTTACCGTGGCGCTTAGATTATCAAAGTCACCGCCGCTGAGTTAGAGTGCGTTTGGTACATAACGACAGCTGCAGCGCGCCATGACACCTTCGGAATCTTTCGCCATTGCAAATTTGTCTCGAGGCTTCGAGACATCCATTACCCTCCCGGGGAGCAAATCCATAGCCTTACGCCAGCTGGCTATCAGCGCCTTGGTCGATGGTGCTAGTCACATCAAAGGTATTCCCGCCTGCGACGACACAGATGCGATGATCGACTGCCTAACGGCTCTCGGTGTTTCCATTGAACGCGTTGGCAACGATGTAACTGCCCATGGCCCTATGGATTTCGGCGAAGCCTTGGTCACCCTTAACCCACGCATGAGCGGCGCTTCCACCCGCCTACTCATCGCGTTGGCGGCTTTGCGCTCCGGCATCACGCGCATCGACGGCCACCCCTCGCTGCGGGTGCGCACCAATCAACCGCTGTTTGATGTCCTGTCGCGCCATGGATGCGAGATTAAAAGCGACGGCGGCAAATTACCGGCAGAGATCCGTGGCCCAATCGTGGTTGAGGACTCCCTAGAGATTGATGGCTCCCTATCCAGCCAATACATCACAGCGCTGATGCTGATAGCGCCGGTCCTCGCGCAACGCCAGAGCCGAAACCATCAGTTAATCCACATCACAGGCGACCTAGTTTCGCGCCCCTATCTTGAAATCACTCGGAACGAAATGCGCAAGCGGCAGGTGTGCGGCGAATGGTCCGATAACGCCACACTGACGATCCCTTCAGCCGCATACCATGCAGGCGAATACCTTGTTGAGGGCGATGCTTCGGCTGCCAGTTACTTCTTAGCGCTGGCTACCCTTCACGGTGGCACCATCACATTGACCAATCTTGACGACACAACGGTTCAGGGTGACTACGGATTCTGTGATGTGATGGAAGCCCTTGGCGCCACTATCGATCGGCAAGGTGCAACGCGTATAACTGGCCCGAGCAACCTTGCCCCCCTCGACAGCATCGACATGCAGGAAATGCCCGATGTCGCGTTGACTCTTATTGCCATGGCGCCGTTATTACCCGCACCGATCGAAATTACCGGGCTGCAGTCGCTACACCACAAAGAGTGCGATCGACTGGAGTGCCCGGCTCAGGAGCTCAGGACCATGGGTATCAACCTGACAACCACCTATAGCTCCATCAACATTGAACCGCTTAACCATCGTGCGCCCAAAGCCCACCGGTTAACGACCTATCACGATCATCGCATGGCCATGGCTTTTTCCACTCTTGGAAGCGCCTTTGGTAATCTCACTGTCGACGATAAAAGCGTTGTTAACAAAACCTATCCAAGCTTTTGGGAAGATTACGCCCGGCTGAGCGCCTGAGCACAAATACCAGAACAAAATTTAAGGGAATTTCTATGTCGCAACCCACTACACAAAACCAAATGGGCATCTTCGACACCATGTACAACTGCCGGGCCATGCGCAAGCTGGACACCCGAGAGGTACCAGAACAAATGCTGCGGGATCTCATCAGCGCAGCCAATCAGGCGCCCTCCGGCTCCAACACCCAAGGCGCAAGATGGATAGTCGTCAGAGACCCTGCGGTTAAGCAGCGCCTTGCGGACATGAATCGTGCCGGTGTTGAGTCCTATCTAGCCCCTTTGATCGACAACCCGGGCAGCCTCTCCCATCAAAGCAGTGACAAACGCAAGCGCATGGTAGATGCGGTGGTTTGGCAGAAAGAACATATGCATGAAATCCCCGCATTGATCATCGCCTGCATGGATTTTGGCGTACCCGCCACAAATGACATGATCGCCCGTGGCAACGGGTCGATTTGGCCAGGCATTCAAAATCTTCTGCTGGCGGCTCGCGCCTTAGAGTTAGGTGCCGCACCGACGACTCTTGCCCTCACGGATCGCAAAGCGGTGGCTGAAGCCCTCAACCTGCCGGAATCAATGGCGGCCTATGCTCTTATTCCTGTTGGTTATCCTCTCGGGAATTTTGGACCTGTCACGCGCAAACCGCTTGATGAAATTTTACGCTTCGATCAATGGTCATAAACGCCACAACGTGAGCAAACCACCTGCGGAAGCTAAAACCTGACACCGCGCTTTGGCTTCCCGGGCGATCTTGCTAACATTTGCTGACGGCTCCGTAGTTCAATGGATAGAACGATCGCCTCCTAAAAAATTGGGTCACCTTCAGGGAAACCGCTGGTGAGAAGCATTCAAATTCGGGGAAACCTGCACTCGCAGCGGACAGGCACTGACGAGCATGGCAATCCCGAGCCAAGTTGGCAGCCCTGCAAGCTGCCAAAAGGTGTAGAGACTTGACGGATGCAACCTAATGCGCCGAAGCGCCATGGTTAAGAGAAAGTCCAGACCACAAACACCCACCCATGCTGCAGCGGCTCATGGATGGATGGCCGCGAAAGCGGTAGCGGGTATGAAGCGATAGATACAGGTTCGACTCCTGTCGGGGCTACCATTTTCAATGTTTGTGGCCCAACCCCGAACCGCAATTTGCGGGAACGCTTCCACCACAGGAAATCGACCTTAACCTCGGCCATCGACCCTTGATATCCATGACATACCTTGAAAAACGTCCAAGCCAGATTTGCCAAGACACCCGCTGTTTAGGCAAAAGGCTGCAAAAAACGTCACAATATTTACCTAATAATGCTAACCGTTAGTTACCAGTGAAGCGTTACTTCCCCGTACCTTTGCTAGTTTACCAGCCATGGCAGGGGCGTTTGACCACAGGCACACCACTCTTCTCGCGGTA
>JAYNPH010000035.1:7327-18037 GCA_038113685.1 Gammaproteobacteria bacterium
CTTCAAAGCTACCGTTCGTTGGCTGATGCCGCGGTCAATGCCGGCGTTTCGGCTAATTACCTTTCTCAGCTTAAAGGCGGCAAACATATTGGTCATGTGATGGCTCGGCGCCTGGAGTCAGGCTTCGGCCTAGAGCCAGGCTGGCTCGACCTAGACCATGCTCGGGCAGAATCCACGCCGATGAGCGAGCACCAAATCACCCAGCAAGCACTAATGCTGCCGTTAAAGTCCCGCACGCGGCTGATGAAAAAACTGATCGCCTCACTGCCCGACTAACACCCCAAGAAGTCTTAAAATCCAGAACCGAGAAGAAAAATGAAAACACAGCCGGTTTGGGTCATCGTCAACGCGGCCTCTGGAAAGCAGGTCGAGCGGCTTGGTACGCATGGCTCGCAAGCGGCGGCCCAAGCCATGCTAGATCAACACTTAGCTTCCTATTCGGTCGACCTCAGAAAAAATTTCGAGGTGCGCAAGCGTGAAACAAACAACTAATCCCGGATCTGCTTCTCGGCATATCGTTCAACCTGCACTAAGCAAGTATGTGCTGTCGAACCCTGTGCAAGTTGAGAGGTGCCTTTGTCTCGGGTCAGTACATTTGGATTACCGTTAAGTTCCAGTCCTGTTTTCGCGCAGGGCTTGAACCATGAACCAACCGGTAGAACAACCGTATCGGCTCGCATTCTCGCGTTGATCGAAACACCAGCAAGACAGGCGCCTCTGTCATTGAATACCCGAACCAAATCGCCAGCTTGCAAAGCCCGTTGCCGCGCCGCCTCGGGGTGCATTGTTAGCACCTCTTTACCCGCTATCTTCCCAGCTTGGCTATACTGACTTTGATCGTATTGGCTATGGAGCCTTCGACCAGGTTGTGGGGACAACAGATGCAGCGGATAAAGCTCGGGGTCTACATCCTGCCACTCTTGCGGTTCAAGCCAAGTCGCTTGTCCGGGACAATCTGCGTAACCAAAACCGGCTACCGTCGCAGAAAATAATTCCAGCTTACCTGAGGGTGTCGCCAGCGGCGCCTTTACCGGATCCTTTCTAAAGTCAGCCATCCAATCGCGCGTTCGGGGTTCATCGGGCAGCCTATAGATACCCGCCTTCTCCCACTCAGCGAAGGTCGGCAATGCGAACCCCTGCTTGGAAGCCAAGGCAGCCGAGCGCTGCCACATATCTTCTAGCCACTGGCGTTCACTTTTATTCTCGGTAAATTCCGCTTCGAACCCTAGCTTTGCTGCGAGCCCGCCAAATATCTGATAGTCGGATCGGGCCTGATGTTGAGGGGCGATGGCTTGCTGCATGAAATGAGCGTAGGGGTCATGACTGGAAGCGCAAATATCTGTTCGCTCAAGCGACGTCGTCGCAGGAAAGACGATGTCGGCCCATTGTGCCACCGGGGTACACCTTGTTTAGTTAACAATAACCGTATCTGGGCGCCTCCACCCTTTCACTAAACGGTTTAAATCCTGATGATGATGAAATGGATTGCCGCCAGCCCAGTAAATCAACTTGATATCTGGATAGGTAATTGTGCGTCCGTCGTATTGCACGTCGGTCCCGGGATTCAGGAGCATATCGGTTATTCGGGCAACGGGAATCGCAGCGCCCGTGGGATTCCTGCCCTTTGGTAGAGTCGCCCAGTTAAAGCGTTTGTAGTTGGATCCCACAAACCCTTCCGCGCTATAGCCGAAGCCAAAGCCCCCACCGGGCAAGCCAATCTGTCCTAGCATCGCCGCTAGCGTAGCCAACATCCAGTAGGGCTGTTCGCCATGGTCGCCGCGCTGCAGGGACCATGCAGCAGTCAAAAAGGTTCTCTTTGACGCCATATTTCGAGCCAAAGCTACAATCGCTTCAGCCTCAACGTCGCATCTGGCCGCAGCCCAGTCCGGAGTTTTGGGCTGTCCATCGCTAGCCCCAAGCAAATAGTCCTTTACTCGGTCATAGCCTACGCTGTGGCTTTGAAGAAAATCTCGGTTGGCCAAGCCTTCGGTTTCAAGGACAAAGGCTAGGCCCAGCATCAAGGCCACATCAGTGCCGGGTTTCGGGGCGAGCCAATCCGCATTCAACCGCGCATCCACATCGCTGGAAACGGGCGATATGTTGACGAATTTCACGCCGGACTCCCGCGCCCGCTGCAAATCCAAATGAGTGCGATGTTCGGTTATCCCGCCGTAGGCCACTTGGGCATTTCTTCGAGGCAACCCGCCAAAGGCAACGAACAGCTGAGTATTGCCAATGACATTTTCTAGGGTCGTTTGCTGCAGCTCCATCTCGTGCCACGGCGCAATAACATGCGGCAGGATCACTTGAGCTGCAGCGGTGCTATAGGAGTTCATTGCCCGGGTGCAGCCACCCATTAAATTGATGAATCGATGTAACTGGGATTGCGCATGATGAAAACGCCCGGCGCTGGCCCAGCCGTAGGAACCGCCGAAAATGGATGTGTTTCCGCACTCCTGGGCCACACGCTCTAGCTCGTTAGCGGCAAGCTCCAGCGCTTCGTCCCAAGGCACGTCGCAAAACTCATCCTCGCCGCGCAAGTGCCGAGCACGATCCTTCTGCTCAAGCCATCCCTTACGAATCGCTGGCCGCTGAATGCGAGTATCGTGCTGCACCCCATCAAGCAAAACCTGACCAACGTCTGAGACTTCCGGGTCTTGTGGTATGCCATCCACGGTCTTGATGCGCCCATCTTCCACCCCAACGTCATAGACACCCCACTGGGTAGCGTTACGAAAACGCTTCATGAACCAAACCGGTAACGCAATTTCATAGTCACTTGCTCCACAATCGGATCATCAAACGTCGAGGATAAAAGCTCGTTGAACGGTTCATCTGTGACCTCGTAACGCCCATTAAGGGTATAAACCAAGAAAAAATCCGACAGCGGGGCCATCTCCCATCGATAGCGCAATTGCAGAGACAAATCGGAAATTGCAAAGTCGTCGCTGCGTGCCACATCCTCGGAAACCGCCTGCAAAAATTCGCCATCTGCTACCAACTGGTAGTTTTGACTCTGGGACGCACGTATGCCAATCCATTGAGACGACAACTTAATTTGGTGCTTGGCGGAAGGATAAAACTCTACCCCCAACTCTGGACGCCATTCTTGAGAATCGAAGGTCGCGAAGTCAATGCCCTCACGCCACAGCAGCCACCCCTGACGATCCACATAGCGCAGCTTTGCCGCCACCGCCAAATTATCCAAGGGGCGCCAACGAATACCCAGCGTGGTCGTAACCTCAGCGCCCCCGAGTTTTTCTTTCTGACGGCGAATCGCAAGATCGGAACTGAAAGCCTTTGCTCGATCCGTGCGGTAGGAAAATTCCAGCCTGTTTCTGTCGCCGAAACGATAGGTTCCGTTCCCGCGGCTATCTAGGTCTTCCGCACGGCTTGGAAAAAAACCACCGCCCAGCTTCAATTGATGGCGATTGACCAAGTCGAATTCGGCGTCGATACCAATGCCCTTTCGAACATAGTCGCCAGCGGTATTGCGTTCCAGCCGAAACCAATAGGCCAGCTCGGTCTTACGAAAGCGCTCCAGATCGGATCTAACAATTTTGTAGCGTCCGTTTGCACCACGCAAATCGTTGCGCTGCAGGAAACCAAGATCGTTAATGTTCAGATGCTCATCGTAGTGAACGTAGCCCAGCTTTAAGCTCCGCCCTTTTCCAAAATTGCGCTGCACATCGACAAAGCCGCCAAAACCGTCGCGGCGCTCATCAGCACTGGATGACAAAAATTGACCGTCAACTTTCCACCGCCCGGTCGCTGTTAGGTAATGATAGTCAACCCCATGAGCTTGGGTATCTTGATCGGGATGCGCTGTAAGGGCCGATAAAATACCTAACGCACGGTAATCGCCGTTGCGGCCTTTACCCTCGTAAAGCAATCGCGCAACACCATAATCAGTGCCGCTTTGGGTGTAGACCTGATCGCCGGCCGAATACCGCGCATCCTCTTCCACTGCTCCCAGTAAGCCGTAACGAAACGAGCCGAATGAACCAACGGTTTTCAAGGCACCAGCCAAATCGACCGGTCGCTGCCGTTCAAGGTCAGTCAACACCGTTCCATCCGGCAGCTCGGGTGCACGTCCAACACCGCCTATGCGTCGCGTATTCAGCAGTGTCGTTGGAACCTCTTCCTCTGCCCGCGGGGTTGCAGTAAAAACCTCAATTCCTTCCTGAAAAAACAACCTCTTTTCAGGAAAGAAAGTCTCAAACGCACCCAGGTTGACGACAACGTCGTCGCTTTCAACGGCACCAAAATCCGGTGTTATGGCCGCAGTTAGCTGAAAATTGGTGGATGGTCGCCAGAACAGGTCAGCGCCAAAATTCTCCTGCTGTTCATGACTCAACGTATTTAGCGTGAACGACGCATAGGGAAAGATGCTCCACTGCTGAATTGGCGCAACATCGTCGAACAACAACGGCTGCATGATCGACATAAATAACGGATTTGTACTGGGCAAGGCAGGAAGCCCCCAGCGTTCGTCCAGCGACGCGACCTTTCGGGAGAGGTACACATTGATCGTACGTTCACCAACTGTCTTAGGCATGGCCATCTGAGACCATGGCAGAAAGAACTCTGCGCTCCAGCCCGCGTCAGTTACCGCCGTTCCCGAATACCACGCACCGTCCCAATCGCTGCTGAATTGGCGCTCAGGTAGCAGTGTGCCGTCGGACTGACTACCGCCCAAGGCAACGTTCATCCAATACCCGTAGCGACCTGCACCTGATGTATCTAGTGTTATGCCAACATTATCTCGGTTAATGCTACGAGAGTCGCGACTGGAAAGTCGCCGAATCAGCGTCTCTTTCGGCTGCTCCATATCGATTGCGACGTACAGTCCTCGTCGCGTGTAAAAACCCTTCACCAGCGTTCTATACGGCGGCTTAGCAAGCGTATCCGGGTCGATGACAGAGAAACCGTCAGCACCCGGCAGTTCCTGCCAAATTGCTTCGTCCAGTCGGCCGTCTACCTGCAGATCCGCAGGGGTGTTATCGCGCCGGGCCAGCGGAATGGGGGAGTCCAGAGCGAAGGTTACCCCGGGTAGTTCCACTGCAGCTTTGGTGGGGCCAGTTGGTGCTGGGGAGTCTGAATTTATGGTGTCTTGGGGTGGTTGGGGGGTTGAAGCGGTGGGGATTTTGGGGCGGGTTTGACTGAGGGCGAATAACAGGTCACTGGACCTCAATGGCGGCGCCCTTGCGTCTCGCCGAAGTTTGTTAAGCTGATATCCCGCAGGAGCCGTTTCCGGGCTATCTGGGACCGAGTTGTAGCGAGGGTCGATAAGCTCGGCCTCGATGCCGTCATCGCTATCGTAGTCGTAATCAATGTTGGTATCGGATTGGTATCCCTCTTCCCAATTGGGCAAAGTCTCAGAGGATTCAAAGCTTGCCCCCTCGCCGACGCCAGAGTACCGAATCCCGTTGTCCGCAGAGATTCCGGGCGAGGCAGCAGAAGACTGCCAGATCCAGCCAGCGCTCAAACCTGTTGCATCCAACAAGGACCGGGCCTCTTTAGCTTGCTGTTGGGTTTGATAGGGTCCCGCCGCGACCCGAAAGAAATAGCCTTTGGCCGTGGATGTGCCGTGTACTTTAAAATCTTCAGCGCTCTGGCGGTTTGCCGCAATCATGGCTACTTCGGCGCTGTCACGATTTTTGAAGCTGGCTATCGACACCCAAAACTCGGCGAAAGCCAACACAGGGGCAAATGCGGTACACGCGAGTAAGAAAAAACTTTGGAACTTCATATATCACCGAATCCCGGAGGGCCGAAAGTCTAACAACTCAGGAAAAAATCCGCTAATTGAGACTCAACCGCCCACCAACATAATCATCAAACCTGCCGCAACTGCGGAACCAATCACACCCGCCACATTTGGCCCCATGGCATGCATCAGCAGATAATTTTGGGCGTTGGCCTCAAGACCAACTTTGTTGACCACCCGCGCAGCCATGGGTACTGCGCTTACACCCGCAGCGCCTATGAGCGGGTTAATCGGCGATGACGACAACCGGTTCATCAGCTTCGCCATCAACACGCCGCTGGCGGTACCGATGGCAAAGGCCAACATGCCAAGCACCAAAATACCCAACGTCTCTGCCGTCAGAAAATTCGCTGCCTGAAGTTTCGAACCAACTCCCAGACCCAGCATGATGGTAACGATGTTAATCAATGCGTTGCGTGTGGTATCCGCTAAACGATCGACAACGCCGCATTCGCGCATCAAATTCCCGAAGCAGAACATGCCCAACAGCGGCGCTGCTGAGGGCAGCAAAAACGCCACGAGAAGCAATAGCAGCAAAGGAAACACAATGCGCTCAGTTTGACTGACCTCTCGCAGCTGAACCATTACGATCTTGCGCTCTTCTTCATTAGTCAGCGCCTTCATAATCGGCGGCTGAATAATCGGCACAAGCGCCATATAGGAATACGCCGCTATGGCGATAGCGCCGAGCAATTCTGGAGCTAACTTTCCAGCGACAAAAATCGCCGTGGGACCGTCAGCACCGCCGATAATGCCAATCGCCGCCGCCTGACTGAGGCTGAACTCCATCCAGCCAAAGCTATTGAGGACCAAGGCGCCGAGCAGGGTGGCAAAAATACCGAACTGCGCCGCTGCCCCAAGCAAAAAGGTTTTGGGATTTGCCAGCACAGGCCCGAAGTCCGTCATTGCACCAACGCCCATAAAAATCAGCAGAGGAAACGCACCGGTTTCAATGCCAACAACATAGATCAAGTGCAGCAAACCGTCGCCGGTGGCTATTTCCACCCCGGGAATGTTACTCAGAAGCCCCCCAAAGCCGATAGTTACCAACAGCAGTGGTTCAAACTTTTTGGCGATTGCCAGATACAGCAGCACAAGGCTCACGACAATCATCGTGAATTGGCCGCCTGTGATCTGTGCCAGTCCTGACCCGGCCCAAAGCTGATCAAAAAATTCCAACCGGATTCTCCCTAAAAATCTAGCCTGCGACTGAATCCGCAGAAAGCACTATCCAAGTGTCAGCAACTCTTGTCCTACCGCCACCGTATCACCTACGGCAACCGCGATCGTTCCTACGGTACCGGAAGCACCCGCCCTGACCTCGGTTTCCATCTTCATGGCTTCCAAAATACAAACCACTTGGCCTTCCTCGACCTGATCTCCTATAGCTACGAGGACTTGGTGGATAGTGCCTGCCAAGCCCGCAGTTACCGCCACCGAGGCGGCAGGGCTAAAAACATTGGCGGCCGCTGGCGGCTCGCCCGACGGCTGAATAGTGGTGCCCCCGTCTGCTACCGCCACCTGATAGGAATGGCCATCAACCGCGACCGTGTAATGAGCGACAGCACTGCTGCCAGCAGATGACTGCAGCGGCGCAGTCGCCGAAGCGACAACTGGCGCAGCACCGGGTGCTGGCTCAAACGCTTCAGGATTGTCACGGTTAGCAAAAAACTTGACCGCAACTTGAGGAAACAAGGCGTAGGTGAGTACATCATCAATTTCCTCGGCATTTTGGCTAGGCGCCAGCGCAAATCCTTCGTCTGCCGCAAGCTGACGTAGCGCTTGGCTTTGTTCCTCAACCTCAGCAGACAGATGATCCGCGGGACGCGCAGTGATCAATTCATCGCCGTCCAACGCCCGCTCTTGCAAGGCCGGGTCCACCGGCGCGGGCGTCGCGCCATACTCACCACGCAGCACACCCGCCGACTCCCGGGTGATGGAGGCATAGCGTGATCCGGCAAGAACGTTGATCACAGCCTGAGTTCCGACAATCTGTGAGGTGGGCGTCACTAATGGAATCATACCCAGATCCTCACGCACTCTGGGTATCTCCTCGAGCACTTCATCAAGGCGCTCGCCTGCGTTCTGCTCCTTCAACTGCCCTTCTAAGTTAGTCAACATGCCACCGGGCACTTGGGCCACTAAAATTCGCGAATCGACGCCCCGAAGGCCACCTTCGAACTCAGCATACTTTTTTCTCACATCGCGGAAGTAAGCGGCAATTTCCTCCAGCAGCGTTATGTCCAAACCAGTGTCTCGTTCCTGCCCTTCAAGTATGGCCACCAAAGACTCAGTCGCCGAATGACCATAGGTCATGCTCATGGACGAAATTGCGGTATCGACATTGTCAATACCGGCCTCAATAGCCTTGAGGTAGGTAGTGGTCGACATACCAGTGGTGGCATGGCACTGCATGTGGATGGGTATGTCGAGACTGGCTTTTAGGCCGCTAACCAGTTCAAACGCCGTGTAGGGTTTGAGTAATCCCGCCATATCCTTGATACAAAGACTCTCAGCACCCATATCCTCAATCTGCTTGCCAAGGTCTAGCCACAAGTCGAGGGTATGCACTGGACTGACAGTATAAGAAATCGTCCCTTGGGCATGTTTCCCTGTCGCTAGGGTTGCCCTAATCGCCGTTTGCAGATTGCGCGTATCGTTCATGGCATCGAAAATGCGGAAAACGTCTACCCCGTTGTGAGCCGCCCGTTCCACAAACTTTTCAACCAAGTCATCGGCGTAGTGGCGGTACCCAAGGATATTTTGACCCCGTAACAACATCTGCTGCGGGGTATTCGGCATGGCGGCCTTGAGCAGCCTGATACGTTCCCAGGGGTCCTCCCCGAGGTAGCGAATACAGGCATCAAAGGTAGCCCCGCCCCAGGACTCCAACGACCAAAACCCGACCTGATCCAGTTTTGATGCGATGGGCAGCATGTCTCCGATACGCATCCGCGTGGCTAATAAGCTTTGATGCGCATCCCTTAGGACAACATCGGTGATACCTAATTTTTGTTGTTGATTCATTTCCTCTCCGTGCGTCAAAGCGATGCTTGTATGCGGCGCCGATGATCTCGGCGGCTCGGGCTGCTAGCGTTGATCTCGATGCCGTCGATGCGCCTCGAGAGCGCCTGCAATTGCCGCCACATGAGCGGCCGGCACTGCCTTAGCGGTTTTGGTTTGCGCGCCGCCCGGTTCCGACGAAACAAAGTTCATCAGAACTTTACTCATGAGACGGACGGCAAAAACCAGCAGCGTCAAAAACACAAACACTGTTCCCATGCCCACCAGCATCAGCTGCAGACCAGAGACAACCAAAGGGTCAAGTTCGTTCATTCTTTATCCGCTACATCCGTCAATACGATCGCAAGATTATAATTAATACTTTATTTTTGGCGATGGCCCATGCTCGAAAAATTCGTTCATGTAATCCGTTGTCGGAAATATCTTGAGAACTGACGCGTTCTTCCAGATAATGCCGCGCTCTGCACCCGTGGCCAAACTGGATAAGGCACCGGTCTACGAAACCGGGGATTACAGGTTCGAATCCTGTCGGGTGCGCCATTTCGGTCCTTCCTTAGGCTCTGAACGGTGGTTTGGGCTGTAAAACCCCCAGGTTGCAAGACCGCGAAGCAACCGCTGAGTCCACTGTCATTCAACTCCGCGCCACTGTCGAATCACTCAGCGCGCACGGGTAACCTCGGCGTTTGCCATGACTGCCGCCATTGACGCCAATCCAAGGATGACACCACATGCTGATTGAACATGAATCTCTTACCCGAGCTGCCAGCGCAATTCTTCAAGGTGCCGGCGCCCCAACCGAACATGCCGATGCGGTGGCCGCGCATCTCGTTGAGGCCAACTTAAAAGGTCACGACTCCCACGGTGTCGGCATGGTGCCCTCTTACGTCAAGGGCATGCTGGACAAACAGGTCGATCCTCATGGCCACATCACCATGCAACGGGACAATGGTGCCATAGTCTCCGTGGACGGCGGCACTGGCCTGGGTCGCATCGTTGGTCTGGAAGCCATGGATCTTGGCATAGCCAAAGCTAAGGAGTTTGGCATCGCCTGTGTCGCGCTTGGCAATGCAGCACACCTTGGGCGTATCGGCGCGTTTGCCGAATATTGCGCTGACGAGGGTTTGGTCTCAATGCACTACGTCAACGTGGTCGGTCACGACCCCATGGTTGTGGCTTTTGGGGGCCGAGACCGACGCTTTATCACCAATCCGTACTGCTGCGCTGTACCGCGAAAGAACGGCCGGCACATTGTCCTAGACATGGCCACCACCACGGTGGCCGCCGGCAAGGTTCGAGTCGCTCATATGAAAGGCGTACCTGTGCCCACCCAATCCTTGGTCGACGAAAACGGCTTAGAAACCACCGATCCCGGCGTGATTTTTGGCAAAACACCCACCGGGGCGATGCAGCCCTTTGGCGCCCACAAAGGCTACGGCTTGATGGTGATTTGTGAAATGCTCGGCGGCGCCTTGGGCGGTTTGTTTACCATGCAGCCTGAACACCCCAGGCTTGGCGCAACCCTCAACAACATGCTGTCCATCTTGATCGACCCGCAGGCGGTTGGCGATTTAGACGCCTTTGATAAGGAGGTCACTGCCATGGCGGATTATATTTACGCCAGTACCCCCGCTGCAGGAAACGATTCGGTTCGGTTGCCAGGGGATCCAGAGAAAGAAACCCAAGCTAAACGCGCAATGGACGGCATTGAAATCGATCCCAACAGCTGGCACTCCGTACTGAACGCGGCGGAACAAGCTGGACTCAACCGCGAAACGGTTGCAGCCATGGCCGACATCTTGGAAGCTTGACACTTCACGGGCCTGGCTAAGCATCGACACGCCCGCTGCGAAAAACTATCCCGAACATAGGATCCGAGCATGCTTCCAGACGAACAACCGCCAGCCCCGGAAGAAGAG
>JAYNPH010000035.1:18047-20508 GCA_038113685.1 Gammaproteobacteria bacterium
AACAATTTCACGTCTGGCGTCTGCTCGGCGTTATCTTCCTTGTTTGCGTCGCCCTAGCCGTTGCTTCGGCATTGGTGGATTGGGCCATCATCGGCCCCTTAGAGGGCCGCGCCTATTAATCAAGAACTTGATATAGAACCCGATATAGAACCGCCATTGGGTGCGGCAGCAGGGTTCTCGCCGTAAAAATTTGGCGTGATCGCGGCTAAGGCCACCTAGTGGGAAGCGTCTCGCGCGGCAACTTTTTCGCGAATTTGCGGAATCAGCTCGTTGCCGTATTCGATGGCGTCGTTGAACGGATCAAATCCCCGAATCAGAACGCCCCGCACCCCCATGTCATAGTACTTTGCAATGGCCTCGGCGACCTGCTCCGGGGTACCAACTAAGGCGGTGGAATTACCGCTGCCCTTCGCGGCGGCGGCGATGGGCACCCATAGGCGTTCGTCCTGCACCTCGCCGCTGTCAATCAGGCTCATCAAGCGGCGCGCCGTTTCTGCTTCCGGTTGTCTGGACGACCCAGGACCCGAAGCCGCCTCCACACCCGCCAGAATGTCTTTGGCCTTGCGCCAAGCTTCGGCTTCAGTGGCGCCGATAATTGGTCTGAACGATAAATTAAAGGAGGGCTTGCGCTGAAACTGTGATGCCTCAGCCGTTATTCGATCCATCAATTCGCGCACTTGCGCCCGGGGCTCCCCGAACAACGCATACATATCACAGTGCTTGGCACCTACCGGTATGGCGGCATCGGATACGCCACCAAACCACAGCGGTACATGGGGGAGTTGGTGGCCTTGAACCTCGGATGCCGCCCGACTGACCCGATAAAACTTCCCCTCGTAATCAAAGGGTGCAGATGAAGTCCAGACCAATCGCATAACGTCTAAATATTCATCGGTACGCTCGTATCGCTCATCGTGCGGGGTGTAATCACCGTCCCTTCGCTGATCTGCGTCCACACCGCCGGTGATGATGTGCAGCCAAAGACGACCATCAATCAGATTATCCAAGGTGGCGACGCGTCTGGCTGCTTGGGTTGGCTCGCTAAAGCCCGGCCGATGCGCCAAAAGGATGTTAATACGCTCTGAATGCGTGGCGGCGTATTGAGCGACGCCGAACCCATCCGCTGAACTCGAGGAGTGTCCAATTAGTATGGCATCGAACCCTGATTGCTCGTGTGCTTGGGTGAAGGCCCTGATGTAGTCTTTGTCGATGCCACCGCCAACAATGTGTACCGTCGATGCATCCTGCGGTGGCGCAACACCGATCATCCCCAACACCTTTATTGGCATGTTCACCCCCTCTAAAGACAACGCCAACCCTGAGACTGTGACGCCTACGCGCAGCGCCATCTATGGTGCTGGCGGGCCGCCGTTTATGAGTGAACAATAAGTGCGGGGCTAAAACAACTGGCTTGTCCTATGACACCGGTTTTTCCGGATCTTGATCAAACGCGTCAAGCAAGGCGCTGATCGCAGTCAACTGAGTATCGTCACACTTGGCCAACTGAGGGATAAGGTCGTCGGGTTTCAGCCGATTTCGGCGCGAGCCAATACCCCAAGCCAGCCATGCCGGTTCCACATCAAAAAAACGCGACAACTCCAGCATTTTACCCCGGGTTGGGGTCACCTCATCCTTTTCCCAGCGCAGAACCGCATTCGCTGTAACGCCAATTTCGCGCCCAAGTTTCCTCAGCGAGAGCGCCTTATTGCGTCTCAACTCACGAAGCCTGCTGGAAAATGAGCGGCCCATGTCTCCGGTTGCCGCAGGTCTGGTCTGAGAAGCGTTTACGCCCGATACAGCATCGTGCAACACAACTCCCTGCGCATCCGCTGCTTTTATTTCCTGCTCATTGCCGCCCAATTTCGTTTTACTCATGACTAACACCTATTGGCCATCTGTGGCCGTCTGATCACCTTGTTAGGATTTTGGTTCGGTCTGTCTTCGCTTGGTCTGCATAGTGCGCCTTGTCGCCAAGTTATTGCAGTAACGGTCCCTCGACTCTGGTAAAGCCGTTGCATCGCCTGTGACATACCACTTACGTCACGTCAGTGAATCCACAAATTCTGGCCAGACAAGGCGCCGATAACGTCCTTACCGCCCGCCAGAACAGCCAGCTGACTAACGAGGCCTCAGTCTGCCCATGGGGAACGAACACGCCACACCTTTCCGGTGGGTGGTAACAAAAAGTAGATGAACGAGCCTTTTCGGCTCGTTAGGCGGCTCAGGCCGTTTGATTCAATAAGGATCGCGCCAAGGAAAAAGGCATCGCCGAGGGTTCATTCGCCGCCTTCCCCGTTGCAACCGAACAGTCCATAAAACGGTCAAGGCGTTTGGCCAAATCAAGAGCCTGGGGGCTAAATTTGGGGCATATCAGTCGAACGTAAATTTCGTTGCCTAGGCACAAACTCAGATAAGCTGCCCCACCAAAGCGGGTTACGACCCAACCAACACCGTTCAGCCC
>JAYNPH010000036.1:0-9042 GCA_038113685.1 Gammaproteobacteria bacterium
CCCTTGGAAGTTTTAGTGCCACCCTGAAACCCTTGGGCGACAACAAATACTTCTCTGGATTCCGAGCGAGAAGCCTTTGGCTTGGTGACATGAACCTTAGCAAAAACCTTTCGAAGATCTGTCACCCAATCATCCAGTCCCTCGCCTTGGAAGGCCTTGATCGTCATGGCGCCGTTTCTCTTCAACCATCGGTGACAACTTTCTAAGGACACATCGGCTAAATCCATAGCTCGCGCCTGATCCACTGTGCGGATACCTGAAATGTTGGGGGCCATATCGGATAAAACAAGGTCTAGCTGCATACCGTCCAATATCTGCTCGATTTCGGCATCCACGGCATCCTCACCAGCCAGACCTTCAATGACGTGGGTGTTCTGACCACTGGTGATCGGCAAGGGATCTACCGCTATGAGCAAACCACCGTTTAACTTGTTTTCTAGATAGTGGGTCCAGCCTCCGGGCGCCGCGCCCAGTTCTAGCACCCGCTGTTTGCCTTGGACGAGACGAAAACGCTTGTCGATTTGTTCGAGCTTGAAATGTGCGCGAGAAATTTGCCCGCCGTCCTGAGCCTGACGTACAAAATAGTCTTTGCGCTGACGCTGAAGCCAACGATCACTGGATTTGCTGCGTTTTGCCATAACTTACGGTACATCAACTGCAAAATTTAAATGGGAGCTAGCCGTCGCCTACCCGCAGACGATAGGATACTTCAATGCAAGCACCTACTTTGAATACTCAGCAAAAGAAGTCGCTCCGCGGCGTCGCCCATCACCTTGATCCGATCGTTGCCGTCAGCGAGCGTGGTTTAAGCGAGGGCATCGTGGAGGAAACCGAACGGGCTTTGCGCGATCACGAACTTATTAAGGTTAAGGTCTTTGGCGGCGACCGCGCTAGCCGCAGTCAAATCGCCGCAGAGCTGGCCGATGAAACGTCTGCAACCGTCTTACAGCAAATTGGCAAGGTGGCGGTGCTGTATCGCCACAACCCCAAGGCCAATCCTAAGCTATCCAATGTGGCACGATATTTAGAGCAAACGACGCTTTAGCTTTCGGGAAATGCTGACCGGCAGCTTTGCTTAAAGGTGCTCTACACCTGAGATTTCGTACTCGCGTTCACCGCCTGGCGTGACGACCACCACCACGTCGTCCTCCATTTTGCCAATCAGCGCTCGAGCAATGGGGGACATAACCGAGATCTTGTTCTGCTTGAGGTCCGCCTCATCTTCACCAACGATGTGATAGCGGGTCGTTTCGTCGCTATTACAGTCGATCAACGTCACGGTAGACCCAAAAATCACTTTGCCCGTAGGGGCAATCTTGCTCACGTCGATGATCTGAGCATCCGCTAGGCGTGACTCAATTTCTTGAATGCGGCCCTCGTTGAAACTCTGCTGCTCGCGAGCCGCGTGGTACTCGGCGTTCTCTTTCAAATCGCCGTGGGCACGTGCCTCGGCAATGGCTTCTGATATTTCCTGCCGCAATGCGCCTTTGCGGTGGGCCAACTCTTCCCGAAGACTTTCCGCGCCACTGACTGTCATTGGATTCGGCATGTTATTCCCCCTACTGCGCCAGTTTACTGTGCAGTTGCTGAAGACTGGTGACTTGATCACCTAGGCCTTGTCGAATAGCGATACTGAACGCTTCACCCCCCGTAAGGGTGGTTGTGTAACAAACCTTGTTCAACAGCGCCAGCCGACGAATAACAGCTGAATCGGCGATGGATTGACGGCCTTCGGTGGTATTGATAATCAAATCAATCTGCTCGTTTTTGAGCATATCAGATACGTCCGGCCGTCCTTCGTTCACTTTGTCTATCTGTTCACAGGCCAAGCCTTCGCTGATTAACCCTCGAGCAGTGCCGCGAGTGGCAACGAGCTTGAATCCAAGCTCGATAAGGCTGCGCGCCACGTTCACCAATCCGGGCTTGTCTGACTCTTTGACGCTCAAAAAGGCGCGCCCGCCTGTCGGTAACCGTTCGTTGGCGCCCAAGGACGCTTTGGCAAAGGCTTCGCCAAAGGTCTCTCCAACACCCATAACCTCACCAGTGGATTTCATTTCCGGGCCAAGAATGGGATCAACACCAATGAACTTGTTAAACGGAAACACCGATTCTTTTACGTGCACAAACTCTGGCACCACCTCTTCCGTGTAGCCCAAATCCGCCAGCTTCTTGCCCGCCATGCAGCGCGCGGCCAGCTTGGCCAGCGAGTGACCGATACATTTGGATACAAAGGGCACTGTACGTGAGGCGCGCGGGTTCACTTCAAGAACGAAAACGTCCTCGCCCTGTACGGCCATCTGCACATTCATCAAGCCGATTACATTCAGCTCAATGGCCAGCCTTTTTACTTGGTCACGAATTTCATTCTGAATGTGCATGGGCAAGTTATAGGGGGGCAGCGAACACGCCGAATCACCGGAGTGCACCCCAGCTTGTTCGATATGCTGCATGATGCCGCCGATGACCACTTGCTCACCATCGCATATCGCGTCGACGTCTACTTCCACAGCCTGATCCAGAAAGCGATCAAGCAGCACAGGCGAGTCGTTGGATACATCGACAGCATTTTGCATGTACTGGCGCAGCTCGTCCTCGTTGTAGACCAATTCCATTGCCCGGCCACCCAAAACGTAGGAAGGACGCACAATCAGCGGGTAGCCTATTTCTTTGGCGCGTTTAACGCCTTCTTCGGCGCTTGACGCCACCCGATTCGAGGGCTGACGCAGGCCTAATTTCTCCACCAACTGCTGGAAGCGCTCCCGGTCCTCTGCACGGTCAATGGCGTCTGGACTGGTACCAATAATCGGCACCCCTAGATTGGCCAGATCGTCTGCGAGCTTAAGCGGCGTTTGGCCGCCAAACTGAACAATAACGCCTGTGGGTTGTTCTACTTCCACAATGGCAAGCACGTCTTCCAGTGTAACTGGCTCAAAGTACAGTCGATCCGAGGTGTCGTAATCCGTTGAGACCGTCTCGGGGTTGCAGTTCACCATGATCGTTTCGTAGCCATCTTCGCGCATGGCCAAGGCCGCATGAACGCAGCAGTAATCAAACTCAATGCCCTGGCCTATGCGGTTCGGTCCACCGCCTAGCACCATGATTTTCTGGCGATCTGTGGGTCTCGCCTCGCACTCCTCTTCAAAGGTGGAGTACATATAGGCGCTGTTGGCGGGGAACTCTGCCGCACAGGTATCGACCCGCCGGTATACAGGCTTTACCCCAAGAGCTTGCCGGGTTTGGCGCACCGTCACCTCGGCACAGTTAAGCAACTGCGCTAGCCGTCCGTCGGAGAAACCCTTGCGTTTGGCTTGGCGCCAGTCGTGTTCGCTCAGATCTGCGCAGGCCTGTTGGGCATACTCGGATTCCGCCGCAATCAGATCTTCAATCTCGGCCAAAAACCAAGGATCGATCTTGGTCAGCCCGAACACATCCTCTTGGCTGAAGCCGGCTCGAAACGCGTCAGCCACATACCAAAGGCGCAAAGTGCTTGGGGAGGCAAGCTCTCGCTTCAACACGCTGCGCCATTCTGGGTCGTTCAAGTCCAGCACCGGGTCAAAGCCCACCATGCCAATTTCCAAGCCGCGCAGCGCTTTTTGCAACGACTCCTGAAACGTACACCCAATGGCCATTACTTCGCCGACGGACTTCATTTGGGTCGTCAGTCGCGCATCTGCCTGGGGGAATTTCTCAAAAGTAAAACGCGGAATCTTTGTAACGACGTAATCGATGCTCGGCTCAAAAGAGGCGGGCGTTACACCACCCGTAATGTCGTTATCCAGTTCATCCAAGGTATAACCAACCGCCAGCTTGGCCGCTATTTTGGCTATGGGAAACCCGGTGGCCTTGGACGCCAGTGCCGAGGAGCGCGATACCCGCGGGTTCATCTCAATCACCACCACACGACCATCGTCGGGGTTGATACCAAACTGTACGTTGGAACCGCCGGTTTCCACACCAATCTCTCGCAACACCGCGATGGAGGCATTGCGCAGAACTTGGTATTCCTTGTCGGTTAGCGTTTGGGCAGGAGCCACTGTGATGGAATCGCCGGTATGTACGCCCATGGGATCAACATTCTCAATGGCGCAGACAATGATGCAGTTGTCTTTTTTGTCTCGCACCACCTCCATCTCGAACTCTTTCCAACCGAGCAACGATTCATCAATCAGAAGCTCTGAGGTAGGCGACAGTTCTAGGCCTCGCGTACAAATTTCTTCAAATTCTTCTTTGTTGTAGGCAACACCGCCACCGCTACCGCCTAGGGTGAACGATGGCCGGATGACGCAAGGAAAGCCCAACTGGCTTTGTACCTGTATGGCTTCTTCCATGCTGTGGGCGATGGCCGAGCGCGGCGTCTCCAGACCAATGGACTTCATTGCCCGGTCAAAACGCTCACGATCTTCCGCTTTGTCGATGGCATCTTGGCTTGCGCCGATCATTTGCACACCGAATTTTTCTAGCACGCCCTCGCTGACCAGATCCAAAGCACAATTCAGAGCCGTTTGGCCTCCCATCGTAGGCAGCAGAGCATCCGGGCGCTCACGCTCGATGATTTTGCTCACGGTCTGCCATTCCACCGGTTCCACATAGGTGGCGTCAGCCATGGTCGGGTCGGTCATGATGGTGGCCGGATTCGAGTTAACCAAAATAACTCGATAACCCTCGTCCTTCAGAGCCTTGCAGGCCTGGGCTCCCGAATAGTCAAATTCACAGGCCTGACCAATAACAATTGGACCAGCCCCAAGGATCAGGATTGATTCAATATCAGTGCGCTTAGGCATCTAGCTTTTTACCTCTTTCCCTGAACCATAAGATCAATGAATTGATCGAATAAATATTCGCAGTCTTGGGGGCCGGGACTGGCTTCCGGGTGCCCCTGAAAACCAAAGGCTGGATGCTGCAAATGACGTATTCCCTGTACGGTGCCATCGAACAGCGACTTATGGGTACACTGCAGGTGATCTGGCAAACCTTCCTCGGCCACGGCAAAACCATGGTTTTGGCTTGTGATCACCACTTCGCCGGTCTCCAAGTCTTGCACCGGATGGTTGGCGCCGTGGTGGCCGTGGGTCATTTTTTGGGTTTGTCCGCCACTGGCCAGAGCCAACAGTTGATGACCCAGACAAATACCGAACATCGGTATGTCTTTGGCTAAAAACTCACCAATCGCCTTGATGGCGTAATCGCATGGCTCTGGATCGCCGGGGCCATTGGACAGGAAAATACCGTCTGGCTGCATAGCAAGGACTTCCGCCGCAGGCGTCTGGGCAGGCACCAAGGTCAGCTTGCACCCCTTTTCAGCCAAGATTCGCAAGATATTGCGCTTCACCCCAAAGTCATAGGCAACCACATTGAACTTCGGGTCCGTCTGTTCGCCATAGCCGGCCTCTCGCGTCCAGCAGGTTTGAGTCCATGAACGGGGTTCGCCGGTAACCACTTTGGCCAGATCCATGCCGGACAAACCCGCAAATTCTCGCGCATGCTGCAATGCTGTAGCCTCGCCTTCGGCGGTGCCTGCGGTGTCGTCTGCCAAGATACAGCCGGCTAACGCACCTTTTTCACGCAACACCCGGGTCAATCGACGGGTATCTACGTCGGCTATCGCAACCGTACCTTGCTGTTGCAGATAGTCGTGCAAACTACCCCGCTGCCGCCAACTGCTGACGCGCTTGGGGACCTGGCGAATTACAAGGCCCGCCGCCCAAATTTGATCCGACTCCTCGTCTTCAGGGGTAATACCGGTGTTGCCGATTTGGGGATAGGTCAGGGTGACAATTTGGCGGCAATAGGACGGGTCGGTCAGAATTTCCTGATAGCCAGTCATGGCGGTATTGAATACCACCTCACCAACGGTATGTCCTGAGGCACCGATGGATTGGCCGTGGAATACGCTTCCGTCTTCGAGCACTAGTAGGGCAGGTCTCAACAAGATTCCCTTTTAACAGAACTTCAACTTGTGGCCGGGCTGCGTTTACACGCTTCCAGACCACGCCTAACCCCTGCTCTATCGGAGGTTCTCTTGGGCATTCACGCAGACGCGGGCCAAGGGACACCGACCAAATGTACATGTACATCGGCTACCTGATAGAGGTGCTGAAACGCGTCAGCGGGTTAGGCGGTGAGTGTACGTAGAGCTGAGTCAAAAATCAGTAAAAATATCGGTTCTTTGGCGCAAATTCGCCGGGGATTTTGCCCGACCGGCGTGGGCGTCAAACCCTTGTCCACGGGGCGGACTGATGGGACTACTGCGCGAGGGTCTCTTTGCCGCAACGCAGCGCACGCGCCCCGGCCCCTAACCCCTTAATCGGGCTCTAGATACCCAGCAGATCCTGCATGTCATACCAGCCGGGGCCGGCTTCTGCGACTAGGCCGACGGCACGAAGCGCACCTTGGGCGAAGTTTGTCCGGCTGTGGGCGCGGTGGGTAATTTCCAGCCGCTCGCCTTCGCTGGCAAACATCACCGTATGCTCACCCACAATGTCACCACCGCGAATGGTGGAAAACCCAATGGTCTTGGGGTCTCGCGCACCCGTAATGCCCTGCCTTGCGTACACCGCATCGGTTGCAAGGTCTCGGTTCAAAGCCTTGGCCAGCACCTCACCGATGCGCACCGCCGTACCCGACGGTGCATCGATTTTGTGTTTGTGATGGGCCTCAATCACTTCCACATCGGCCTCGTCACCGAGGGCTTGAGCCGCCAATTCGATAAGGCGCATGGAAAGGTTCACGCCGACACTCATATTCGGCGAAACAAATATCGCCGTGCGCTGCGAAAAACCCCGCAGAGTTGCCAGTTGCTGCTCATCAAATCCCGTGGTGCCAACCACCATGGCTTTGCCGTGGGCCGCACAAACTTCAGCTAAGGCTAGGGTCGCCTGAGGCACGGTAAAATCAATGACCACGTCGAAGTCGTCCAGATGCGCCGAAGGCTGGGCGGCCAGCACCACATGCAGCGGGGGTAAGCCGCAGACGGCGCCCACATCTTCGCCTATTTGCCCATGGGCCCCGTGCTCAAAACCGGCGGTAAAGCTCAAATGTGCCGACTCGGTTATTGCCTGCACCAAGGTTTTTCCCATTCGCCCGGCTACGCCTGCTACTGCCACTCGAATCATGTATCTATCCGCTGTTTTATCGTTGTCGTGCCCAAGTGTGATCGCCCAAGAGCAGTCTGACTAGCAAAACCTGACTATCCGCCCCTGCCCAAATTGGCAGAGTGAGCACACAGCCAAAGCTAGGACTTAAGATCGTCGAAAAAACTCTTTACGCCATCAAACCAGTTTTTACCACGCGGGGAGTGTTTGCTGTTGGAATCCAAAGACTGCTTAAGCTTTTGCAGGAGCTCGCGCTGCTCTTCGGTGAGCTTTACCGGCGTCTCGACAACGACTCGGCACAACAAGTCACCCACACCACCGCCACGCACTTGGGTGACGCCCTTGCCCCGCAAGCGAAAGACCTTGCCGGTTTGGGTTTCGTTGGGAACTTTTAGCTTCACCCGACCGTCTAAGGTCGGCACATCGAGCTCACCGCCGAGCGCCGCGTCCGCGAAGGAAATCGGCACCTCACAGTGCAAGTGACGCCCATCGCGTTGAAAAATCGGATGCGGCTGCACGTCGATTTGCACGTAAAGATTTCCTGCCGGACCGCCATTGGGACCCGCCTCTCCTTCGCCGGTCAAGCGGATGCGGTCACCCACATCGACCCCGGCGGGGACTTTGACTGACAGGGTTTTGCGTTTTTCAACACGTCCGGCACCAGCACAGGCGTTGCACGGGTCAGTAATTACCTCGCCGCGCCCATGACAGCGCGGGCAGGTCTGCTGCAAAGAGAAAAAACCCTGAGAAACGCGCACCTGACCGGCACCGTTACATTCCTGACAGGTGCTTGCCGACGTCCCGGGCTTCGCGCCGGAACCGTCGCAGTCACCGCAGCCCGCTAAGACCGGGATGCGAATCTCCACAGAATCACCGTTGACCGCTTGCTCCAGCGACAACGAGAGGTTGTAGCGCAGATCGGAGCCCCGCGCAGGACCGCCCCGGCCACCGCCTCTGCCGCCACCGAATATGTCACCGAACACATCGCCAAAGATGTCGCCAAAGCCGCCACCACCGCGACCGGCACCTGCGTTTGGGTCTAGACCATCGTGGCCAAACTGATCGTAAATCTGGCGCTTTTCTGCATCGCTGAGCACTTCATAGGCTTCGTTGGCTTCTTTAAATTGCTCTTCTGCTTTGGCGTCACCGGGGTTGCGGTCGGGATGAAGCTTCATGGCAATACGGCGATAGGCTTTCTTCAAATCGCCTTCTGATACGTCTCGGCTAACGCCCAAGACTTCGTAGTAATCCCTTTTTGCCATGGCTATCCTTCCAAGATCTCGCTGTTTATTTTCGCCAATCTGTCATTTTCTAAAGGCAAGAAAGCCACCGATGGGTGGCTTTCAGGCAAACAAGTTGCGAGTCGAGCTAATTACTGCTTTTGCTCTTTGTCGTCTTTGACTTCTTCGAACTCGGCATCAACGGCACCATCGTCCGGCGCCTCTTGAGCAGATTCACCGGCCGCTTCCGCCTGTTCGGCGTACATCTTCTGCGCCAGCCCGGCGGAAGCCTCGGACAGTACCTTTATCTTCTCTTCGATGGCGTCCTTATCTTCGCCCTTCAACGCTTCCTCTAAGTCTGACGCGGCGCTTTCAATGGCGGTTTTTTCGTCTTCCGTGGCTTTGTCGCCAGCGTCTTCTACCGCCTTGCGTGCGCCATGTATTAACCCGTCTGCTTGATTGCGCAGGGTCACCATTTCCTCAAACTTCTTGTCTTCCTCAGAGTGCGCTTCTGCGTCGCGAATCATTTGCTCGATTTCTTCATCCGATAATCCACTGGACGCCTTGATGACGATCGACTGCTCCTTGCCCGTCGCTTTGTCCTTGGCCGACACATTCAAAATACCGTTGGCGTCAATGTCGAAGGCCACCTCAATTTGCGGCATACCTCGAGGCGCCGGCGGGATGTCGGACAAATCAAATCGCCCCAGCGACTTATTCTGGCCCGCTTG
>JAYNPH010000036.1:9052-20341 GCA_038113685.1 Gammaproteobacteria bacterium
GAAGAACATGAATGGTTACCGCGGTCTGGTTATCGTCAGCGGTTGAAAACACCTGGGTCTTCTTAGTTGGGATAGTTGTGTTCTTTTCGATCAACACGCTCATCACCTGACCCATGGTTTCGATACCCAGGGAAAGCGGGCTAACGTCCAGCAGCAGTACGTCTTTAACGTCGCCTGCCAAAACCGCCGCCTGAATGGCTGCACCCATGGCAACCGCTTCGTCTGGGTTCACGTCACGTCGCGCTTCTTTCTTGAAGAACCCCTTGACCTGCTCTTGCACCAAAGGCATCCGGGTTTGACCACCGACCAAGATCACATCGTCGATATCTTCGATGCTCAGGTCTGCATCTTTCAGCGCCACCCGACAGGGGTCGATGGTGCGACTGACCAAATCGCCGACCAAGGACTCTAGCTTGGAACGGGTCAATTTCAGCACCAAGTGCTTTGGCCCGGACTGATCCGCAGTAATGTAGGGCAGGTTGATTTCGGTCTGCTGAGAGTTGGACAGCTCGATCTTCGCTTTCTCGGCAGCCTCCTTCAGACGCTGCAAGGCAAGCGGATCGTTGTGCAGATCAACGCTGTTTTCTTTCTTAAACTCATCCGCCAAGTAGTCGATGATTTTCAAGTCAAAATCTTCACCGCCGAGGAAGGTATCGCCGTTGGTCGAGAGAACTTCGAATTGATGCTCACCATCTACTTCCGCGATTTCGATGATCGATACGTCAAAAGTACCGCCACCTAGATCGTATACCGCGATCTTCGCGTCACCGCGGTTTTTATCCAACCCGTAGGCCAGAGCGGCCGCCGTTGGCTCGTTAATAATTCGCTTAACGTCCAGACCAGCGATTTTGCCCGCATCCTTCGTCGCCTGCCGCTGGGAGTCGTTGAAATACGCTGGCACAGTAATTACCGCCTCGGAGACATCCTCGCCAAGGTACTCTTCTGCCGTTTTCTTCATTTTCTTCAGAATTTCGGCGGACACCTGCGGCGGCGCTAGCTGCTCGTCATTTACTTCGATCCAAGCGTCGCCGTTGGCGGCTGCAGCGATGGTATAAGGCACCATCTTGATGTCTTTTTGCACCACGTCGTCTTTGAACTTACGTCCAATCAGTCGCTTGACAGCAAATACCGTATTGTTCGGGTTCGTTACCGCCTGACGCTTGGCATTCTGACCGACAAGAATTTCGCCGTTATCGGTATACGCGATGATCGAAGGTGTCGTGCGATCGCCCTCAGAGTTTTCAATTACCCGAGCGTCACCGCCATCCAAAACCGACACGCATGAATTGGTGGTTCCCAAGTCGATGCCGATGATCTTTCCCATTTTCTTCTCCGCTTATCCATGCCCGTCGTCTGCGTTCCGCACGTCCGGGGCTTTTGCAATATTGAACAATTGTGCTTAACGATGTTGTCTATGTTTGGTCGAATGGCGTTTCTTCAAGGCCTTAAGCCCAAGACAGTGCAAACTTCCCAAACCCCTTTGTCGCCTCTCACTAATCGCCTTTGACCACGACCACTTTGGCGGCCCTTACTAACCGACCGTTGAGGGTGTAGCCGCGCTGCATTACGTCCATAACAGAATTGGGTTCCGCATCTGGGTTTGGCACCATGGCCATGGCTTCGTGCAGTTGTGGATCGAAAGGCTCGCCTAAGGGGTCTACCAAGGTGACGCCAGCCTTCTCGAGAATTCCCACAAACAGCTTCAGCGATAGCCCGATTCCCTCGGCCATGCTGGCAGCGTTGTCCGTGGTTTTCGCCGCATCCTCGGCTTTTTCCAAACTGTCTACCACGGGCAGCAGGTCACTAAGGAGTTTTTCTACCGCATACTTGTGGGCGTTCTCTATGTCTCGCTGGGCGCGCCGCCGGACATTTTCCATTTCCGCCACGGTGCGTAACAGCTGATCTTTTACCTTTGCCAGCTCTTCGCTGGGATCAGGCTGGGCATCCGAATTGCCGTCTGCATCGGCGGCAGCTTGCTCTGAAGCCGCATCTCCGCCCTCTTCAGCGCCGGCATCACCTGCGCCTGCGGCTCCCTGAGCCTGCTCAGCTTCCTCGGCTTTTTTCTGCTCTTGGGCTTGCGCCTGCTGGTCTGGATTTTCTGTGTCGTTGGCCATCGTTTTTCTCCTGCGCCCTTGTTGCCGCTATATGAGGATGGCGCTGAGGAAAAACAAGGGCCGAGAAGACAAAAAGCGCCGCCCTATCGACAGCATCAGGCTGACGGCAGCAAACCGCTGGACTAAGAGGCGCGGGCGAGACTTAGGTGCCGTTTCGCATGGCAGAGCTGAGAACCTTGGCAGTAATGTCGACAACCGGGATTACATCTTTGTAATCCATTCGTGTGGGGCCAATCACACCCAACACACCAGCAAGCTCGCCGTTCACCTGATAAGACGATGTCACCAAGGACATGTCGCCCAACGGCCGGTAGCCTGACTCTTTGCCGATAAATAGCTGAACACCCGAACTCTCCAAACATTGATCCAGCAGCGTTAGCACGCGGCCTTTTTTCGAGATCGCGTCGAACAGGCTTTTGACCACCGAGGTGTCTTCGGTGAAGTCCAGCAATCGCCGCTCGCCGCTGACCAACAGCTCTTGCCCGTCATCGCTGTCGCCTGGCATGGCTTGGGCAGCAACGTCCAAGGCACGTTGCATTAAGACATCCATTTGCGCTTTGTCGTCGCGCATGCTGTTGATGACGTCGTGACGCACCTCCATCAGTGGTCGTCCGCGAAATTCCCGATTAATCAAACTGGCGGCTTGGGCTAACTCATTGTCGGAAAAAGGTGTCTCTACGTGGATCACGCGGTTTTGCACCTCGCGGTCATCAAGCACCAAAATGACTAGGATGCGTTGCTCGTCCAGACGCAAAAATTCCACTTGCCTAAGGTTTACCTGATTTTTTCGGGGCGTAGTGATTAGGCAGGTCATCTGCGTGAACTGAGACAACATTTCCGACGCAGTCGCCAGCAGTTCGCTAGGCGCCATATTGGGATTCAGTTCATTTTCCAGCTGTTCCACCTGCTCTTCTTGCCACGGCTCAACGCTGAGCAGCGTGTCTACGAAAAAGCGAAGACCAAGGTGGGTGGGTATTTTCCCAGCCGAGGTGTGAGGAGAGCTGACCAACCCCATGGCTTCAAGGTCCCCCATGACGTTACGCACGGTTGCAGAGGAAACCTGAACTTGTGGCAGGGTGGCTAGCGCCTTGGACGCCACGGGAACTCCGTCTGAAATGTACTGCTCAACCAATAATTTCAGCAATTGTTGGGCACGCTGGTCGACTTCCCCACCGAGTGCCACTGTCGTTCTCGCGTCGGACATAAGAGCTTTACTTTCCATCACATTTGGAATCTTGGGCGCGGTGACCGCCCAACATTGCGCGGGTCCACGTCCCGCTCATCCCCAAATCTTATACTAGGCCATGGTTCCTTCAAGCATCTTATATTGGACGCGGACGACACGAATTTTCGCACAAACTCGGGCACCGCCGGGCCCAGTTAGGTGATAACCTCATCCTTTACATTCCAGTCTCAACATCAATTGGCATGCTGAACCAACTTACCATTCGCAACTACGTTCTGGTTGATCAACTGGACATCTCCTTCGATGCCGGTCTCACCGGCATCACCGGGGAATCCGGCGCGGGCAAGTCGATTCTGCTGGGCGCCTTGGGCCTGCTCATGGGCGACCGAGCAAAAGCAGACAGCGTGCGTCCGGGGGCAGACAAAGCCGATATCAGTGCGGAATTTGCAGTACGGCCTGACTCGGCCCTGCACCAACGACTGACTGCCGACGAGCTTATCGACTCTGAAGACGCATATTGCTTAGTGCGACGTGTTGTCACCACCGAAGGGCGCTCTAGAGCTTTCATCAACAATGTGCCCGTCACCCTAGGTTATTTAAAGGAAACCTCAGAGCATCTGGTGGACATACAAGACCAAAACCAACATCAGCGCCTCACTGACCGGCATGTGCAGCGCGACATGCTGGATGAGTTCGCCGAGAGCAAGGTATTGGCTTCCCAGGTAGCGCAACTGTGGCACAGCTGGCGGCATAGCCTTCAGGAAATTGACCGGCTGCAGCAACTTATTGCCACCCAAGAAGATCGTAAAACTCTGCTTAGCTATCAACTGGAAGAGTTTGCCGCCCTAAATGTCGCGCAAGATGAACTGGCAACGCTGGAGGCCGAACACAAGCGCCTAGCCCAAGCCCAGACAATTTTGGGCCAACTGTCTCACGTTCAAAATAGCCTTGAGCAACTGGACGAAGTACGCCAAGCCACGAGGATCATCGAGAGTATTGACGATACTCATGCCGCCCTAACGGCCGGGGTCGAAACCTTAAATTCCGCCTTGGCCTTGGTCGATGATGCAGCCCGGGATTTACGCCACTACGAGGACCAAGTTGTCGTTGATCCTCAAGCGTTGGCGGATACACAGGCACGGTTGGAACAAATCTACGACCTGGCACGCAAGCATAAAATTCAGCCCGAGCGTCTGAGCGAACACGCCGAGGCTCTGCAAGCCGAATTTGATGCCATCGCATCGGACCGCTCAACCTTGGAATCTTTAACCGAGACCGAGGAAAAACAACGCAACGCCTACATCACCAAGGGCAAAAAACTCTCGAGCGCTCGACGCAAAAGCGCCAAGGCGTTCACCGCGGCGATAGACCAGCACATACATGCATTGGGTATAAAAGAAGGCAGTATGAGCGTTGAATTTCACGACTCGGAGGGCGAATTTGGCCTAGAGCAGATCGAGTTTTACGTGCAAACCAACAAACGCTTTGAACCGGGCCCGCTAAATCGAATCGCGTCCGGGGGTGAACAAACACGCATTAACCTAGCCATTCAGATCGTCGCGGCTCAGCGCAGCGACTTACCCTGCCTAATTTTGGACGAGGCCGATGTTGGCGTTGGCGGCACTACAGCGGATACCGTTGGGCGTATCTTACGAGGACTGGCAGAACATACGCAGGTGATTTGTGTGACACATGCGCCCCAAGTTGCCGCCAGATCTCATAATCACATGAGCGTGACCAAGAAAGGCGCACAAACCCAGATCACACCGCTGTCTGACGAGCAACGAATCGAGGAGTTAGCGCGCATGCTGGCCGGCGCCGATGTCACAAGCAAAACTCGGGACTACGCCAAGACCCTTCTCAACGAGGCGTCCGACATCGCCTGAGATAACTGTTGGTGCAAAGCCGACGAGCCATTACCATGGCGCCATGAAAAATCTCTATCTCGCCTTTTTGATCTTCTGCCTCACCGGATGCAGCCTGCCACAATTGAAGATGCCGGACTTGAAGATCCCTCGGGTCTATAAGCTGACCGTGCAGCAGGGCAATGTGATCACACAGGAAATGGTGGATCGACTGGAGCCGGGTATGTCTCGCAGCCAGGTCGAATACGTGATGGGTCGCGCCGTGCTAAATGACCCTTTTGAAGCCGCCGAATGGGTTTATTTGTATTCCATCGAAATCCCCGACTACTTAACCCAAGTGGTAAAAGTCGTGCTGACCTTCGAGGGCAATACCTTGGTCTCCATCACTGGCGACTACGTACCCAAGGGCGCGGAAACCGATAGCGAAGACGGTGCCGAAGCACAAACCGGTGAAGTGAATGAAGCCCAGGCAAGCCCTGCAACGGAGGCAGCCGCCGCAACATCGCCGGACGAATCCGGCACGAGCAGCTAACCCCGTTGATTCTTGGCTCGCAACCGGCGAGCCTCTTTTGGATCCAGCTCCAGCGGCGCATAGACCTCTAGTCGGTCCCCCGGCGCTAGCACATAGTTCAACGGTTTGATCTGACCAAAAACGCCAAAGGCTGCACTCTCAAGCTGCCAACGGGCACAATCGGTTCGTTGACGAAGCGTCTGCACCACGTCGGCGACTGTAGCGCCCTCCTCCAAAGTCAGCCTTACCCGCGACACAGCCGACGGTTCGCCGTAGATCACCTCAACATCCATGATCATGCCCATCGCTGATTCGCTGGGAAAACGCATCCACCATGCGATCCGCTGCCTTTTGCGCTACGGGGTTCAGCACGCCCGCCAACACACCAAGAGCCTCAAATTCCAGGCGCAGCTCGATACGGCAACCCTCATCGCCTAGGGCTTTGAAAGACCACAGGCCGTGCAACCGTTTAAAAGGACCGCGCTTGAGTTGCACTTCAATACGCTGATTCAGCACACCTTGGTTTTCGGTAACGAACTCGTACTCGGCACCGGCCTTCCCCACGGTCACCTGAGCCTCAACCCACTCCAATTGATGCTCATCGATTCGGCGCTCCAGCACCGAAACGCTGCGACAGGCCGGCAAGAACTCCGCGTAACGCTCCACGTCTGCGACCACCCGGTAGGCCTGCTCCACAGGCACCAAAAGCAGACAAGAACGGGTGATTTCGGTCACATCCACAGTCCTTGGAGCAGGGGCCAAATGGTGCTAACAAACACCGCCAACACACACAACGGTGCGATCACACCAGCCAACAAACGCCATAGAACGCTTACCCAAGCTTTCTCGATACCTAACTGCCGGTTCACCAAGTCTCGGGGCAGCAGCCAAATGGCAAAAAACGTGATCAGCATACCGCCCAAGGGCAGCAGAATGTTTTGGGAAAAATAGTCCACGGTATCGAAAAACGTCAGCCCGCCCACAAAGGTCACATCACTCCACAGGTTGAATGAGAAGACTGTGCCCAGTCCCAGCACCCAGCAGATTACCCCAAGACTCACGGCCACCCGCTGACGCTTGGCGTTGTACTCTTCTATCAGATAAGACAGAGCAGGCTCGGTTAAGGAAATCGCAGAGGTGATGGCCGCAAAGCTCAACAACAAAAAGAACAAAGCGCCGAAGACACTGCCGAAGGGCATTTGACCAAAGGCCAAGGGCAGGGTGACAAAGGTCAATCCGGGGCCTTGAGCCACTTCAAGACCGTTGGCAAAGACAATGGGGAAAATCGCCAAACCAGCCGCAATGGCAATAAAGGTGTCGATCAAGGCGATGCTGACCACCGTCGAGCCCAAGTGGGCGTCGTCCGGCACATAGGCACCGTAGGCCATCATGGTACCCATCCCCAAACTGAGGGTAAAAAACGCCTGACCCATCGCAATAAGCCATGACTCCGGCGTTACCGCCTCCCACTTCATGTCAAACATAAAAGCAAATCCCTGATCAAAACCGCCGGAGTTAAATGCATAGACCAACAAGGCGATCAGCAGCGCAAACAGCAGCGGCATAAACCAGCGAATGGCGGCTTCCAAGCCCTCGGTCACACCTCGGCCAACGATCCAAATGGTCAGGGCCAGAAAACCGGTTTGGTAGGCGATCAACTCTAAGGGACTGGCCAAAAACTCGTTAAAACTCTGACCAACCGCTTCGGCAGACGCGCCGGTAAAGGTGCCGCTGCCGCTAGCCCAAATGTAGTTCACAGCCCAACCGGCAATCACCGCGTAATAAGACAGAATCAAAAAGCCAGCCAGAACGCCCATCCAGCCGAGGATGGACCAACGACCACTGCGACCAGATTGCTTCGCCAGCTTGCGCATGGTGTGAATGGGGCTCGACCGGCCTTGGCGACCCATCAGCACCTCGCTGACCATGATCGGAATGCCAACTGCGGCGATGCAGACCAGATAAATAAGAACGAAAGCGCCGCCGCCGTTTTCACCGGCTATGTAGGGAAACTTCCAGATGTTGCCTAGACCAACGGCAGAACCCGCAGCGGCTAAAACAAACAGCCAGCGATTTGACCACCGCTGCCCGGAACCCGACGTGTGTGTATCAGCCATGCAAACCTCTCACCCAAAACTGCTCCGATTGTACTACCGAAAACCGGCACCGTGGCGAACAGGTGCGACTTTTGCCAGCCGAATGCCCCGTAGTGATATACACTGCGACTCCTCCGACCGTTAAATCCCAGACAAACGACCCATGGCAAAGTCAGGAAAGAAAACCAGCCCGGGCAGCATTGCCCAAAATCGCCGGGCCCGACACGACTACTTTATCGAGGATCGCTTCGAGGCCGGACTGATGCTGATGGGTTGGGAAGTCAAAAGCATTCGCGACGGTAAAGTGCAGTTGGCGGAAGCATTCGTGCAAATTCATAAGGGTGAGGCTTATCTGGCGGGTTGCACCATCACCCCGCTGCTGAGCGCGTCCACCCACGTCATCGCCGAACCTCAGCGCATGCGTAAGCTGCTGCTGCACGCCAAAGAGCTGTCGCGACTGTTTATTGCCAGCCAGCAAAAAGGTTACACAATTGTGCCCATGTCCATGTATTGGAAGGGCAACAAGGTGAAGTGCGAGATCGCCCTAGGTAAGGGTAAGAAACAGCACGACAAGCGCGACGCCAGCCGCGAAAAGGATTGGGCGCGAGACAAGCAGCGTCTGTTTAAAGTCAGCCGACAATAGAGCGGCGCCAAGCCACCATCTCAACGGCAGCCACAGCTGCCTCGATTCCCTTGTTGAATTCATCGTCGGAAGCACGATCAATGGCTTGCTGCATATTGAACACCGGCAGAATTTCCACCACCACCGGTCGCCGGAAATCATGCATCACCGAACCCAAACCGCGCATAGACTCTTCACTGATCATCTCAAAGTGCAGGGTGTCCCCTTTGATAATGACGCCAAAACAAATGACTGCATCGATTTCGTCATTCGCGTCTTCGGCCAGCAAGTCTCTGGCGGCTAGGGGAATTTCAAGGGAACCAGGCAAAGTGTGCACCTCAATATCAGCGTAGCCCGCCTGACCCAATACCTGTCGGCAGGCCTCGGTCATGCTGTGCACCAATTCGGGATACCACTTGGACTGTAAAATACAAATACGACCGGGGTTTTCGATTGCCGGCAAACTGGAAGTATCAACTACGGTTTTCATCAGTGTTTTTCCTCCAACCCAGCGCAGGCGGCAAAGGTCTTAGCAAAGCATTCTTGGCGAACAAGTACTGGGCGAAACCGCTGGCCCTTCAGATAGCTCTATTCGGACAGCTCTATTCAGACAGCTCTATATAGAACCGGCCCTAGGCCGCACCCTGCTCCTGCTGACTTTTGGTAATTTGCCAAGCGCCGGATGCGGCATCGAGGCTAATACGCCCGGCGTCTGAGAGCGTTGTGCAGTCGGCACGCAACTGCCACGCAGGGATAGGCGAGTTTTCAGCTCGCAACGCATCGGCAATGGCACCTACATGCACAAGGCCGTCTCCGCTTTCAGCAACGGTTTGCATCACAGAAAAAACTTTTTCGATACGTCTGGAATCGATACTCATGCGCACGTCCATTATTGAAGCTGCGCCAGTTTTTACCAGAAACTATCCGGGGCCGCCAGAAAACTTGCCGCACACCACGAAACCGGCATAAGACGCCGGCGGCACGGATCATAGTGCAGGGCAAGAACATGTTATGCTCGCGACCTCGATGCATAGAAGATCAACCCTAGGAGATTAAAAGACACAGCTGAAAAACAGCGAACAACCCAAACGAACAATGACCGATGTGATCATCACGGCGGTGCTTGGACCTAGGCTTGGCTATTAGGCCTTCGGCTCCGACCATCACCAAGATCTTGAACTCGGGGGGCGACTTGGTTTCGAGACGCGTCCGCGTCGAAAGTGTTGCTTTTGACGTTAACGCAGCTTGTAGGCTTTCGGCTCCGACCATCACATGGGGGCGACTTGGTTTCGACGCGGGTATCAAAGTTTGCGGTGCATGCCGAGAGGGTAGTGACTCTCGTTAAACAATCGCTGTAACTTTTTATAGTTGCCAACGACGAAAACTACGCACTAGCGGCCTAAAAAACCCGCTTACGTCCATGATTCGTTTCTTGCTAGGAGAAATGGACGGCAAAACAGCAAGATCGCGCGGATGTCTCGCCCGGGGCTGAACCGTTAAAACCAATCGGGATCGCTGAACGCACCCTGACCGTCGGGTCGCAGGAAGCTAAATTAATAGACGGAGTCTAAGCATGTAGAGCCAATAATGGCGAACCAGCGGACGCGGGTTCAACTCCCGCCGCCTCCACCATTTCATAGGGCTTTAAGCCCATTTGTTGACCGTAATTTGGTCTGTATTCGGCTATATTGAGCTTGCTTAGTCAGTATTTGGTCAGCTTTTTTACGACGGCGAAGCGCTCTAGCCATCCTGCCTTAGCATTCATCTAACATTTCTTATCAAAATACCAACCTTTCAATGAGTCCAAGAAGGTGCCACTTTAGTCCCCATGAGCAAATACATTCTTGAGCGAAGGAAGTTTCTAAAGCTACTGGGCATATCTTCTGCTGGAGTGGGCGTCGCTGCAGCTATAGCCGCTAGCAAAGAAAAGATTGACGATGGCAGCGAACAAGCAAAGCAAGAAATCGAAAAACTCAAAGCGGCTTACGAAAGTTTAGATAACCGGTCTAAGTTGATTCTTCGCTTGATCCTTGCGATGTCAGGATTGGACATACTCTTGGCGATTTAGCGCGTGAAATTTTCACGCGACTAGATTTTAAAAATACGAGACTACCCAATATTCTCAATCCCACAGCGACCTCGGCTGGTTGTCGCCAGTGCGTAGCAACGAAGGACACCCACTTCGCCCTGTTGGTGTAGAACGAAATTAAATCTCGAATAGTCAAACTCTGATAGCCGATGAAAAATTTAGAACAACAATCATGGTTTAAAAGACTGCTATTCAAGTCTGAGGAGTTGAACCCAGAACTGCACGCTAGCGAGCTGCTAAAAATCCTCGAGTCTTTATGCGACTCTTTTTTACGCGCTAAACGAGGCTCGACCTTACAACGCCTTAGAGATCTTACAGCAACCAAACTAGCTGCGATGGCAACTGTACCACCCGCTCTAACTGGTTTGGCTTCTGTCTTCGGAACGGCAGGGACAGGTACCGCAATTAGTTCTCTTTCAGGAGCTGCCGCCACCAGTGCGTCTCTTGCCTAGCTGGGTGGCAGATTACCCAGACTTTCGTGCGGTCGCTCGTCGTTGCATTTCTTCTGCTAACCACTATTTCTTTCGAGTGCAGACAGATAGATACCATGTCCGCAAATGATACATTCCTAGTAGGCCCCGCCACATATACTAGTTATTGGCGACCGGCGATGAGTCGAAAGCTAAGCCCAGCCTTGAAAGCAGTTGCTGTAGAACCCAATCGAAATTCGTACCCGACTGATAAAACAGAGAAATAAACAAACATAAGAAAACAGGCAGGGGAGTCCATGTTGTTTCGAGCGATTTACAGTACTGGTGTGTTAACGGCTATTGCGTTAATCAGCGCCTGTTCCGGCGACCAAGCGC
>JAYNPH010000037.1:0-8234 GCA_038113685.1 Gammaproteobacteria bacterium
ATACTCCTCGGTCAATGCTAAGAGCGCATCCATACGTCATCTTCCTGTTGCTCAAGATTGTGTTCAAGCGCAGCGTCACAAACGGACAGCGCGCCCTCCCGACCCAGCATGGTAGCAAAACCCGATACCGTTCTTGGAATCTAATCAATGCCGCGAAAAAACAAACAATTAGCACTGTACAAAAATTCAGTAGCCTGTCTATACTGCCAGCACTGTACAAATATTCAGGAATGTAATGAACGGTATGAAACCTCTTTCGGCGACCCTGACACCACGCCAAGCGCAAATCTTGGCGTTGATTCGACGCTACATCAGCGATACCGGATATCCCCCGACCCGAGCGGACATTGCTGCGGAGCTTGGATTCAAATCCGCAAATGCGGCGGAGGAGCATCTGAAAGCGCTGGCGCGCAAAGGCGCCATCGAGATGATTCCGGGTACCTCGCGGGGCATTCGTTTGCCTGAGCTGATTGACGAAGGCCTGCCCATCGTTGGCCGGGTTGCTGCCGGCAACCCCATTTTGGCCGAAGAGAACATCGAAGACCGAATCGACCTACCCGCCGGTTTTTTCCAGCCTCATGCGGACTACCTGCTGCGCGTGCGGGGCGACAGCATGGTGGATGCGGGCATTCTCGACGGCGATCTGCTGGCGGTTCATAAAACCGAGCAGGCGACCAACGGACAAATCGTGGTCGCCCGAATCGAGGAAGAAGTCACGGTGAAGCGGTTTCAGCGAACCCGAAAACGAAATCAGGTCCTGCTTCTGCCTGAGAACGAAGCCTATGACCCCATCGAGGTCGATCTGTCAGAGCAAAGCTTTGCCATTGAGGGATTGTCCGTAGGCGTTATACGACAGCACATTTAGGCCGATTAAGATCTAGGCCGATTAAGATCGATCAAAATCGATCAAGACGGATCAAGACGTATCAAGACGGAATTAGATCACAGAGCAGGCGCGACCACGTTTACCTGTGGCGGTATACGACGGAGGTAGGGAAGAACGCTCCCTACCCCGGCACAATGCCCCGTAGGGCTTTTTACGCCGACTTCTTCGTCGCCGCCTTTTTCTTCGTCCCTTTCTTCTTAGCGACCGGTTTCTTCACTTCGCCCTCTTCCACCCAATTCGGTTCTTGATAGAAGGCCTTCCAGCCCGTGGCCTTACCTTCAATCTCAGATTGAACGTATTGCTCCTTTGTCTTACGACTGTAGCGGATGATCGCAGGATTACCCTTGGGATCTTGCTCTGGAGCCGCCAGCAGGTAGCGGAATTTGGGATCTAACTCATTAGCGTGGGGTTTTATCTCCGCCACCAGAGGCGCACGAGTCTCCCGGTGTTTTGGGAACTGGCTTGCCGCTAAAAATATCCCCGATGCACCATCACGCAGCAGGTAGTAGTCGTCGACCTTTTCGCAGCGAAGCTCTGGCATGGGTACTGGGTCCGCCTTTGGCGGAGCGGGTTCTCCGTTTCGGAGTAATTTGCGAGTGTTGGGGCATTCCACACAGCCAAAGTATTTACCGAATCGCCCTGATTTCAGCTGCATTTCGCTACCGCACTTGTCACATTCTAGCAGCGGGCCGTCATAGCCTTTAATTTTGAACGTGCCCGTTTCTATTTCAAAGGCGGAGCAATCTGGATTGTTACCGCAAATGTGCAGCTTTCGGGTCTCATCCACTAGGTAACTGAGCATGGCGCTTTGGCAGGTAGGACACTTGCGCATTTTTCGCAAAAGCTTGGATTCGCCTTCTTCATCCTGCTCAACATCTACTGCTTCTTCACCGGGAATAAGATTTACCGTCTTGGTACAGCGTTCCTTAGGCTTGAGGCCATAGCCGGAACAGCCCAAAAATACCCCGGTAGAGCCATTGCGAATCTGCATATGACGACCACAGTCGGCATTCGGACAAACGATGTCCGTGTCCGTAGGTGCGTTGACCCGCATGCCATTTTCAACGTCCTTTGCGGTAACAAGCTTGCCGCTGAAATCCCCGTAAAACTCGTTTAGCACTGTGTCCCATTGGGCTTGGCCTTGAGCAACCTTATCCAGCTCTTCCTCCATCGTGGCGGTAAACCGGTAGTCCATAAGGTTATCGAAATTCTCCATCAGGCGATCTGTTACCAGCTCACCGATTTTTTCGGCGTAAAAGCGTCTGGCATCCAAACGGACATAGCCTCGGTCTTGGATGGTAGAAATGATGCTGGCGTAGGTGGATGGGCGGCCGATGCCCAGTTTTTCCAGTTCTTTCACCAAGCTGGCCTCACCGAAACGAGGGGTGGGCTTCGTAAAGTGCTGGGTCGCCTGACAATCGGCCAGATTGAGCGCATCGCCGGCCTGAAAATCTGGCAGGGTGGCGTCTTCATCTTTTTTCGCGTTAACGGGCATAACCCGGGTAAAGCCATCGAATTGCAGAATCCGGCCGCGCACTGACAGCTCAAAATCCCCTGCATGTGCCTTGATGCTCGTACTCAGGTATCGCGCATCCGTCATCTGGCAGGCCAAAAACTGGTTGCGGATCAGTTCGTACAAACGCACGGCGTCCCCGTCTACTCCCGTAAGGTGTTCTGGCTTCGTACCCACATTGGAGGGACGGATGGCCTCGTGCGCCTCTTGAGCATCTTCCTTCGAACTGTAGCGCTTGGGGCTATCAGGCAAATAATCCGGCCCATATTCCTTACCAATCAAGCTACGCGCAGCGTCAACTGCCTCGCTGCTCAGGTTGGTTGAGTCCGTACGCATGTAGGTGATGTAGCCCGCCTCATAGAGCCGCTGAGCCATGGTCATGGTCTTTTTCACCGAGAAACTCAGTCGCGTGCTCGCCGACTGCTGCAACGTCGAGGTAATAAAGGGCGCATTAGGACGACTGCGGGTGGGTTTATCTTCGCGCTTGACGATAGCGAAAGATTGTTCGCGCAAAATCTCCATCAGCCCTAGGGCATCGGACTCGTTGGTGGGCCGGAAGGTCTGACCTTGATACTTGGACACCTGAAATCGCACCGGTGCGGCATCGCCATTACGGCCTAGGTCAGCAAAAGCGTCCCAATACTCCTCAGGCACAAACGCCCGGATTTCGCGTTCACGCTCCACGATCAAACGCACGGCTACACTCTGCACTCGTCCGGCAGAGAGGCCTCTGGCGACCTTTGCCCAGAGCAAGGGCGACAGCTCGAATCCAACGACCCGATCCAAGAAGCGTCTGGCTTGTTGGGCATACACCCGGTCCATATCGATATCGCCGGGATCTACAAAAGCCTCTTCAATGGCCTTACGCGTGATTTCATTGAAAACAACTCGACGATAGCGGCCTTCATCTCCGCCGATGGCTTCACGCAAGTGCCAAGCAATGGCCTCACCTTCTCGATCAAGGTCTGTCGCCAGATAAATCGCAGGTGCGTTTTTCGCGAGCTTCTTGAGTTCGTCCACGACCTTTTCTTTGCCCGGCAGAATCTCGTATTGGGCTGACCAATTCTTGTCGGGATTAACGCCCATCCGTCGAACCAATTGTTCTCGGGCGCGCTTTTTCTTATAAGCCTCGCGCTTTGCCGGCGCCAGAGCCTTGGTTTTTTGCGCTTCCGCCGCCCGAGCCTTGGGGTCAACGACCTTTCCTCCGGTGGGCAGATCTCGGATATGACCAACACTGGATTTGACAACAAAATCCTTACCCAGATAGCGGTTTATGGTCTTTGCCTTCGCTGGAGACTCTACGATGACGAGAGAACGTGCCATGTTTTACAAACCCTTATTCTGGAGGTATCAGCTTTGCAGCTCTTTCCTAAAACTACTCCTCGTCAATCTCGAGGTCGACGATTTATAGGCTCTGGCGATCCTGTGTGTCAAGAAATGAGCGAAAGGAAACCTCTACGACTGCGGCCAAACCCACCAATCTGAGAGAGAGTTGGCGGCGCTACCGGGGCCTCTCAGCGGTTCATTGACCTGCAGTGCCCCAATGCTTCTTCACCGTGTTGAGCAAACTGCGCATAACCCGATCCAGCGCCGCTAGCCCCGGCAAATCATCCAAAGTTGCTGGCGGCTTCGCCTTCGATGAGGGCCAAAACCAAGGCAACTGGGCCAGACTACCGGCGGACTTGCCTGCCCCACCTTGCGCATTGACCTGATCCAACGGATTCTGCTCCCGCCAGAATGCGGCAATAAAGCGTTTGTCTAACTGCACAGCCAGCACATCTATTGGCATTTGATCCAACACCGCCACCAGGTCTGCTAAGCTGCTGCTATCGGTCTGCCACCGTTTTATGGACTTTAACTGGCTGGCATCTAAGCCATTCACGCCCCAAGAAGGCGACAGACGCTCAACCGGAATGGTCGGATTACTCGGAATTCGCAGCAGCAAGATTGGCGATACCGCATTGACCGTTACGCCGAGAGGTAACTGGTAACGGGTGCAGGGCACCGCTATTTGACGAATGCTGCCACCAGCGGTAACGCGCTCGTCGGCGTCTGGGTTGAGCTTGAGTACTTTATCCAGCTGAACTGTGTAGCCGATCTTGCGAGCCTGTGCCCGCAGGCCCGTTATGTAACGATCGCGTTCGGTGGGCATGAGGTAAAGAATTGGGCCGATAGCGACGCCCAGAGCCAACACAATGATGAACCATTCCACTGACAAAACTCGCAGCAAACTAATCGCGCAGTCTGTCCCCTTTTAGGCCCGAGTGGAAGCGCCAAACCACGGTCTTTGACCTATTGTTGCCGCGACAAACTATGGGTATCTTCCGCTCAAAGACAACAAGACGAGGTCATCATGATGACACCCTACTCTACCGTCGTTCTCGCCGCCGATCTCACCGAAGAATCCACTTTGCTTGCCGACCGGATGAAGCAGATCATTGGAGACAAACCCTGCGCTGTTCATATCGTTCATGTTATCGAACCATTGAGCGCCGCCTACGGCGGCGACGTACCAATGGATCTGTCGCCTGTACAAGATCAGATCCAAGATCAGGCCAAGGCCCACCTCGCGGAGTTCGGGCGTCAGTTAGGTATTCCGGAAGATCGCCAGCATCTGATTTTCGGCAGACCCCAAAGCGAGATACACAGAGCCGCAGAAGAGTGTGACGCCGACCTAATCGTCGTGGGCAGCCATACGCGCAGCGGCCTAGCCCGCCTTTTAGGCTCGACTGCCAATGGTGTTATGGATAGCGCGCCATGTGATGTTTTAGCCGTTCGGGTTGGCGAGGGCTGAACAGCCAGATTAAGCTATACGCTCCACCACCAAGGATTCAAAAACATGCCGCGTGCGGTTTTATTAGGCGCTGTAATCTTCGTTTTAACGTCCGCACCAGTGGTCCCCCAAGCAGCCTCTACCCAGCGCGATGACTATCTTCAGGCTCTGGAATACATCAGCAAAGGTCAGTTCTCCCGCAGCAGAGCCGCCGAACAAAAACTGACGGATTACCCGCTAAGGCCGTACCTGGAGTATCACCGGCTTAACAACAGTCTGGGCCAAACGAGCCAAGCCGCCATTGACGCATTTCGTGAAACCTATCCCGATCTGCCGGTAACCCCGCTGCTGTACCAGCGCTGGCTGGTCATTCAAGGCAAGCGGCGCCAGTGGGAAACCCTGCATGCCCGGCGCTACGACACCCAAAACCCCGAATTGGCTTGCTACTTCGTGCGAGCCCAATACGGTGTTGGACAAAAGACCGAGGCGCTGGACAACACTACGCTACTGTGGGCCAAGCCCAAGTCTCAGCCGAAGGCCTGCGATCCTATCTTCACCGTTTGGCGAAACACGCCGCGCTTTACCCAATCACTAATCTGGCAACGCTTCAGCGGCGCCATGGCCGCTAGGGAATATGTACTGGCACGATACCTTCAGCGCTATATGACCTAAAGGCCGCCAAAGCCTATTACGAACTTCGGCGTCAACCTGAGCGAATTTCCTGGCGAGGCGCTTTTTCCGCCGATACCGCCGAGAACCGTGATGGGATTAGCTTCGGTATAACCCGGTTAAGCACCCGACAGCCCCAGAAGGCCGCCTCCACTTGGCAGCGTTTTCGCCTAAGTCATTCCTTTACCCCAACCCAGCGTCAGAGACTTGATGATCAGATCGCCCTTGGCCTTGCCACAGACAACCGTTTTCCTGCCATCGCAGATCGCGAAAAAATCCAGTCGGAATTTGCGGTTCAAGGCCTGTTGAACGCAGCCATTACTCATCAACAGTGGGCGGAAGTCGCCTATTGGGCCGAGCGTGAGGCCTCCGGTCAGGGAGCCAAGGCTCGAACGAGTTACTGGCGGGGCCGCGCACAGATTGAACTTAACCAGCAAAGCGATGGACAGGCGCTGTTCGCCTCACTAGCACAGGAACGCAGTTACTACGGATTTCTAGCCGCCGCCCGGTTGAACGCCCCTGCCAAGCTGCAGGCTATGCCGGCGCATCAGCTAACCGCCGAAGCGCAAGAACAGCTGTTGCAAATTCCGGGCATCGCCAGAGCCGTGGAACTGTTTGCCACCGGCGATGACCTCAATGGCAGGCGCGAGTGGTATCGACAGTTGGCCGACCAAGAGCCGGAAGTCCAACACCACATGGCTCATTTGGCACAACGCATTGGCCGGCTCTACCTTGCCATTCAGACCGCCAATAATGCGGGCGTCCGAGATGACTTGAAACTTCGATTCCCAGAGGCCTTCGGCCCTCTGTTCAATGCTGCGGCCCTTCGGCACGGCGTTGACAGCAATTTACTTCGCGCCATCACCCGGCAGGAATCTGCGTTTCAAACCAAGGCGACATCCAGTGCCGGTGCGTTGGGACTGATGCAGGTTATGCCTGCCACGGGCAAGGTCGCGGTACGGCGCGGCGGCTTAAGAAAATACCTCGGCAACGACGCAGGGCAAGCTATCAAAAAAGACCTGCACACACCTGAGCGAAATATCGAGATCGGTACCTTCCATTTATCGTGGTTGTTGACTCGTTACGACAACCAACGGCCTCTCGCCGTAGCCGCCTATAACGCCGGCGAAAGCAGGGCCGATCGCTGGCAAAAAACCGGTGCCGACAAACCTATGGACGTTTGGATCGAGACGATCCCCTTCAAAGAAACCCGAAACTACGTCCAAAACGTACTCGCCTTTGAGGTCGTCTATCGCGGACTGAATCAGCGGTCTGCGCCGATCCTTCGACCAGATGAATGGCGGGTCAACAGCGATTAAACCCGGCAATTATGAGCAGTCTCGCCACCAAGGGTTCATTTTGCTGCCAAGAGACAGACTTCTTGATTACCGCCTGCGGATCATTGCTCCAAAAAATGCGCCAAATCTTCCGCGGTGAAAGGCGCAGCAAGTTCCGCCTGCCCCTGGCGCAGAACCGGTATCTTCTCGCCGTAGCGCTCCATAAGCCGCTCGTCGTTGGCCACATCGACCACATCCAACCGTGCCCCATTGAGCCCCGGCATGCTCATGAGCAGGTCCATGGCTTCATCGCAAAGATGGCAGTGGGCAGTGCTGTACAAAATAAGTCGTCGCATACGCTCTCAGCCGTCAGTGAATGGTCGCCCGAAGGCTCGAGCCAAGCTAAGATCTTGCCATGCATTTCATCACCCGACTAGCAAGCGACCCGACGCTCTGTTCTTACCCACTACCCTTGAACGGGTCGCTGACGTGGCATCGGGTAGGCGTTTCCAACGCTGGCGGGGCTTCCATCTGGCGCACCAACCTCTGCGTGAAGAATATTCCCGAAGGACATATCTTAGTGCCCAGCTACGTCTGCACTGAAAAAGGCTATCAATATCAATGGCAGGCGAGGACAGAGGCAGCGAACCAAACCAGTGTGCTGCTGCCCATCGGCCCGGCACAAGCCGATTCATGGACAGGGTTTGTCCCAGCGAAAGACGATGCTCACGCATTACAGTCAAAAATCGACTGTTGGCACAGCCGATCGAATATCGAAGAACTGGACCTGCAACTGACCTTGTACATTCCAAACAGTGACACCCTACCGAACCGGGATCTGTTTACTCTGTGCATCCGCCCTGTGGACCAGCAAACCTGCAGGCTCCCTACGTCAGCATCCGCTGTTGCTGTGCCCCGGCCTGCCCCGGTGAGCCAAATGCAAGCCGATAACGAAATTGCTCGGCGCATTTGCTCACCAACGGCGACGGCCATGGCGGTGATGGGCGAACAGGCCATGAAACATTGGTCCGAGGCCGTAGAGCAGTGTTACGACCCAAACACTAAGGCTTACGGTAAATGGCCTCTCGCTGTCTATTGGGCATCCCAGCATGGCGT
>JAYNPH010000037.1:8244-19892 GCA_038113685.1 Gammaproteobacteria bacterium
GCATGGCGTATTGGGATGCGTCGAGACATTGTACCGGTGGGATGAGGCACTGACTGTGCTACAAGCAGGTCAGCCAATTGTTTGTAGCATTCGCTTTGCCAAAGGACAGTTACCCGGCTCGCCCCAGGAACAAAGTGGCGGACATCTCGTGGTCCTTTACGGTGTTGAGTTTGATCATAAGGAAGGTTTTGCCCTCGTGATGGATCCCGCCGGGGCCACCATTGATTCGGTTTCCCGCCGATATCCGCTGGCGGCGTTCACCGAGGCCTGGCTGAACCACCGAGGCGCTGCCTATCTGTTTTCAACAAAACTCACAAAACACCACGGCTCCGACCCTGTTTCAGCAAAAGCAAATGACCATGGACATTGATACGAACGTTTATCTGCGCAAAGTCGTGAACGCCGATCAGGCGGAATTCTTGGCGCTCATGCGCGCGAGTATGGATATTCACCGGCCCTGGATCACTCCTCCGACGACGCCACAGATGTTTCGCAATTATCTGCAGAGAATTCGGCGCAGTGATCACGAGGGCTTCGCTATTTGCCGGAGCGAAGATGAGCGTATTGTAGGCGTCATAAACCTGAACCATATTGTCCGCGGCACCTTTCAAAACGCGTCGCTCGGCTACTATGTCGGCGAGCCTTATCAGGGCCAAGGCTATATGCAGCAAGGTCTAGAGCAACTGCTGCGCCTTGCGTTCAGCAGTCTCGGCCTGCACCGCTTGGAAGCGAACATTCAGCCAGATAACCTGCGCTCCAAAGCCCTGGTCGATCAGTGTGGCTTTGAATACGAAGGCTTGAGCCGAGATTTCCTATTTATCGATGGCCGCTGGCGAGACCACGAGCGATGGTCGGCCGTTGCAGACCGAGAGACACTGAGGCCCTGAAACTATGAACCAAGACAGCCCCGTATTCGTTGTGATTCTAGCAGGAGGTCCTTCCGCCGAGGCCGAGGTGTCGCGCAATTCGGCAGGCCAGATCCAAACAGCTTTGGCCGCGGCGGGACACACGACTCAGGTTATAGAACTCGATCACACCTGTGCCCAGCAGCTCCTAAGCCTCGAGCCCGACGTGGTATTTCCTGCCCTACATGGCCCGCCAGGTGAAGACGGCACGGTACAGGGCATGCTGGAAATGCTGGGATTGCCCTACGTCGGCAGCGACGTCCACGGCAGCGCAGTGGCCATGGATAAAGCCATCGCTAAGGGTTTATTCCGGCGGCATGGCCTACCGGTTTGCCCCGATATCATCGTCCAACCGGACCAAGATCTGAATTCCGCAGCTGCAGAGATAGGACAACGTCTGGGTCAGCATGTCGCCATTAAACCCCTGAATCAGGGTTCTGCTATCGGCGTAAAGCTGCTGCCTAATGGGGGTGACATCGCGTCTGCGCTGGCATCAAGCCTGATCCACGGCCCTTGCCTCGTTGAGCCTTTCGTCGCGGGGCGAGAAATGACCGTTGGCGTACTGCAGGTAGGAAGCGACTATCTCGCGCACCCGGTGATTGAAATACGCACACCTGAAAACCAGTGGTATGACTTTGAACATCGGTATACGCCGGGTCACAGCGAGCACGTCATGCCCGCACCGCTGAGTCAGGAGCTAACGCAGCAGCTGCAACAGGTCGCGCTAACAGCCCATCGCTGCTTGGGCCTTCGAGACCTTTCCAGAGCCGACTTCATCGCCACAGAAAACGACGAGATTTATTTACTAGAGGTAAACACATTGCCCGGCATGACACCGACCAGTCTCTATCCGGAGGGCGCCGCGGCAATCGGCTACTCTTTCGAAGCGCTGGTTAATAGGCTGGTGCACAACGCTCTGCAACGCTAGCTGCACGGCCAACAGAGTGCGGCAGACACGTGCACGGACGCCGCTTTGACAAACAGCGCCATCATCTAAAGCAAATCCAACAATAAGAACGCTAACCTTTTGTTTTTGAACAAAAAAACCGCCCTATATAGGGCGGTCGTAATCCGCTCGGGCGACGTCTAACTGCACCGAGCGGCTTTCTCACGGGTACTTCGTTTATTATAAGCCCCCTTAATGGGTCCCTCTCTTATAGATCGTAGCCCCTTTCGTCGTGAGAAATCAGATCCAAACCTTGCATCTCATCCTCATCGTCCACTCGATTACCAACCAAGGCATTTGTCACCTTTAAGATAACAAACGTTACCACAGCTGTGTAGACAATTGCAGATACCACGCCAATGGCTTGGGTTGACAACTGGGAGCCTATTTCGATTTCGTGTTGACCGCTGAACACGCCTAGGGCATTGCTGGCAAATACGGCAGTCAACAGAGTCCCTAAAATGCCACCAACGCCGTGAACGGGAAAAACGTCTAGGGAATCATCGATCTTCAAACCGCGCTTGATATAGCCGGTTGCGTAGTAACAGACAAAACCGGCACTAAGACCAATGATCAACCCACCACCGGGTCCAACGAAACCCGATGCAGGCGTAATTGTGCCGAGGCCGGCAACCATGCCGGTTACCGCGCCGAGAGCCGAGGCCTTGCCATGATTAATGCGCTCCAGCAGCATCCATGTACAGGCGCCGGCCGCGGCAGAGATGTGGGTAACTAGCATCGCCATGCCGGCATCACCGTTGGCTGCTAACGCGCTGCCGCCGTTGAAGCCAAACCAGCCGACCCAGAGCATGCCCGCACCGGTAATGCTCATAGTCATGTTATGAGGCGGCATCGCTTGGGCGGGAAAACCGCGACGATTACCCAACACAACGGCAGCGACCAAGGCCGCAACACCGGCTGTAATGTGGACGACAATACCGCCAGCAAAGTCCATTACGCCCAGGTCACTCAGCCAGCCGCCGCCCCATACCCAGTGACAAATGGGGGCATAGACCAACAGCAACCACGCTGCCGAGAAGATGACCACGGCTGAAAAACGCATGCGCTCAGCAAAACCGCCCACGATTAACGCCGGAGTAATCACGGCAAAGGTCATTTGAAACAGTGCAAAAACGCTTTCAGGAATACTGCCGGACGGCGTGTCCTCTGCGATTTGCGCAAGCAGGACGTTATCCAAGCCGCCAATAAAGGCATTGAAAGAACCGCCGTCGCCAAACGCTAACGAATAACCTGCAACCAGCCAGAGCAGAGACATTAAGCAAGTGATGGTAAAGCACTGCATTAGCACGCTGAGTACGTTTTTTGATCGCACGAGGCCAGCGTAAAACAGCGACAGGCCTGGTATGGTCATGAACAGTACCAAGGCCGTGGCGGTCATAATCCATGCGGTATCGGCGCCACTGATGGCATCTGCATAAACAGGCTGGCTGAGCAGCAGCCCGCCAACTAGGGTTAGAAATTTCTTCATGGGTCCTTCCTCTCAAACGAAGGCCACATTTAAACCAACCAAACCCCAAAACGCTACAAAATTGTGCGTTTTTTCGCCGCCACGAAAACCAAAGGACTATTTGGTTTTTTCGACCAGATTTTGCACCAAATTGGTGCCTTTATAGATAAATGATGTGTAAATTTGTAGCGCATCCGCACCTGCAGCTAACATGGCTCGGGCATCGTGGTCATCGCCAATCCCCCCCACACCCACGATTGCCATGTTCGCGGGTAAGACTCGTCGAAATTGGGAGACCACCGATAGGCTGCGCCCGGTCAGCGGACTGCCGCTAAGACCACCAGCCTCCTCGGCGTGCTTGTGCCCAGCCACAGCTTCCCGAGACAGTGTGGTATTGGTGGCTATTACGCCGTCAAATTCACAAGCACTAGCTTGCTCGGCGATTTGTTCGATCTCCTCATCGGCAAGATCCGGTGCGACCTTGAGCATCAGCGGCACAGGATCGCTCTGCGAAGCCAATCCCAGCTGACGCTCTTTCACTCGGCTCAACAGCGCTTTGAGTGCCTCCCCGTGCTGCAGCTGTCGCAGCCCCGGCGTATTCGGCGATGACAGATTGATAGTGAAGTAGTCTGCGAAGCTGTGCAGACAATCCATTCCCTTGCGGTAATCCGAGGCAGCCTGTTCGTTTGGCGTATCCTTGTTTTTACCCAGATTGACACCAAGCAGGGTCTTGCTAAGCCGACCGCTTTGTCGAACTTGGTGCAGCTCTTTGGCCATGGCCTGCATTCCACGGTTGTTAAACCCCATGCGATTTATTAATGCTTGGTGCTCGGGTAAGCGGAACAAACGGGGTTTGGGATTACCTGGCTGGGCCAACGGTGTCACCGTACCCACCTCGAGAAAGCCGAACCCGCACCGCGCAAGCCCCAAAACAGCTTCAGCATTCTTATCCAACCCCGCCGCTAGCCCAATTGGGTTAAGCAGTGTTTTACCTAAAAAAGGGCGCTGCCTCCCCAAGATTGGTGAAACCGGGCCGGGTAAAAATCGGGCGGCACCTAACGCCGTCATCGCGAAGGAGTGTGCCGCCTCGGGGGGGACTGCTAAGAGAAGAGATTGAATAAGATTCATAAATACGCCATGGCTTTGCAGACGCTAGTTTAAAACGCCGTACAAAATCCACAAACATTCGCGCGAACAAACAACACCCGGCACTGGCGATTTTGAGGCACAGACTCCTCGAGGTTGCAATCAACCGCACCGCTTTAGGCAAGCTGCAACGCAGCAAGCCCTTCGATAAGCGTTAAGCACTTTGTCAGCCGGACCCAGAACGCTACACTACCCTTTTGATCGCCATAGGATTTACGCCCAGTGTCAGCAAGGACAGAAACGACCGTCGGTGCATCTCACCCCACACGCGAGACATTTGCTTCAGCAAAACAACTCTTAGCCGAAAAAGTGATCGGTCAAGAGCATCTGGTACAGCGGATGCTGGTGACGTTGTTATGTGGCGGACACCTGCTGGTAGAAGGCGCTCCCGGGCTAGCCAAAACGCGGGCGATTAAAGCATTGGCTGATGTGATCGAGGGTGACTTTCACCGCATTCAATTCACGCCAGATCTCTTGCCAAGTGACGTGACGGGAACTGAAATCTATCGTCAAGAGAGCGGCAGCTTCGAGTTTCAGCATGGACCCATTTTCCACAACTTGGTGCTGGCGGATGAAATCAATCGCGCACCGGCCAAAGTACAGTCCGCGCTGCTCGAGGCCATGGCTGAAAACCAAGTCAGTTTCGGCAGAAAAACCTTTGCGCTGCCGGATTTTTTTATGGTCATGGCGACACAGAATCCCATTGAGCAAGAAGGCACCTATGCACTTCCTGAGGCTCAGTTGGATCGATTTTTGATGCAAATCGTCGTTGACTACCCTACGCGACCGGCTGAGACAGAAATTCTGCAGCTGGTGCGAGGCGAAATGTTGGCAGGAAACGACGATCCATCGCGACAACAACCAGCCCTTATTTCCCAAACAGAGATCAAGATCGCCCGCAACGAAATTCTGCAGTTGCACCTTGCCGAACCAGTCGAGCGATATCTTGTCGAGTTAATTCTTGCTAGCCGAAACCCTCCCGAGAGCCTTCGGCCTTTGATCGAATTTGGTGCCAGCCCGCGAGGAACCATCGGCCTCGACCTTTGCGCACGAGCAAGCGCCTGGCTTGATCGCAGGGACTTTGTGACGCCAGACGATGTCCAAGCCGTCGCTCATGATGTGCTCCGGCATCGGCTGATCTGCAGCTTTGAAGCCGACGCTCAAGGGATTAACAGCGACCAAGTGATCACCGAACTGCTGCGACTGGTACCGGTTCCCTAGGCCGTACCGTCGGCAGGTTCTGCATACATGAGCAAATTCGACAATCAAAAGCTGAACGAGAACCTTACCGGGCGCAACCAAGGCCGCCCCGCAGCGGACGTTATCCAAGGCGCCTACGTCTCAATTGAGCAGCTATTACGCCTGCGTTTTCGTGTCGCACAAAAGACAACTCCCAACAATCCCGTACGAACCGGCTCTCAATCAGGCCTGCGACTGTCTAAACATAAGGGCCGGGGCGTCGATTTTGCGGAGGTCCGCCAATATCAACCCGGCGACGATATTCGCAGTATCGACTGGCGAGTGACTGCAAGAAAAAACAGCCCGCATACCAAGGTCTTCCGAGAAGAGAGAGAAAGCCCTGCGCAGGTGTTTGTGGATCAAACACAGCCCATGTTTTTTGGCTCGGTGCAACGCCTGAAATCAGTTGCGGCGGCGGAACTGGCTGGACGGCTGGCTTGGCGGATAACGCATCAGGGTGACCGAGTAGGCGGCCTAGTTCTCGACATCAAAGGTCACACGGTTTTTCGGCCATTTCGTACCGCTAAGGCGGTTGGGCGTCTTTTGCAGCAAGTAGCCACAAGCAATCAACTGCTACACAAGCCTGAGGGCCTCGTGGATAACGAGGTTGCTGCGGCGTTTCTAACGTCTGCCTTGGACGACCTGGCCCAGCTGAAACACCAGCGCTTTCGGATTTTTGTCGTTGCGGACCTCGTTGGCAGCGCAGACTCAGTGCTGCAAGTGTGGCAGCGAGCGCTTCCTAGGATCGCGCAAAAGCACGATTTGACCATCCTTCAGATCAGTGACCCCTTAGACCACCAGCTTCCTCCCGCCGGTTTTTACAGCGTTAGCCAAGGCGACCGTCAACTGCATTTCCATACGGGCGATGGGGCTGCGCGCCAAGCTTATACGTCTGCTTACCGCAAACGGGAAGAAGCTCTGAAAGCGCTATGCCGACATCCATCGATCAATTACCTGACCTACAGCACCGCTGACGAACAGTGGGACGGCATAGATCTGGGCTTGAAACCTCAGGGGAGAATGACGCCATGAATGGCGATCCTCTGGCGGCCCTAAGGGACATTTACCTTCCGTCACCTCCCCCTTGGTGGCCGCCCGCTCCAGGATGGTGGCTGTTGGCCGGAGTTTTGCTCATGTGCCTGATCTGGCTCGCGGTGTTGCAGTACAGACGATGGCGAGCATTTGCACCAATCCGCGCTGCCAAAGAATTGCTGTCCAAACTGTTTAGCAGCGACGCCGCAGATGATGTCGTCGCTCACCAATGCAATGAGATTTTGAAGCGCCTCCTGGTGGTTGCCTTGAATAAAGAAAACCTTGGGCCCGAAAGCGGTGAGGCGTGGCTTCACGCGCTGGATCGCATAGCCGGCGGCAACGACTTTAGCCAAGGCTCCGGACGTGCTCTAGGAACTGCGCGGTTCGCGCCAAACCAAAGCATCGACCGCGCAGGCCTTCGCGCCAGCGTAATTAAACTGCTTAGCCAGGTTAAACCCGACCTCGGGTACCGAGGACGTTATGATTGAGTGGTTGTGGCCCTACGTTTTCGCCGCCCTGCCCCTGCCGGTATTGGTGTGGCGCCTGAAAACCAGCCAAACGCAGCAAGCACCCGCCCTAGTCGTACCGTCTTTAAGCGCGTTCAACGACGTCGCCGGCCACGCCACGGCCACGCAAAGTACCCGTCCTTGGCGCCTGCTGGCATTGGCAGTGGCATGGGTACTTGTGCTGACTGCCCTCGCCCGCCCTCAATTCACTGGAGATCCGGTCAATCTACCTACCACCGGTCGGGACCTTATGCTGGCAGTGGACATATCCGGAAGCATGGCCACGGAAGATATGGAAATTGATGGCGACTACGTCGAGCGCCTCGCCGTAGTAAAGGCCGTCATTTCCGATTTCACAGCCGAGCGCGTAGGAGACCGCATTGGCTTGGTACTGTTTGGGACCAACGCATATTTGCAGGCTCCCCTCACATTCGATGTAAAAAGCGTTAATCGGCTATTGATCGAGGCTCCGGTCGGTATAGCCGGCGGAAAAACCGCCATTGGCGATGCCATCGGGTTGGCGGTTAAGCGCTTGCGCCTGCGCCCACAGGAAGACAAGGTCCTAATCTTATTGACGGATGGAGCCAATAACGTTGGCGAGGTTGACCCGGAGGTTGCAGCGGAATTGGCGGCCCGCGACAGCATCCGTATTTACACCATTGGTGTCGGCGCAGATGAAATGCGTATGCCGGGATTACTCGGACGCATCAGCGGCCGCATGACCAATCCGTCGGCGGATCTGGACGAGGACACCCTAAAAGCTATTGCTGGCACGACGGGCGGACGGTACTTCCGCGCTAAGGACCCAAGCACATTAGTTAGAATCTATGAATTGATTGACGAACTTGAACCGGTAGAGCAAGAAGCAGAAATCTTTCGCCCAACCCAAGCTTTGTATTACTGGCCGTTGGCTGCCAGTCTACTGGTGTGGATTGGCATACTGCTCGGCGACTGGCTAAGGCAAGCTAGGTACCCCAAGGGGACCGGGCGTGTTTGACTCGCTAGCGGACTTCCACTTCCTCAGACCCTGGTGGCTACTTGCACTACTGCCGTTGTGCGGCCTGATTTATGTCTGGGTCCGCAGCACTCGACAGCAAAGCACGTGGTCTACTGCCATTAGCCTGCCCTTACTTGACGTACTGCTCGACACCAAGGCCGCCGGCGCAGCACTGCGGCTGCGTGCGACTCTTTGGACGGGCGCAACGCTGACCGTGTTGGCCTTGGCTGGGCCCGCTTGGGAAAAATTGCCTCAACCGGTGACGCAAAAAAACGACGCCCTGGTGATCGTTTTAGATCTATCGCTCTCCATGTTTGCCCAAGATATGTCCCCCTCTCGTTTGGCGAAGGCACGACAAAAAATCGTGGACGCCCTGCGCTTGAGACAAGAAGGTTCAACGGGACTTGTGGCCTATGCGGGAGACGCCCATGCCGTGGTGCCCGTAACCGACGACAGCAACACCATTGAAAACCTGCTTAGCGCCCTCTCACCGGCCATGATGCCGGTCCTAGGCAGCAGGCCCGCCAGTGGATTGACCCTTGCAAGGACGCTCTTCACCAATGCCGGATTGGTTGAAGGCCGTATCTTGTTAATCACCGACGGCATCCGTGACACCGCGGAAATAAGCCGCTTCCGAGATCGAGCATTCCCCATATCTATTATTGGGGTGGGCACCCAGTCCGGGGGCAAAATTCCAGTAAACCGTCCCAACGAAGCACCCAGATACCTTACCGATGAATCTGGGAGACAGATCATTGCCAGATTAGACGAATCGCGGCTGATTCAAGCGGCTCAGCAAAGTTACGGCCGCTACAGCCGACTCACCATCGGCGATGCGGACCTAGACATCGCGTTGAGTACCCGATTGCCCACTGAAGACGCTTCGATTGAAGTCGAGCGTGAATTCGATATCTGGGCAGATATAGGGTTTTGGCTTGGCTTTCCCATTGCTGCGATGATGCTGATGTCCTTCCGGCGAGGGGTCTTTGCCGCTTGCTTGGCGCTGGCACTCCTGCCGGAGCCAGCGTGGGCCGCAAGCGCCAGCCCGCTGGCAGCCAATCAACCGCAATATCAAGAGGCGCCCTCGGACGTCGACAACGCCGCAGACTCGTTAGGACGCTTTTGGCGAGGGCTTTGGCAGCGTCCAGATCAACAGGGCTACCAGGCATTTATCGATAATGACTCCGCGACCGCGGCGAAACTCTTTGAACACCCGCAGTGGCAAGGTGCAGCCCTCTACCACAGCGGCGACTATGCTGCCGCAGCAGCAAATTTTACCAAGGACACCAGCGCCACAGGTCTTTACAACCAAGGCAACGCGCTGGCGCAACAGGGACGTTACGCAGACGCCATTGAACGCTACCAGCAGGTATTGGCCCTGCAGCCCGACCAAGAGGATGCAGCCTTTAACAAGGCCCTGTTAGAGGACCTGCTAGAAGAACAAAACCAACAAAACAAAGAAGACGATCAGCAGCAACAGGAGCAGCAGCGCCAGCAACAAGACCAATCGTCCCAGAGCCAAAACGAGCCAGACCAAGAGCCCATGAGCGAACAACAACGTGACGAAAAACAAGAGGCTTTGGAACAGTGGTTGCGTCGTGTGCCCGATGACCCAGGCGGATTGCTGCGCCGCAAATTCCAGCACGAAACGAAACAGCGGCTGCGTCAGGGCGATTACAGCGACCGCCAAGACGAGCAAATTTGGTAGTGGCCAGCGTGGGGGACTGTTACAAGCCTTACCTGATGCTCATCGTGGCATTTGTTAGCCTGTTAACGTTGGCGCCAGGTACCGCCCACAGTGAACTGCGGGCTGCGCTATCGGCAACTCAGATCGAGGAGTTGGACTCTGTACAATTGGTGATTCGAGATCTGGGCGCTCGCGACACGCTCACGCCAGACCTATCTGGCTTAGAGCAAGACTTTCTCGTGCTTGGTGTAAACACCGGCAGCCAGTATCAATTCATCAACGGCCGCGCCCAAAGCTGGGTTGACTACAGCATCACGCTGCAGCCTAAAAACACCGGTCTGCTGACCATTGCCCCCATCGCTGTCGGTAACAAGCGCAGTAAGCCGCTTCAACTCTCGGTTCGCAAACTCAGTGACGAGGCAAGGCGAGAGATCGACAACTTGGTGTTCTATGAACTGGAGTTGTCCAGCGACTCGGTTTACGTGCAAAGCCAGTTGCTGCTGACCCGGCGGTTGATTTATGCCGAAGGCGTGCAGCTTTACGGCGGACAGTTAGAAGCACCCAAAGTGGACAGCGCGCAAGTGTTTGCGCTTGGCGAAGGCACCACTTCGGTCGTTCGACGCAACGGCCGCACCATGGGTTCGTTTGAACAACGCTACGCTATCTTTCCCGAGCGCAGCGGCGCCCTGTTGATACCCGATGAAAGTGTCAAGGCCAGTGTGCAGTCGCGCCAAGGCGCCACCATGACTCGCAAGACCGTTACGGTTAACACAGGGCAACGTTGGATCGAGATTAAGGGCATTCCGGCCGAATACCCAAGCGACGTACCGTGGCTGCCGGCAATCGCCGTCACGGCAAACCAGCGTTATACACCGACCCTAGATCAGCCCGTGAAAGTCGGCGACACCGTTAACCAAACCCTAACAATCACCGTGTTCGGCAACTCGGGCGCCAGCATAACGCCCCAAGGGGTTGCTCTTGATCCGGCAATATTCAAGACCTATGCGCAGCCAGCCAGTATCAGCAACGCGCAGACGGGCGAAACCCTCGTGGGTCAACGAGTTGAATCCGTAGACTTGGTTCCGGTAGCAGGCGGAGCCCAAGCACTACCCGGAACAACCATCACGTGGTGGAATACGGATACTGACGAGGTGATGACGACAAAGGTTCAGCCGGTCGTACTCGACATAATCGGGGCCGCAATTAGCCCAACGAGGCTGCCTAAAGAGCAGGCTGTAGATCAGCCGCCGATATCTCAGCTTGGCGGCACCGTAGAACCCAACGCCAACGGACTCGATTGGCGAATCTTGGTCCTAGCCCTACTAGTTTTGTTGGCGCTGATCGCCATCCGCCGAAGACGCAAACCCTCGGTCAACGCCAACGACCGGTCAGCCGGGATAGGTCACATACCCAAAGGTTACGTTGATTCCCCAGTTAGGGTGAGCGCGAAACAGTTGTTAAGGTCCTTGGATAGCGACCTCCCCCCGGTGGTACGCCGCAAACTTATCACGTTTCTAACCCAACATTATCGGCGACCTCAGCAACAGGCCTTTGAGCTATTCCGAGCCAGCCACCCAAGCGCCGCCTATTTTTTACAAGGACTGTCTGCTGCATGCTTTGGCGAAGTCACGCTAAGCCAAGAGCACCGACATCACGGCCGACAGGCCCTGTTGTCCCTAACAGCCAAGACCAAGGCCCATAAACCAGACTCAACCACGGCAC
>JAYNPH010000038.1:0-15041 GCA_038113685.1 Gammaproteobacteria bacterium
CCGCTAAACTTGGAAACCCGCTGGGTCAATTTATGACCGCACTGATGTTTCAAGGGGGAGAGGGGCACCCGGCGGAAAAAACCGAACCCCTTAAGGCCTTTATTTGGGGCATGGTCAGCAAAATAAACGGCTATGCGGACGCCGACAGCATTTTGGAGTTCAGCAAAATGCAGCTATCTAAAAGCGTACAAGAAAAAGCCACCGAACTGGCCAGGAGCTGTTTCGAGTCCGGCTACACCAGCTGCCCGAGCTGAAATTGACGACTTCGCCGCAAAAATCAGAGCTTTGTTGCAAAAAGCGCTAAAGATCTCTGGAATTTTCCCGACTAGAGGGTGTAGACGAAGAATTTAGGTCTCACGTGTCACATTTTGCGCAATACATTCAGAACCTCGCTGTGTTCAGCGAAGACAAGCAGCAGGAAATCCGCTGGTTGTTCGACTCGCTGATCAATAGCTTGGCGATTGCTGAACGTAATGCCCATGCTCAACGTCATGCGTCTGCCGCCACCTCCCTACGACACGCGAAAAACCTGATGCGGTTTTTGGAGCGAAGTTTTCAGGAGCTACCCGATCCGCAGCTGGTTGGGCACCTGAACGATTTCTTTGGCATGCTGGACCGCTCCATGGACCAGAGCATGCAGCTACCATTGGAAGAGGACCTTCAGGAGTTGAGACTTCTGGTCTGTGATTTACAAAAAGGCTGGGAAACCCTGCTCATGCCGACGACATCGGCGCCATCCAATTCAGCACAAAAAGGCTCGGAATTATCCGAAGGCCTACTGGCCTAGCGCTAGCGATCTAAAGCTAGAGGTATTCAAACAAACTTAGCTGAGCCACTTTGGCAAACGATGTCTGCGTTGCCTCAAGCCGAGTCATTTCCTGATTGAATCGCGTAATCGCTTCCGCGTAATCCAAATCTTCTTCGTTAGACAACAGGCTTTGCATCCGCAGCCGGCTGTCCGCATTGATCTCCATTTGGGTTTCGACACTTTGTATCTCGCTACCCACTTTACCGATCGCCAATGCCAAGCCGTCGTGTAGTTGGCTAACCTCGCCCAAGGCGCGCTGAATAATGGCGGTATCACTCTGCCGCAAGCCGCTGACAAAGTCGTCTAGGGTGGCAAAAAAGCCAACGCCTTCGATCTTGTCAGCAACTCCGGCATCACCATTGGTAACGGTGATGGCGCCAAAGGTCGGACCCGTTCCAGCATCCATTGGCCCATTGGTTTTGGCGCTGAAGACTAAGTTGTCTCCGGCCAGCGCAACGGTGAACGCAAACGCCTCGTAATTGTCGTGACTGGTGATATCTGTCAGCAAATCCTGGGCGTCGGCAGGCGCTTGGTTACCCGTATGATCCAGAGCGATATTGGTTGTGCCGTCGCTCAACGTTGCGGCGGCATTGAAAATGGACAGATCACTGACGGCGACCGTAAAGGTTGCCGGACTTCCCGGAATGGTGCGATCGGCTGATGAAAATACGTTCAGGCCATTTCGATTTTTGCCTAGCTGACGCTCATCGCTGACGCTGACCATGGTCTGACGAGCATCACCTTGATACACAACGCTACCGTCTGCCTTGGTTTGAAACGCATCCGCCTCGGTGTTGCCGCCAGCAAAAATCGAATTTCCGTTGACATCTCGGCTGTTCGCTATGCTCAGCAATTCATCGCGCAGGCCCTGCACCTCCACGGCAATGATTTCACGATCCTTGGCCGACAGCGTGGCGTTGGCGCCCTGCAATGCCAGCTCTTTAATCCGCACCAAAATATCCGAGCCATTGGTCAGAGACGTTTCTTCAAGCTGATAACGATCCTTGAGCTGTCCCATGACCGCTTGATAGGTGTCTTCCTTAGCGATCGCGCGATCGAGGTTTTCGATGGCACTGACTTTGATCGTGTCGTCGGAGGGACGCACAATTTCTTTGCCCGTTGCCAACTGTTCCCGAGTTTTAGAGACCTGATTCTGGGTCTCCTGCATAGTGTTCAGGGACCGTTGAAAATTCAGTGCGGTAGAGATTTTCATGCGCTTTCCTTAGAGCCGCAGAATGGCGTCGAACAGCTGATTGGCGGTTTGGATCATTCGCGCGGAGGCTTGATAAGACTGCTGGAACCGAATCAGGTTAGCGGCCTCTTCATCCAGATTGACACCTGCAATCTGGTCCCGGCTTTCATTGGCCTGCTCATAAACTACCTGCAAAGCCTCTTGAGTGACTTGGGCCTGACGAGCCGTGGTGCCCGCTTGGTTTAGCAGATTCAGATACGAATCATGCAGGGTATCGTTGTTACCCAGAACTTTTGCAGACTCAATGCCGATTAACCGCAGCAGGTTCTCGTTACTGCCGAATCCATCGCTGTTATCGTCGATAGTAAAAACATCACCACTGACAGGGTTATCGTCTAGGGTTACCTGCAGGTTCTGGTACACGATGGGCTGACCTGCGACATAGCTGCGCTCCGCCAGAACGGTGCCACTACTGGTATCGCGTATTTGATAAACGGAATCAGACGTAAAGCTGATCTCAAGCGTCGAAGAACGCAGCCTCAGCGCATCGCTTTCCCCACTTTGGTAGCTAGCGCTTATTGCCGCGGTACTGCCAACGGACCCCGTGGTAAAGACGATGAGATCCTCATCCAAGGCATCGGGCGCTTGGAACGTCGTCGTAAAACCCAAACGAGCGAGATCTGTGGCGCTGCCCGTTTCAGACAGGGTCAGCGCTACACTGCGCTCGCTGGTGTCGCCTGATGTCCGTGTCGCCGTGAGCGTTATGCCCGCTTGAATGTCACCAGACACATTGGTGAACACCGAGCTGCTCGTGCCCAGAGAAATCGTCTTACTCTCGGCTCCCTGCACATTGGACAGAATCAGCGCTCCATCAAAATCCAATCGGGCCTCGACGTCGGTTGTACTCGTCTTAGCGTTAATGCTGTTCACGAGCTCTGTTGTGCTGGTGACCGGCGTTTCGCCATGTATGCTGGTGCCGTTGATGTTGAGCGTACCGGACGTCGCGGAAATCTCCGCCGCCGGGATGCGTATTTCGTTTGCTGTCCCGACACTAACCGACAGGCCAGCAGCAGAGATGGCCGTGTTCAGCCAGTTTGCGACATCGCTGGTGGACAAACTCGCTCCGTTTGCCAATTCCAGAGCTGGCAGCGCTGAGCCGTCCAGCTTTAGAGCCCCAGCAGCGATCACCGTCATGGTACTGCCGCTATTATTGGTCAAGCTCGGTAACGCGCCTCCACGTAAAATGGCTTCGGCCGTTACTACGGGACTTCCATCATCCAAGGTATCGATGACGGCTTCGGCGCTTGCGCCCATGGCCCAGGTGTTGCCGAGATACGGCGATGCACCATTGAGGTATGTGTCGCTGTAGGTGCTGCCGGTTACGAAACCATTTTGTTCGCTGAGCATGACGCTACGTTGGGCATCGCTCAGGGCGCTGCCGAAAAGATGACGCCCATCACGGGTAAAAATCTGCAGCTCTGCGTCGCTGCTTGTTGCCTTGGACAGGGTGAGTTCAAGACTTGAAGTGCCTGCCGGCACTAGGGTTTTGGCCAAAGAATAGCTGGTGCTCACTGCGAGCGCCGCGTCTTCGTTAACGTTATTGACCAGCAGAGTATCCAGCTTGGGTATGGCAGTGGTTAGTGCAACGGCGTCCACTATTTCGATGGTCGCGTTGGCCTCGCTGGTGTTTGCCACGTTTTTCGACACGCGGAACAAGTCTCCTGCGGCGATGGCATTAGGATCCTCTATCGCCATGGTGATATTGCGAGCTGGCCGGTCTTCGCCGCCTAACCTCAGAACATCGCCGGTTTGTGCCTGTCCGTTAATCGTTACGGTTAAACCATTAATGGCAATTTGTGCCGGTATACCGCTTGAGGTGTAGCGCAGGCCAGACTGAGTATCCTTGGCAACCCAACGTGTATTGAGTGCATCGTAGGTGAGATCCATCGAGCGCAGATTTGCCTCCGACGGCTGATCGACAGCGACCGAGACCGACACACCGCTTTTTGCCATGCTGTAGTCGACAACGAAGTTCGGCTCGCTGACGAATAACGCCTTGCCCGGTCCTTCGCTGAGATCCATACCCTTGGCGTGAGCGTCATTAATCTCTCTGATAAACGTGGCGGCGATGTCATCGAGTTGGTTCATCGCAGGCGCAAGCATTTGATCTCTGAAGTTCAAAATGCCGCCAAGTTCCCCGCCAATCAGACCCGATAGATTCACGGGATCCTCATAGGGGTTGAGCAAAAGTTCTGCTCTATTGGGTGTACCCGGGAGGAAATTTACCCCGAGCGGAGTGGCGGTTAAGCCACTAACAATAAGCGCATTCCCCGCGTTTGCGCCAATACCCACCGAGACGGTCCCGTTGACGCTCTCACTAACCGAGATACGCGTTATTTGGGACATATCCCGCAGCACCTGATCTCTGTTATCCAGCAAGCTGGCTGGCTGTTTGGCGACATCAGAGGCTTTTTGCAGGTTGGCGTTAATGCTCGCCAATTGCTCGGCGAGAGCGTTCAGAGCGTCCACTTTTTCCTGCGCCATACGACGGGTTTCATCGTCCAAACTGTCCAGCTGAATCGCCAGACCGTTGAATCGGGACGCCAGCGTCTGACCACTGCTGACAACCTGATTGCGCAGTACCTCTGAAGAAGCGTCGACGCTGAGTGCGCGCAGGCTATCGAAGAAGCCGCCAAGCGCCGGGGTCAAAGAGGCGTTTTTATTGCCAAAAACATTGATCAGCCTTTCCGTGTTGGCGATCAGCGGTGATTGAGCATTCACGTCACTGATACTCATGCGCAATGACGATTCAACTTGGCCGTTATAGGATCGGCGAATACCGTCCGCAATGGCGCCGCTGCCCAAGAAGAACAGACCGTTCTTAGTCGGCAAGCCTTCCTGCAAATTCAAGTCCTGACGTACATAGCCGTCGGTATTGACGTTGGCAATGTTATTGCTGACAACCGATAGTGCCAGTTGGCTGTTGCGGACAGCATTACTGCCAATTGCAAGCAGATCTGTCATTGCTCACCTCCGGGAAAGAAAGATGCGCGCGGGGCTCTGTGCAACTCGTAGCTACTTTCGTTTTGCCGAAGCTGCATGCCCTGGGCTTGCAAAAGCGGCATAAAGCCTGTGGCCGACTTGGTGCGCGGATCTAGATTCAGCTGGTTCTGTAGCGCCTGAGCGATACCAAATGTTCCCTTAGCCGCCAAATTTGTCGACATTTGCTGATCGAACATGGACTCATAGGTTTTTGTCGCCTCGGAATCAAGCAGGCCGGAACGCTCAGTGGCTTCCCGCATGGACTTAAGCATCATGTTGATAAAGATAGCTTCAAACTGCTGAGCGACTTCCTCAGTGACTTTTTCTTTGCCTTGAATCGCACCAGCCCGCATTTGCGCGAGGCCAGCGAAATCCAGCGCACTGGTCAGTTGAGGGTCGGGCGAAATGGAGTCAGTCATGATCGTTAGATCACCAATAGTTCGGCACGCAAACTGCCAGAACTCTTCAGCGCTTCTAAAATCGCGATCAACGACGACGGGCTGGCACCTACTTGATTCACCGCCTCGACGATGTCTCGTAAATCCACACCGGGCTGGAACAGAAACATGGGGTTCACTTCTTCGGCCACTTCGATGTCGGCGTTTTGAACTGCTACAGCCTCACCGACTCCTCCAAACAAGCCCGCTTCTGGCTGAACGACTTCGTTGGTGGCCGCGATGGAGACAGACAAACTTCCTTGGGTTACCGCCGCTGCTGTGACCTTTACCGTTCGGCTGATAACCACTGTGCCTGTACGCGAGTTCACCACGACCCGAGCCTTGGGTTCGCCTGGAATTACATCGATGTTCTCGATCATGCTTAAAAAACCCACCCGCTCGGTAAGGCCGAGGGGGGCGCGTACCGCCACGGATCGAGCATCGAGTGGATTCGCAGTACCAAGCCCAAACTTTTCATTTATTGCATCGGAGATGGCGCTAACCGTGGTGAAGTCGGTCTGATGAGTGTTCAGCACAACAAACTCTGACTGTCCAAACGGTGTCTCTACTGCGCGCTCGACCAGCGCGCCGTTGGGCACGCGCGCGGTAGTAGGAACGCCAATGTTAATTTCTGTACCGGCTGCGTTCACTTCAATACCCGTAGTGGTCAGCGGCCCTTGAGCCAGCGCGTAAATCTGCCCGTCCGCACCGCGAAGCTCAGTAAGAATCAAATTGCCGCCACGTAAGCTGGTGGCTAAACCAATGGTGGCAACATTCACATCCACGGATTGGCCGGGCTTGGCAAAGGGGGGCAGGGTGGCCGTCACCAGAACCGAGGCAACGTTATCCAGCTTAGTTTTGTCATAGGCCAGATTGGCAACGCCCCGGCTAAACAAATCGTAGTTTGAAATTGGTCCGTCAACGTCGACGCCGAGTCGGTCCAACACCTTCTTTAAGCTTTGGGCAGTAAAGGAGATTTTGTCTTTATCGCCAGTCCCCTGCAGGCCGACAACTAATCCGTAACCAATTAACTGGTTTGGTCTCGCACCGGCAACAGAGGTGAGATCTTTTATCCGATCTGCCATGGCGCCGTTTATAAACAGAGGCTGCAGTATCAGGGCTAGGGCGAGGCCGATGAAATTTATACGATGAGCGATCATTAGAATGGCCATACCTTATTCACAATGTTGGTGCCCCAAGGCACCTTGGCGACAGCGGATAAGTCTCCGGAGCCTTCGTAAGAAATGCGTGCGTTGGCCAGTCGCGATGACAGCACCGTGTTATCGGGCTGAATGTCGCGCTGGTCTACTAAGCCAAGCAACTGGATAGTTTCACTGCCTTCGCTCAAGGTCAGACGCTTCTGGCCCTTAATCAGCAAACTTTCGTTGGGCAAAACTTGTATCACCGTCGCTGCGATGGCTCCGCTTAGGGATGCCGCTTGGTTTGCAGTACCGGAACCTTTGGACTCGATCTTTAGATCGTCGAAGGGGATTGCCTTCGCTGCTTTCTGTATGCGGTTGTCATCCAGTGCAAAGGCGCCCTGCAGAGCTTTGAGCGGACTGTTGGAGCCTTCTCGCGCGGTCTCAACGCCACTTTGACGTTGAGCTTGGGTTGCCTCGGTCAGCACCACCGTAATAATGTCGCCGACCTGAAAACTCTTTTTAAACCCGAATCGATAACGGGCATTGCTGTCGGCAAAAATCGAGCCGGTAACCGTCGTAATTTGGTCAGGCATAACGGGTGTTATTGGCTCGAAGGCCTGCTCCGGCAGTATTGGAGCCACCTGGGAGGTGGCGCAACCGCTGCCCAAGGTTAGGCTGGCAAACAACAACAGCGCTTTAACGTAGTTCATCATCAGGCCTACAGGTTGTTATTCAAGAAGCGCAGCATGGAGTCCACTGCCGAAATGGCCTTCGAATTCACCTCGTAGGCGCGCTGGGTTTCGATCATGTTAACCAGCTCTTCCACCACGTTTACGTTGGAAGCCTCCAGCATGCCTTGGGCTATTCGGCCTGCACCCTGTTCACCGGGTACAAGAACAATGGGTGGTCCGCTGGCCTGAGTTTCTCGAAATAGGTTTTGTCCAAGGGACTCAAGGCCTGACGCGTTAATAAATCGCGCGACCTGAATCTGACCAATTTGCTGATTGCCGCCGCCATTGGAGAGCTCGACGCTAACGGTACCGTCGGTACCTACGGAAATGCTCGCCGCTTCCTGAGGAATGACAATCTGAGGCTGCAGTAGGTAACCAGCACTGTTCACCAGCTCACCGTCTTGAGACAGCTTAAAACTGCCGTCACGGGTGTAGGCCAAGGTGCCGTCAGGCTGAAGGATCTGAAAAAGGCCCGGGCCTTCCACAGCAAGGTCGAGGGCATTTTCCGTGGCAATCATATTGCCCTGGCCCTGCATTTTTTCCGTTGCCACGATGCGTGTGCCGGTACCGAGCATAAACCCGTTGGGCGCATTGGTATCGGCGCCTGTTTGGCCGCCCGCCTGTCTGATGTTCTGATACAACAAATCTTCAAAAACGGCGCGATCGCGCTTAAAACCATTGGTATTGACGTTGGCCAAGTTGTTCGAGATCACGCTCATTCTTGTTTGCTGAGCGTTTAGGCCGGTCTTAGCTACCCACAACGAGGCGTCCATAGTCTTTCCTTTTTTCTGTTAGGTGGACCCAATGGGCCGCACCAAAATTAATTTGTTCCGAATCTAGCTAAGGCGCATCAACGTGTTATTGGAATCACCGAGGTCGCCCAGTTCCTTCACCAGCTTCATTTTCATTTCAAAGGAGCGAACACCGTTCATCATCTTCACCATGGTTTCCATGGCATTCGCCGCACTGCCCTCTAATTGGCCGCTGGAAATCGAAACGGGCAATGGCCCGGTGTCGAAATCACCCGGGGCTTCGCCACGCACTTTGAACAAACCGTCTTGCATTTTTTCGAGCGCGGTTTCACTGGCGTCTCGCAACATCAGCCGCGCTACCTCTTGTGGTTCTGCCACCTCTTGCTCCGGATCCACGGCGTAGATCACACCCTCATCTGAAATGCTCAGCAGCTGGTCTTCAGGGGGAACGATCGCCGCTCCGCCATCGCCCATAACAAGCTGGCCACTCACAAGAGCAAGTTCGCCATTTTGGTTCACGCGAATATCTCCGCGTCGTGTAAAGGCTATTTCGCCAGCACTGTTTTGAACGCCTAAAACGGTCTCACCGTTCATGAATATGTCCAGGGCATTACCGGTAGCAATGCGGCTGCCAGGCGACAAATTAACAACACCGCTAGGCGAGTTAGCCGCCAAGAAACGGGTCTTGTATCCATCACCGTCTACTCGGTAAGACTCCAAGGCGATCTGGTAGGCTTTTTTGAAACCAATGGTCGACACGTTAGCAAGCTCGTGGACCGCGTTGGTTTCTTGCATGCGCTGGGCATTAATCGAGCCCACCGCTGTGTATATGCCCTTATCCATTACCCGCTACCTAGCTTCTGATGTTGATGATGGCGGAGGTTAAGGCCGATGACGTCTCAATAGCTTTGGCGTTGGCCTGGAAGTTTCGTTGGGCCGTAATCAGACCAACCAGCTCGGTCGTTAGATCCACATTTGATCGCTCTCGAGCACCCGCTCGAATGGTTCCAAAGCCTGCTGTGCCCGCCTCACCAAATGCCGCTGCACCTGACTTGGCTGATGACAGATATGAGCTGTCACCGTTCTGACGCAGACCCTCATTACTGGCGAAGGTGGTCAGCACGATTTTACCGAGAGACTCCTGAGAGCCGTTGGAATAGCTGGCGACGACTAGACCGTCGTCTCCGATATCCACACCGACCAAGTCACCTTCAGGGGACCCGTCCTGTGATTGAGCTTTCACCGCGAAAGCCTGCGAAAACTGGGTAGTTCCTGTGTAGTCGATGCTCAAGTTCAATGCACCACGACCACCGGCCAAGAACACGGTGTCCAGCTGGGCTCCGCCCGTCGGGGACACCAAGTTACCGGATGTGTCGAAAGTTAATTCACCCTTATCCAGGAAGATGGGGGACCATTCCGGCAGGGTAGAGAAGCCATCTGCACTAGCGGTCTCTACACCAAATTCGTCGATGTACTTGTTAACGGATACACCGTTGACCGTATCCGCAGACTGCGAGGGCTTAATCCACGTCGTGGTGGTACCGCGACCGGAACCAATGTTCGCTAGACCCCAAGTCGCGGAACCTGAAACTTTAATGAACGAGTCGGTACCTGTTGTTCCTGTCGTAAATACTAGCCCGTTGGTCTCCGAGTCATACGCCACTTTTACGCCCGATACAGTACTACCGTTATCAGAGGCAAGCTGGTTAATGCCTTTTTCTAACTCAACGATGAAGCTATCTAGGGTATAACCAGACCCGGTGGGCAGTACCAAGGTGCCCTTTACGTCATCCACCGATACAACGAACGTATTGTTCGAGGCATCCACAGAGAAGTTGTTATTTACGTTTACCGCGATGGAAGAGCCTTGGCTCACCGCTGGCAGTGACACAACGCCGCGCACCGCTTCTTCAGAAGGAAGCTCCGAATACAATGAATCGGTGGTTCCGGTTACCTCGAATCCCATAAAAGAGGCGCTGGACAAATTCGCTTGCAGGGTGGGATTACCATCCGCATCCGTTGCGCCAGTGGGGACGCCGCTTGTGGCATTAAATGTTGGTACAGAGAAATTCACATCGACCTGGGAGGTGTCTCCCGTGGAGCCGGACGAAAACGAAAAAGTCTGCTTCGCGCCATCGTAACTCACCTTGATGCCGTAGCGCTGCTCATTGGCTACACGCTGAAGCTCTCCATTGGGCGTCACGGTTTGGCCATAGGATCCGTTAGAGTCAACCGCTACCACCGTTGGCGTCGTTTTAAACAGGTTGTTGGTCGCAACAGAACTTAGCGTGACGGTGTCTGAGGAAGAAGCCGCGTTGAACAAAAACTCTCGCCGTGCGAAGTCATACGAGGCCGTTACCTCGCCATCGCCCAGAGCCGCATCCAACTGAGTCTGAATCGCACTGACAACCTGCTCGGCTGTGGCGGTCAGACGAGTCGCGTCGGTAGTGAAAGCCGAGGACAGATCAATCGCCGCGACAGTCGTTGCGCCGCCGGTGGTGAAGTTCACGTTAAAGGTTCGCGCGCTATTGGAAGTCAGATCGAAGTACCGTTCGTCCCCAAATTTCACGTTGAGCTGGTTTTGAATAATTCCAGCAATCTCCACGCCAGTGTATTTTTTGTTGTTCGCTGCTAGAGCAGAGAGGTCAATGGTGGCCGGGTTGCCCGAGTTGTCCACATCGACGGTCATGAAGTTTTGTAGCTGCGCGGCAGTAAATGTGCCATCAGCCAAGGCGGCGTTAAAATTAAAGCCTTGGTCTGCTGTCAAATCGTTCGGCAGTTTGGCGCCTTCCACGGTTGCGGGAACCGACGTTCTGACGTCCGTTAAATCGTCTAAAGAGAACTTTTGGGTCTTTCGGTTAACCAGCAAGTCTTCCACTTCGGAGAACGGTTTTAGTACCCCGTACTTATTCACATAGAGCAGCTCTTGGTTTTCATCCGTTGCTTGCTGTAGCGCGGGGTTTACCTGGTCGTCGCCAACGAATACATAGGTCTGGTATTTGTTCGTCGGCGAGTTTGCCGTGGCGTTGGCGGTCTTTACGTAGTAAATGGTCGCAAGGTACGAGTTACCCCCACTGTCGTATACGCTGAGTGCCGTGGACTTGTTATACGTTGCCGGGTTGTTTCGGTTGAACTGTGCGTTAATCACTTCCGCATCCGATGGCAGGTTCAGAGCTAACTGAATCTCAGATGTTTCTGTGGCCTGCCCGGAAGTCGATACCGGAATTGCCAAACGGCTGAGCTTTTCCAAATCCGCCTTACCGGAGGAGTCAACCGCCGCCGCCAGCAAAGCCTGGCCGGAGGAGTTGACTACGTTGAACTGCTCGTTCAGCACGAAGCTGCCGTTACGTGTGTAGATATCGGTCAGACCATCAGCAGACTTCAACGGGAAGAAGCCTTCACCGGAAATCGCCAAGTCTAGAGTATTCGAGGAGAACTCCACGTTACCCTGAGAGAACTCCTGGCGTACCTCTTTCAACGAGACACCCTGTCCTACAACTGAGGTGGATTTCTGCAGCGGTGACGTTGCGAAGATGTCACCGAAGGACGCTCGAGATTTTTTGAATCCACTGGTACCTACGTTCGCAATGTTATTACTGGTTAGGGCCAGTTCTGTGGTCGCCGCCTTTAATCCTGTAAGTGAGGTATAGAAAGACATTTATCGTGCTCCAATTCGCGTACTACTTGATATCAATCGTGCTTAATAAAACTTATTCTGAAATTCGTGTGACTTCGGAGAGCGCTAGGGTTTTGCCGTCGCTGATTTCCACCAGTACCTGACCTAGGTCATCGTTGAATGAGACTCCCTGCACCCGAGTCTGGCCGTAAACGGGAACGCCGCGTGTCGCGTCACCATTAATCACTTCGGCCTGAAAGAGATACTCGCCAGCAGGCGCTGCTTCACCGTCGAAATTGCCTCCGTTCCAATCGAAGCCGACCTCGCCAGCCACATGTGGGCCAAGATCCATGGCATTAACTACCTGCCCTGTGCGCGCATCCAGCACACTAAGCCGAACGTTGTCAGCGGCTTGATCGAGCCTAACGTAACCGCTAAGGGTGCTGCCGCCAGGCTGGTTCAACACTGCATCACTGGCAAATACATGTTTCCCGATCAGGGAAGCGCCGCGCATGATCTTCTCACTGGACTGAGAGCTAACAAATTGATCCAGAGAATCCGACATTCGAGTAGTGGCCTCGAGGCTAGAAAATTGCGCCAGCTGGGCAACAAAGGCCTCATTTTTCATCGGGTCTAGCGGGTTTTGATTCTGTAGCTGGGCGGTAAACAGTCGCAAAAATGCGTTTCGGTCCAAGTCCGCTTCGGGCTCGGGTGCCGCCGCTTCAGCACGCAGGTCCGCTGTTGTGCGAATACCCCCAATATTTAAATCACTCATATCGACCCCTATTTCTTCAGCAACTCAACGGTCCGCATCATCAGCTGCTTGGCCGTATTCATTGCTTCAATGTTGCTTTCAAAGGAGCGCGCCGCAGCCGTCATCTCAATGAGCTCATTCATTGGGTTGACGTTGGACAAATAAACGTAACCTTCGTCGTTAGCGTTAGGGTGACCCGGATCGTAGTTAGCCGGGGTCGTCGTTTGATCCTCAACGATCTGCTTAACGCGCACACCACCAGCCGTTTCGTTTCGCCGTCTGTCTACTTCGCTTGCTAAAATGCTTTCAAACACAGGCCGCTTGGCACGATAGGCTTCCTCTGAGGAGGACTCCGTTACCTCGGCGTTTGCGATGTTGGATACTGCTAGGTTCATTCGGATGATTTGCGCATCCATGGCTCCGCCAGCAACTCCGAAAATTCTGTCTAAGCTCATTTATCTACTCCAAAACTTTTGGGATTAGCCGCGCAACAATTCCATAACGAGCTGACTCATCTGGTTAGCTTGGCTGAGCATGGACGTACCGGCCTGCTGCAGAACTTGGTTCTTAGCAAGCCGAGCGGATTCCAGCGCAAAGTCCGCGTCTTGTAATCGCGAGCGAGAATCCGCAGTTTTTTCGGCGATATTCATTAGATTCGAGATGGTGTGATCCATTCGATTCTCGATAGCGCCCAGGTCTGATCGCATCTGCGCAACCTTGTCCAAGGCTGCATCGATGATGGATATGGCATCACTGGCACCCGCTTCGGTACCGATGTTGATTTGGGTCAGATCGATCAGCGCGGCCGTTTGCGAGCCTGTGTCGAAATAACCCTTGGGAGTTGTCGCATGGTCAGCGCCACTGCCTGCCTGCTCTACTGAGAACGACATGGCTGAAACGAATTTAAGAGTGCCACTAACCCGAGTGGCGTCCATTGCCGCACCGGCTGTGGTGTCTGCCATGGTGCCGGCGTCTGTTACATCTGAGTGTGGCGCCAAAACCGGGCGTTCAGCGGTTTGGATCACCCCAGGCTCGCGGGCCGTATAGGTGAACCCAGTAGTTCCCGAAGCAGCAATCTCATATTTAAAGTCGCTGTAGCCAGTTGCCGCTTGGAACAGGGTAACGAGTTCAGCGGTTGTATCATCAGCGGCGGTTGCCGTGATCGTCAGCGTTGTTGTTCCATCGGTAATGGTGTGTGTGTTGCTGGCCCAGTTGCTCAGGGTGCCGTGAGTTTGGGTGAACACGGCTTGGGTGTTCGTGCTCGCGCCGCCTTCACCGAGCCTGATTGGTTGACCGACGACGTTGCTTACAGCACCGTCTTCACCCAGTTTCTCTACCACCAGGTCAACAAACTCTGTGCCCGATTTCGTATTTTCAATGACGATGTCATCACCGTCTGCGTCAAATAGGACGACTTTGTTGTTCTCTGCCTTCGCGGTGACACCAGAGGCCCCGGAAATTCGATTAATTGAATCGACAGCATCACTGACATCGGTACTTGAAATTACAAAGTTACCCGTTTGATAGCCGTTTATTTTGATGTTGTAAGTTCTGGCCGTTGCGTCGCCGGAAGAAAGTGCCGCATAAGTTTTCGCATAGGCTCGAACGCCGGTTTCCGACGTTGCCAAATTAACTTTTTGCGCCGTTTCCTTGGCGGTGTCCTCGGTTGAGGCCTCAATCAGCTTCGTTCCCAGATAGCCGAAAATCTCGATATCTTCAGCCGTAGTCATTGGATTCACCGGTGCCGTTGCTCCCGGTGTTTCAGGATTTACGCCGTTACCGACCAAGGTATGGGCGCCAATCTGATTCGCGGCGACAGAATCAACGGAAAACGTAATGTGTTCCCCTTCTTCAATGCCTACCTGCAGCTGTTTGTTGATAAAGGTGCCGTCCAAGATCAGTGACCCGTTGTACCGAGTGTTGGCGGATACTCGGGTGATCTCCTGAATCAGCAAATTCACTTCGTCTTGGAGATAGGTTCGATCTGACGCGCTATTGGTCCCGTTCGCTGCCTGAATCGAGAGCTCTCGCATCCGCTGAAGCATGTCTGACACCTCAGCAATGGCTCCTTCAATGGACTTAGTCATAGCGATGCCATCATTGGAATTCTTAATCGCCATGTTCAAGCCCTGAATCTGAGCCGTCATTCGCTGCGCCATCGCCAAACCAGCTGCATCATCCGATGCGCTGTTGATCTTAGATCCCGTTGAAAGACGCTCCATTGCTGTCTCTAGATCATTTTTCGAGTCAGCAATAGCACGCTGTGCTGTTAAAGAAGAAACGTTGGTATTAATTGAGAGAGCCATGATTAATCTACCCTTATAAGTTTGTTTTATTCGCCGCGAAGCGCTCTACGAACACCGCCAATTCTGTTTTCCAGAAATTGCAGCGTTGCGGTGTAGCGTGCTGATTCCTTACCAAACTCGGCCTGCTGGAAATTCAGTTCCACCGTATTTCCGTCTGCAGCCGGGTTGTTGGGAACGCGATAGACCAAGCCGATTTTTTTGCATATCTTGTGGTATATTTTAATGTAAATACTGCGACCAGCCGACATCGAAAGCTAGGTG
>JAYNPH010000038.1:15051-17928 GCA_038113685.1 Gammaproteobacteria bacterium
TTTCGCGCCAGCGTGGTTTAAATGCATTTCATGAGTGCGACGCGCCGACATCGAACGCTCGTTGTTCATCAATGCCTTAAAGTCCAGATCTTTTGCTTTGAAGTTGGGGGTATCCGCGTTGGCTATGTTTTCACCCAGCAACGAAATGCGTTGCTGGCGCAACTGCACCGCCTGTTCGTGAACCCCAAAGATGTTGTCGAGCATGCTCATATAACGATCTCTCTGCCTTTCAAAAAAAATCGATCCGTTTCCTAAAGTTTTGCAACTTGCGTTCGATTCAGTAGATGAGCCTTCCTCGATCTACCGTCACGAGGCTTGAGAAGCAATTGGCGTGCCAACTTCGTTTTTGCCCCTTTTTGGCCGTAAAACCTGCCACTTTGGCCCGTTTTCATGGGTTTTTTTTAAATTCGGCAATTCCTAGCCGGCGGTTCCTTTCCGCTTTCTTTCCGCCGTTGCCGGGTGTCAATAAATCGTCAGCACGCTGGCGGCAGCGAGCAGCTTTGTGCAAAGGCTGGAGTTTTGGATGTGAGCGGCGGCGATCAGGGGAGGTTGCCGGCCGGCTAGTCGTGCCCGCTTTGCAAGGGTGCGGCCCGCAAACACCGGCCTTGAGCACAGGGGATTGGGCATCTATGTTCGACAGCCACCGCTTCGAACTTGGGCGCACATGCGCGTTGGAGCACCGGCAAACACCACCACACGCTGCCTGCCAGATGGCGAACCGATACCGCCAGTCGAGTTTGCGAATTAGTGGCACCTATATTGCATTGATTATTCGCATGAAAGGTTTTATCCGTACATTTGTCGAAAATCCATCATCCCGAGCCGCCGCCCGCGGGCGCTCTGGGGTACGTGCCGCCGCCGCTGCGATTTTCACAGTACTTGTGCTATCACTGGCCTCCGGTGCGATTGCTGCAACTGCCACCAAGCAACGAAGTTCAGGGGCAGCTGAGACGGAAACCCCCAGTGCTCGGCTTGCCGTGGCCCTGCACCAATGGGCTCGCGAACACCTAAGCGCAGCGTCCGGGACAGCGCCGGCCTATACCTTCGCTTTGAATGACAAACGCTTGGCAATTCCGCTTTGCGATCACTTCGTGATTGATCCTGATCAACTTATCCAGGGACAACAGTCGCCCGCCAGCTTGGCCGTAGACGCCGCCTGTCCAGAGGCGAATTGGCAGAGGAAAGTTCGTGGTCGTCTCAAGAGAGAACCGCAGGAACGAACTTTGCCGGCTAATAAGGCAGCCGCTACCGCAGTGCTTCAGCCCATCAGGCCCATTACGAAAGGCCAATTGGTCAAAGAGAACGCCCTACACACGGCATGGCTGCCGCCGCATCGGGTGCCCCAAAATGCTTTGACGGGACTCGGCAGCGCCGATTATTACGCTGCTCGGAATCTCCGAACCGGGCAAATTCTCCTCACGTCTGACTTGGCTGTCGGCCAAGCGGTGGTAGTCGTTACTCAGGCAATTCCTGCTCGCAGTCACATCACTGCGGACATGCTTGCCATACGCCAACGCGCCGTTGGTGTGCCCAGAGACGCCTATCGAACGGTTGAGGGCCTGGAGATGTTGGCGGCCAACCGATTGCTGCATCCGGGAGATATTCTACGAAAACGGGACTTAACCAAGGCCAAGCTCGTCAAGCGGGGTCAACGAGTTGCAGTGGAGTCGGTTGGGGAGTATTTCCGCATTGCCTCCGAATTGGTTGCGCTGCAGGACGGTTTTCTAGGAGATCAGATAGAGCTGCGCAACCCCAGCAGTGACCGCCAGGTGACGGCAATCGTTACCGGGGCGGGTAAGGCCCGCAGTTTGTAGCAGTGATGACCCGCCACAAACGCAGCGTAAACAATTGATATATATAAAAATCATCGCTAAAGTTTCCCGCAAATTTGCCGACTTACTTGCTGATTCGGTAAATCGTCATTTTCAACGTGGATTTGCGGTAAATTTCGGAGCGATCCGGCACTCAAATTACGAGTAGGAACAGGTGCATCATGGTTGACAGCATTAATTCAAATTCCGTTACGGCCAACCGGGCCCGCAATACGGGCGCCACAGGTAGCAGGGAGGCCAACGCCCCCTCGGGCAGTTCCCCTGCCACGCAGGAGCCGGCCGCTAGCGTTGAGGTGAAACTGAGCAATGAAATACGCTCCAGCGAAAGCGCAACGTTTGACGAAGTTAAGGTTCAGCAGATGCGTCAGGCCATTGAAGACGGCTCTTTTCCGCTGGATGCTCGCCGCATCGCAGAGAATTTCGCCGAACTCGAGCGCCTGATCTAATCAGGCCGCTGCTACCTCGCCAGCACGACTCGCTACCAAACCCGCCATGTCCGATACCAGTCTGATTCGAGACATCTTGACTCTAGGCAATGAGCTTAAGGTGGCTCTTGAAGAGGAGTTCATCGCCTTGGGCGAGAAAAACCTAGACCACTTAGAAACCGTCCAACGACGAAAAGTCGAGCTCCTGCAGTCTATCCAGTCCCAGTGGCCCGCGCAGGCTGACAGCGACGCTATTGAGGATACGGCCGGTCCGTTGTGGGAGGAAGCCAGAACCCTCATCAATGAATGCAAAGAAGCCCACATTCGCAATGACCTGCTATTGAAGCGTCAGCTGGAAGTGGTTCGCACGGTGCTCTCCTCCCTAACCCAGCGCTCCGAGGATAACCACAGCGCCCTTTACGACAAAATGGGACGAATGAAGCGCAAGCGCTGAATTAATCTCCTCGCTCTGTTAACACCTGAGGGACTTCCCCCTTGAGCCAATAGGCCCACGACAGCACGGTGGCTACCGCCACATAGACGTCTTCCGGGATTTCTTCTTGCAGCTGCAAATAAGACAAGGTTTCTGCAAGCACTGGATCTTCGGCTAGGTACACCCC
>JAYNPH010000038.1:17938-19835 GCA_038113685.1 Gammaproteobacteria bacterium
TGACCCTTGGCCACCAATATCGGCGCTCGAACTTGGTCAAATAGCAGCGCGACTGCTTTTCTGGGGCCATTGTCCTGCAGGTCTTTGGGTTCAAGAAAATCGTCTGCCAAGGTCCAACCAAAAGGTGTTTCACGTCTAGGCATCAATAGACACTCCCATTCTCGGCCGGCTATCGTCGACCGTGCCGGCGTCTCGAGCCACGGGATACACCGTCAGCCCAATCAGCGACAGTCCCTGCCCGGCAATCATTTCCTCCAGCTGGCCTCTGCTCGCCTGCGCCAAGCGGTAAAAGTTCGGGTCCGGCAACCAAAGACGCAGGCCCAAGCCGCCGTCTTGATCGACCCGCACATTGGCAGCCATGGCAACCGAAGCGGTGAGCCCAACCTCTAAATCCACGCTCCACACGCTCTGTGCATTGCCCTCTTCGCTGCCGGCAACTTTCTGGTGCTCGAGCTCGATATAGACCGGATACTGATCGGCGAAAGGCAAAACCCACGAGTAGTGCGTTCTGCCAGTGGCTTGTTGGGCTAGGCTGTCCAGTTGACGGGCTTCGATTTCGTCAATGGCCCCGGACAACGATGTGGTTTCCATCTGCCGGGCCTGCATCAGCGCTCGAAGACTAATTAGCATGGATTTTAGACCCGGCGCACCCTGCTGGGCATTCAGACTTGCCTGATGCTCGCCAAACAGCCCCGCGCTTTCTACTGCGGTGCGGATGTTACCCGCGCTGAGTTGCCGCGAGTCCAATAACAGGGCCGCTAAGCTTCTCTGCATTTGCGGGCTGCCACTTTGCTCTGTCAACGCGGTCAGGAACCCCGGACTTAACGCGCGGGCCAAGTGAAAGCTGCCAACGTGGTTGAGCAGGCGAGCAAATCGAGCATCGGCGTCCGTTCGCTTAGCCCCAGCGGCAACTTGGGCCGCCAGCGCGGGATCGGTCAAAGCAAGTACCGTTTGCCCTGCCACCACTCTGACCAAGAGAGACACCTGACCCGCCGGTAGGTTCATACGATCCGGCAGCGGTAGCTGTTGTTTGCCAATCAACAGAACATTGCCATCCTGACGCTGGGTTACCACCGCGTTGATGGTTTCCCCGGCACGCAGCCCTAGGGTGCGTGCTTGCTCGGGTTCCACACGAACACCCGCAGCAGCGCCCTCTACATAAACAGTGTTTGGTCGGGGCATCATATTGACGCCTTCGGGACTAAGCATGCGGCCTCCCTGTTTTGCCGGACCTAGGTTAGCAATACCTCGGTCCGGTTTTTCAATGATTAATTGCCAAGCCTTGCTTTGGCTCTGGGCGGTTGATTTGTTTTGATCGGGCGCATACGCACGCTGTTGAGGCGCTAACTCGGTAGACATCAGCTGTCCTTGCATCTGACCGGCAGAGGTATGTCTTGGCGCTGATCCAGACCCGACGGTTTTTGCCGCCGGGTCTACCACTGACGAGGTGCCCGCCTGGGTGGTCGGACCTTGGTGGTTGGGCTTGATTTTCGGCCCCTGGGGCGCCCACCCCGCCCCGATCCGCGTCAGAAGATGCTCAGCAACCAGACGGCTGTTTGTACCCTGCACCGGCTTCGGCGTGGCTGCTGATGCGGCGGCCTGCACCAAATCTGCGGCGCCAGCACCCTGCCGAGCCGACGTCATGGCGCTAGGCAACCGTCCCGGTATAGCCTCGGGCGTAGGTTGACGCGCCCAGGGGCTGTTGCTGCTTTGGCTCGCCGCCACCAACGGGTTGCGCGGTTCAAGGCTGGCGCTCAGCAATCCTCGCATCAAGGTACTGGGGGGAACCGCACCGCCTCCAGCGCCGCTGACCATGGGTTGAGCTGTGGAAGCTGTCGACTCTGGCGTTGGCGTTGGCGTTGGCGTTGGCGTTGGCGTTGGCGTTGGCGTTGGCGTT
>JAYNPH010000039.1:0-360 GCA_038113685.1 Gammaproteobacteria bacterium
CTAAACCCCGCTCTGAGCACTACCAACCAACGACGATAAGGACCAACTTTGCTGACTGCGTGCTGTGACAACCCAGCCAGCGGATACCGATCTTGAATATTCATCGCGCATTGCTATACGACAACACTCAAGAGCGTTGGCTGGCTTATAAGGACCCCGTGGATGTCATTTCGACTACAGATCCGTCCGCGGTGCTGGAGGTTTTGACTGCAATAGAACGTCGGGTCGAAGAGCAAGGTCTCTTCGCAGTGGGCTTTGTCACCTACGAGGCTGCCGCCGGCTTCGACGCCGCGCTGACCACTCATGTGGCGTCAGAATTACCCTTGGTATGTTTTGCCTTGTTTCAGACTTATGACGTGG
>JAYNPH010000039.1:370-19456 GCA_038113685.1 Gammaproteobacteria bacterium
GTAACCGCGCCTAGGGTTCGCTCGGCAGGGGCCGGCCAACTGTGGCGCTGTACGGAAAGCGCTGAAAATTATCGTCAGGCGATTACGCGTATTCGAGAGTTGATCGGCGCAGGCAGCGTTTACCAAATCAATCACACCACTCGGTTAAGGGGTGCCGTGAGTGACGGGGCGCAACTGTTTGCAGCGGTGGCGGGTGGTGCGCCTCATGGCGCGTATTTGGAAGGTGACACTCACACCATTGTCTCTGCCTCGCCAGAATGTTTTTTTTCCCTGGACGGCGACCGCGTCTACTCCCAACCTATGAAAGGCACTGTAGCTCGAGAGGCTGACCCTGAACAAGACAGGGTCCGTGCAGACTGGTTGAAAGACTCTGTCAAAAATCGGGCAGAGAATTTGATGATCACCGACATGGTTCGTAATGACCTAGGCCGGGTTGCCCAACCCGGATCGGTGGAGGTGAATCAGCTGTTCGCTCTTGAGCAGTACCCAACGGTTTGGCAAATGACTTCTCGGGTTCAGGCGAAAACCGATGCCAGTGTGACACAACTGTTTCGGCAATTGTTTCCAGCGGCATCCATTACAGGCGCGCCGAAAAAAGCAGCCATGGAGCACATACGGAATCTCGAAAATACACCGAGAGAAATTTACACCGGTGCCATCGGCACCATCGCGCCAAATCGCCAAGCCCATTTCAATATTGCCATTCGCACGGCCTGGATTAATAACCACACGGGTGTTGCTCAGTATGGCGCAGGGGGAGGTGTGGTATGGGATTCGGATGCTAATGAGGAACATCAAGAACTGCTGAGTAAAACCCGCATTTTGCATCAGGTAATTGCGGCAGAGGATTTTGAATTGTTCGAGACCCTAGGCTGGTCGAAACAGCAAGGCGCTATGAACTTAGATCGGCATCTTGGTCGAATGCTCAAAAGCGCTCGACAATTTGGCATGACGGTGGCTTCACCGCAGCAGTTCGCAAATGCCGCAAACGAGGCGATTGCGCATGCCGTAGCGGCGCAAATCACGAACGCCGCCGCCCGAGATAACACCGCAGAAAAATACCGTCTGCGCTTAACGCTCGGTTCGGCGCTTAGTCTCAGTGCGGAGTTAATGCCGGCACCAGCAACGGCGCTTGAAGCTCAGTGCGTAGCACTAAGCTCTCAATCGGTGAACGCCAGCGATCCAGCCCTGCGGCATAAAACGAACCAGCGCGACATGTATCAACGCGCAAGGGCTCAGGTTGCTGCCGACTTCGGAAACCATGTCGAGCCTTTGCTCGTGAACGAGCGCGACGAGGTCACCGAATCGGACATCGCCAATGTCGTATTTGAAGTGCAAGGTAAGAAGTACACGCCGCCCCTAGACTGCGGGTTGCTGCCTGGCGTGATGAGAGACATTTTGCTCGACACCGGCGAGCTGCAAGAGAAGGTCTTGCCTGTCTCAGAGCTGACGCAAGTGGATGCACTGTATCTGATAAATGACTTGCGGGGTTGGCGCAAAGCGCGGTTGATTCAACGCTGAGCTGTGCTCGGTGAACCCGCTGCTGGGGCCGCATTTAGCATGCTCTGCGGATTGACAAGCCCTGAGGCGATAAGGACAATTCGCGTCCTTCGATATGCTTCGAATCCGTGGCTACGTAGCTCAGCTGGTTAGAGCACAGCATTCATAATGCTGGGGTCGGTGGTTCAAGTCCACCCGTAGCTACCAACTCATTTGTTACGCAAGGCGCTGACGGTGTGAGTTTCTCCAACACTTGGAGCGACAGCGCGTTTGCAAAGCAGTGCAGCGAAGATGTCCTCTCAGGATGTTGTGTACAAACCGTGCCCATCTGCGCCCAAAGGTCCCGACTTAGGTGGCCGTCCATGCGATTTCCACAGGGCGCGCGGAAAATCGGGCAGGACAAAAGTAGCAGCACCCAAGCAGTCTCGTTAGCGTCCATGCTCGGGTGGCACGCTAAAAGAGACTGTCTTAATCACGATTGGCCTTATCAGGTTCAGGTATCGCCGCTGGGGTCATGCGAAACAATGCGTCCGGTGACTTTTTTCTGAGATTACGAAGACGCTTAAGCTGATTAGCGGATACGCGGTTGCACGCGGTCTGACTACACCGAACCTCTTCTATGCGAGCAGACATGTCCGCCGACAGCGCTGGGCCAGAGAATTTATGCGGAGCCTGAACCTTGTCCTCATGCCCCGCAGCCGGCACCGGCGAGGCCGTAAGAAGCAGCATAAAACCGACAAAAACTAATGTTTTCATGTGTCTTTCGCCAGAGGCATCATCAATTTAACGACTAAGCCATCGGGATGATTCGACGCCACGATCGATCCTTTATGAAGTTCGGCAATTCGCCGGACTATCGATAGACCCAGTCCAAACCCCCCTGTTTGTCTCTGTCTTGATGAGTCCAGTCGCACAAAGGGCTCGAAGATTCGTTCAAGGCTGTCCTCGGGAACACCCCCGCCCTGATCCATAACGCCGAAACAGCAACGTCCGCTTTCTATTTCGCAGCTAACAAGAATCTTGCCGTGCGCGGGCGAGTGACGGATCGCATTGTTCATCAGATTGTCCAGCGCCCTGTCCAATAAAAACGGCACGCCAACAATGTTTACATCGCGACAGACTGTAGGCTGGACTGTAATCGATACCTGTTTAAGGCTGGCAAGCAGTTGTGAGCTTTCAACGCATTTGTGAACCAAAGCAGAAGGGTCGATGCATTCAAAATTTTGAGACGAAGACAGATAATCCAATTGGGATAAATTGAGTAAATCTTGGACCAGTTGGTTAATTACCCCGACCTGTTGTTTTATTTGATTTAAAGCTCTTTGATCGCCGGCATCGAATTCGACCGTTTCAGCCGCCACTTGCAGCCTTGCGAGGGGGGTTCGTACTTCATGCGATACATCTCTTAGAAAATCTTTTTGCTGCTGCAGCAAGTGTGTAATTTTGACGCCCGATGTTTTGAGTTCGCGTGCCAACTCGCCTATTTCATCCTCACGCGACAGCAGTTCTCCGCTGATCTGCGCATAGAAGTCGCCGTTGTCCTGCAGGCCGCTGGTTAAAGCGAGGTGTCTGATCGGACGCACAACCAATAACGCCAACCACCAAGAAATAATCCCTGATACAAGCAGCGCTGCAACCAAGACCCAGAAAAGGCCCAATCTTGCGAAAAGAACCCAAACAGGATTTGGTGGATCGAAGCAAAAAATCATGAAGAACTCGTTGCCGCCTGAGTTAATTGAAAGCGCGAGAATCGGTGGCGTTGATGATGACCGATGCTCAACGTGGATTACGTCAAGTTTTGACTCCGGCATCGCGATCTCTTTAGGGATGGGTCGACCCAATACATCCGCGCCAATGGAATTGATTAGATAAACTTGTCCGAATTCAGTTAGTGGATTGTCCAGAAGAAGTGTTTGTAAATCTCCCTTCTTGTTGAGTGCGTCTTCGATTTCGTTAGCCAGAGCCTGCAGGAGAAACCCCGGGCGTCCTTCCGCTTGAGAATAGGATACAAAACGATTCCACTGCTTCATGAGCAGCGCACTGGTCGCAAATGTGCCGACTACGGACAATAGTAAGGCTAACCAGAACGTCCAAATTAGATTCCGCTTCATCATGTTGTTAGGGCGTAGCCTACGCCTCTGATGGATCTTATTCGGTTGCCCTTAGTCGGGTGCGGTCCCAATTTTCGCCTGAGATTACTGATGTGGACATCCAAACTTCGATCCGCTGGTGAGGCGTCTCGCTGGAAAACTTGGCGATAGAGGAATTCGCGGGGCAACACATGATTTCTAGAGTTTAAAAGGAATTGAAGAATGCGAGACTCGACTGCGGTGAGTTCTACATCAGCGTTTCCCACTCGCACCATGAGCCGACCGGGAAACAATTTAAGTTCGTCAAAGGCAGGATTGTGGCGGTCCTCGTCAGCGCCATGCCTGCGGTGTACAGCACGTAGCCGAGCAACCAATTCCCTTGCGCCAAAGGGCTTCGCGACATAATCGTCTGCACCGAGTTCTAGCCCTTTGACCCGCTCATCTTCTTCGCCCAGCGCACTCAAGACAATTACTGGAATACCGCATATTTCGCGAATAGTTGATAAGAACTCCAGCCCATTCCCGCCAGGTAACATGATATCCAGCAGGATGACATCAAAGTCCGATGTTCTTAGCCGCTCTTCTGCTGTCGTAAGTCGATGTGCGAGTACTGTCGTTACATTGAATTTTTCTAAGAAATTCGCGAGTCCATGTGCGAATTCTTCGTCGTCATCTACAAGAAGTACCTTCAAACTAAGCTCCATTTAATCATCCATTAACCATAACCTCGTTTCATCCTGAGGGTTATCTGTCTTCACAATTCTTAACAGAGCGGCAATTCAGAATTTGGTTTAATCAATCAGTCAATTTCCAGAGAGCGCATCTGATGGCCTTATCAAAAATACTAGTGTCGCTGCTCGTCGCATTGATCGGGCTGCCTGTTGTTGCTGACGCGAACGACGATAGGCATGCCCAGATCATGGCCCAGGTATCGGACGTTAAAGCTCGATTGAACGTAACGGACGAACAGGCGGAGCAACTCGAACCGATTTTTCTGGATAGTTCAGAAAAGCGTTTCGCGGTGTTAGAAAAATACGGCATTAGTGGCGATATGCGTTCATCCGGAAAGAAGATTGGCTTCGCACAACTTCGTGCCGTCAAAAGGGATATGGACAAAATAGACAGAGAAACTAAGGAACAACTTGTCGGTGTTTTGAGCGAAAGTCAGCTCAATGAGTATAAAAAGATCCAACAAGAGCAGCGCGCTAAAGTTAGAGAGCGAATGATGGCGAGACGGTGATGGCCTCAATCGGCTAAGTATCGGATGCTAGAGTCAATGTTGCCGAATTTCTGCTGTCCGACTCGTTCAACTGGTCAATGAATCCTTGGGAAGAGGGGATTACAGACAACTTCCAAGGGTGGCGATGCTTTTCTGAACGTTGAGAAGTTGTGCGGCCTTCTAGTGAAATAACATTTATCTGGGGTTTGGGCCCGACTGGTAAACTCCCGCTCCACGATGCTCTGAATCGGTGTGTTTTTTGTACGCCGGTCTATGTGCGGATCCGTGCGAATACAAACGAGCAAATGACCGCAGATGGTTTTTGCTTCTTGCAACATCAGCACATGGCCTGCATGAAATAAATCGAAAGCGCCAAACACAGGTGCTCTCAAGACTAGGCAATACTTTGGCCATACAGTTCTTTCCGTCGACGGACGCAACCAGGAATAATGACTTACATTATATCTGTGTAATAATGGGCCGCATCGTGAGGATCGCCTGCCGCCTATAGAGCGGAATCAAGGAGTTTGCGCCGACGATCCTCGCGGAGCTTCTACCCCGCAGGGGTGTCTTTGCATCGCGCCACGGCCCAGCAACAACAATCACAGGCAGACCCCGCGGTGAATGGAACTGATCGTCAGGAGCAGGTTCGATGAATGAGCAAGTTGTTTACGGTACCCCGGTTTCGCCTTTCGTGCGCAAAGTCGAAGCGGTTCTACGAATTTGTGGAGTGCCCTACGATTTTGAAATGATCAACATCATGGATATGCCTGATTGGTTTCTGGAAATCAGTCCTGCGCGGCGAATTCCCGTACTTCGGGATCGATCTATCGGAACGGACGGTCCTGTTGGAACCATCGCGGATTCCTCAGCTATTTGTGTATATCTAGACCGGAAGTTTGATGCCGGTCTCTATGGCAGGACTGTCTTTGATGCGGGGCAAGTTGCATGGCTTGAAGAGTATGCGGACACCGAACTGGCGTTACCTATCGGTATGAAGGTTTTTCGACCAATCCTATTTCCGCGCTTCTCAGGGCGGGATTCTGATATTGAGACAGCCCGCAGAACATACCGAGAGGAGCTGCTCAGCCGCTTCGACTATCTGGAGCAAACGCTAGGCGGCAAGCAATTCTTTGTTGGTGATCGTTTGTCGCTGGCGGATATTGCGGTGGGTGCGCAGATGGTCCAGCTTGATTTGGTGGCCGGCATCGTAGACGAGGAACGCTGGCCGTCTCTTGCCCAACATACATTAGCGATGAAATCTCATCCGGGCTTTGTGGATAACTTGGCGGCTTGCGGGAAGATGCTTGGCCGGCTGGTGCCTGAAAAAGTCTGCCTGTCTTAAAGTACAGTGGCCAAAGGGAGGGAATCTGTCTTTCCAGAACGAGCAGATAGGGAAAATTCATGAAGTGGAAGATATGGATACTGGTGCCAATTGTTTACGGCGTATTTACGCTTTGGTATTTCAACTGGCAGGGTCCGATCACGGCGGCAGAGGTAGATCGCTATATGGCAGCCTTTGACGAAGTCGAAGGCAGCAAACACACCGATTCGGCCACATTTCGAACGTTCCTCGAAGCTGACGATGGAAGTGAGTTTGTCATGCTGAATCAGGTACAGCTGCATGCCGGTCAAATTGCGCATCCTCTGACGGCCAAGCCGATTGGCGCATCTGATCTGGTGGCTGGGTATTTTGAACCATTTGCCTTGTCCCTTTTTAAGCGGGGTGGACACCCGGTGTTTCAAGCGACAACTATTGGCGGCAACGTCGACAGTTGGAATGCCGAAGCAAATGTTGGCTTTGGACTGACCGGGATGATGCGTTACAAAAGCCGCAGAGATCTAATTGAGTTGATACTCGATCCTGCTTTCGCCGATGCACATATCTATAAACTTGCCGCGATAGAAAGAACCGTCTCCTACCCGACGCACGTTGAGATCAGTTTTGCCCTGAGGCCACCGATCACGGTATTGCTGGTACTGATCTTGTTGGCATCGCTAGCTCAAAACCTGAGTTCGCTCAGCAATCGTCAGTAGTTGTGAAGTCAGGCCATGCACAAATGTTGATTGAACCCCGGCTTGGGTCAGGAACGTCTGACGACCGATTGCCCCTGTCGTTACTTTTACTGATAAGCCCACAAAGAGGACTGACTCATGCTCGAGCCAAAAAATAATCCAAACCCTTCTTTTGTTGTCGATCCGACGCGCTTGCTGCGTTATTTACTGACCAAGAGGCTCGAGCGTGTCGCCAGTTCGGAACAGATTGCGAAAAAACGGGCGAGGACAGAAAAAAAGCGCCGGGCCGAGGGGCGTGCCCACGTTGTGGAGTACTTTCATCAAGTGGATGATCCCTATTCTCACTTGATGGCGCAGGTGCTCGCGCGATTCGCAGAGCGTTACGACATTGAGCTTGCGCCACATCTTGTGCGCGCATCTGGTGGTCGAAATCAGCCTGAGCAAGAGAAACTGGCAGTTTGGGCGCGCCGGGATTGCTCGCTGGTTGCACCGCATTATGGGCTGGATTTTCCTGCGGGTGCTGATGTTGTGCCCGAGCAGAGCCAGCAAGCGGCGGCAAATCGCGCCTTGGCAAACCTAAGTGCGGAGGATTTTCTTTCCCGGGTGGGGAGCGTCAGTGACGCATTGTGGTCTGGTGAATCCATCGCTCCCGGACTGTCGACTGTCACGGCAGCAGCAGCGGAGGCGGCCCTTGATTCTGGGTCTGCGCGACTGGCTGAGATGAACCACTATTCAGGCGCCATGCTGTTTTACGGTGGCGAGTGGTATTGGGGCGTGGACCGGCTGTTTCACTTGGAGCAGCGCTTGCGGGACTTAGGCGCGTGTAAAGCACCTGAGCAGGGTTATCTTGTCCCAAGGCCTGAAATAGATGTTGCGGGTGTTGATGCCAGTGGCTTGGATCTGCACTTTTTTCCGTCACTGAACAGCCCTTATACCTCGATTATTTTTGATAAGACGATAGAGCTCGGCAACGCTTGCAAGATTAACTTTCACCTCAAGCCTGTCCTGCCCATGATTATGCGTGGCGTCGCTGCCACACCCGCCAAGGGGAGCTATATTTTCTTTGATACCAAACGTGAGGGCGACTTCTTCGGCGTGCCGTTTGGAAACCACGTTACCCCCATCGGCGAACCCACCCGACAGTCCTATTCTTTATTGCCGTGGGCCAAGTCCCTTGGCAAAGACGCGGCGCTACTGAGCACATTGTTACGATACGCCTTTGCCGAGGGTAAGGCGTTGCACAAGCAAAAGAACCTCAGATATGCCGTGGAAGAGGTGGGCCTAGACTGGTCCGAGGCTGCGCAACACTTAGGCAGTGATGGTTGGAAACCCTATATCGAAAAACATCAGGATGAAATGGTGGATGGAATGGGTCTATGGGGCGTGCCGTCCTACCGGCTGACCGGTCCTGTCGGTGAGCCAGACCTCGAGGTTTGGGGTCAAGACCGGCTCTGGCTGGTCGCCGCAGAAATCCGCCGCCGAGCAGCGATTTAAGACACGAAGTTCAACATGGCCCAAGGTGACAATAACATTCACAAACTCTACGCGATGACCCACTCTCTTTACTCAGGTCGCGCCCGCAGCTACCTAATCAAGCATCAGATCCCCTTTGAGGAACTGTCAACGGGTCATGAAAGCTTTAAGGCCGATGTGCTGCCCAAGGGGAAGCTGCCGACAATTCCCACCTTGGTGACGCCGCAAGGCGAGGTGATTCGCGACGGTGCTGCCATTATCGAGCACTTCGAAACCATCAACGGGCGGCCTTCCAAGCCAAGTGGGGGCGTCAACAGATCGTCAGCGCTCTCTTTGATGTGATCGGCACCGACGGCCTGTTGCGGCCAGCCATGCATTACCGCTGGAACTTCCCAGAGGACAATCTTGAATTTGTCCGCTACCACTTCCTGCACTCTCAAAGGGATGTGCTTCAGCGCGAGGAAAAGACCGAGGCAATGATGAATCGCATGCGTCATGCGGCGATGATTTTTGGCGTTACCGAGCACAGCCGCGACGTGGTAGAGGCATTGTACCTAGATTACCTGAGCGCTCTCGACACCCACCTTGGTCAATACCCCTATCTGCTGGGTTGGCGCCCTTGTGTCGGCGACTTTGGGCTGTTGGCGCCGATGTATGCGCACCTTGGCCGCGACCCTCATCCCGCGCTACTCATGCAGCAGCGGGCCGTGCGAGTCCATCGATGGGTCGAGCGCATGAATCGCGCTGATCAAGATGTCCCTGAGTATTTCAATGCCGGAACCGACTTTTTGCCGCATGATGAGGTGCCGGACACGCTCGTTTGCGTAATGCGCGTATTGGCCGAGGACTTCGTTCCGGAGACTCTGGCAGCAGCGGAGACAATTAACGCATGGTTGGCAGACAACGAGCCTGATTCCGGCTCGCCTGCCGTCGGGCGCCTCGCCCAAGCGCCTGGAGGTGCGCGCTTCAGCTTGCGCGGCGAAACTATTGAGGCCTTGGCGCAGCCCCATCGTTTCTATCTGCTTCAGCGAGTGCAGGATTCTTACGCGGCATTGTCTACAGAAGACAAGGCTAGCGTCGATAAGCTATTTGACGATTGCGGCATGACCCCCGTGCTCACCGCCACCCTCAGCCGCCGTATCGTGCGGTCAGATAATTTGGAAGTCTGGGAATAACGGTTGAGTCGATTGGCGGCGCAGCTTCAGTTCATGCTGCAGCCGGCGGCTTTAGCTTGGCCGTCGCCACCAATGCTCAGCGTTGTCAGGTGGTAGCAATAAAGTCGATCAGTCGTCTCGCCATCTCTTCGCCCTGGCTCTCCTGAATAAAGTGGCCGGCAGGAATACGATCATGAGGTAAGTCCTTGGCTCCGGGGATGTTGTCGATCAGGATGCTCTGGGTCTTTGCGGAGCCGACTAAAAAATCGTACTCACCGAACACGGTGAGGAAGGGTTTCTCAAATTTCTTTAGCGCTCTCCATGCGGCGAGGCTTTTTTCTTCATCGATCAGCGCTCCCATACTGGGTAGGGTGCGAATACCAGTCATATAGATTTCATCGGGAAAGGGCGCGTCGTAGGCGGCCGCTTCCTCATCAGTCAGTTCGATACCGCCAAAGTCACGCCTGATGTTATCGCTGGCTTTGAGATCCGGCCCCGTTAGGGCGTACCGCATCCAGCTGTAGAAAAATTCGGACATGTCTTCTTTGATGTAGCCCTTGTCTTGGCAGTCCGCGAGAAAGTCGGCAAAGGTTCTGACGCTGGCGTCGGGATCCACGGGATAATCCTCTCGTTGGATGCCCTGAGGCACATCTAGAATTGGCTCGGGCGTCAGCAAGAGCGAAGAGTTGGAGCACAGGACGCGGCGAAACCAATCCGGGTGCGTCGCAACGACTTGAAGCCCGGTGAATCCGCCCCAGTCTTGGCAGAAGAGGGTGATCTCCCTCAGCGCCAGCGTTTCAATGAACTCGATCCACCATGCTGCATGTGCGTAAACGGTATGCGTGTGGATGTCCGTGGGTTTGTCTGATCGGCCCATGCCAATCATGTCTGGTGCGATAACGCGGTAGCCTGCGGCGACGAGGGGCGGAATCATCTTGCGATAAAGGTAGGACCAGTCCGGTTGTCCGTGCAGTAAAAGCACGACCTCACCCTCAGGCTTGCCTTCGTCCACGTAGTGCATGCGTAAGCCGTCCACTTCCACATAGTTGGGTTTGAACGGGAAGTCTGGGAGCAGGGCAAAAGACTCGTCGGGGGTGCGAACAAATTCTCGCCCGTTCTTGGTTGTGTGTATCGTAGTGGTCATAGGCTTGTTAGGAAGTCGTTCTAAATTTCGGCGCCGTGGGTTTCAGGTATTGAGGGGAATAGACCGCGACGGCTTGCGGCCGAACGATTTGGTGGACGCGCCGGTGTTGCTCGGCTTCTCACTCACGCGCAAAATATAATGTAGTTTATTAATAATAAAAAGAATTAAAATAGCGGGCCGTTAGTAATTTTGAGGCTTGCAGTTTAAGCGCTCGCGGTAAGATAGCGCCGTTTGCCGACTATCGAGGTTTTGCTGCCAGTAATCCTGCCAATGCATCAACTAGGTTGTTGATGAAAAAATCGGCCTTGGGGCCAGACATTGCGCCCTTTTGTCGCATGTGATTGCCCATGGCAGCGCTGCACATGCGCACTGCTAAATCCATTCGAGCTGTGTAGGTTGCGTCATCAAGATCCGGCAGCGCCGCGCGCAGCAATTTGCCAAGTCGCTGACCGCTTTCACCGCCGCCACCGGAATGGCTGACCAAGGCGTACGCAGATTCATCCGTCAGCGCTATCTCCAGACTGAATGCGGCAACGTAGGCCCGATACTGCTTATCAGCTTTTGCCAGGAGGAACGTGGGATAGACCATCAGTTCACACAGGTTGCGCAAAGTCGGTGCTGGTTTGGAGCTTTGCTTTTCAGCCAGCAGTTCAGCGCGCTTTACGTGGGTTTGTTGATTGCGCCGCTGATGAATTGCATCGATTAACCCCTGAAGGTTTTTGAAGTGATACTGCAGCACAGAGGGATTCTTCTGCTCTGCTTTCAGCACAATGTCTTTGATCGATACGTTGTGAACCCCGTGCTCGGCGATAAGACTTTCGGCAGCTTCCATCAACGCCGTTTGAGTGGCAAGACTGCGGGTTTTTTGACCGTTCGGCGTTGCATTCACTTGTTCACTGGTAGTTTTTGTCGAAACCATATTTCGAGTCATAAGGAGTGGATAGTTTTTCAGGCTTAGTAAATAATGACGGCCATTAGAACCGCTGCTTGCTGCGCCCTGAATTTAACAGATGCGGGCAATTTTCGCTTCACAAGGGCGGTTCAAAAAAGAAGATGGAATAGTCTGTCACAGCCGGGAAACCCGCAGGGCGGCCGATGGTTTTGATTAACGGGTCTGCTTCAGACGATGGGGCATTTTCTGAGCGTAGACCTATTTCTGGCGCAGCGTCGGTGAACCGATGTTGCGGTCAGAGCCATGAGGTGGTTGTTCCTAGCCCCCGTTTTACTTAACTGAAATAAAGGATGAACACATGCGCGAAGCTCTTATTGTTTCCACAGCTAGAACTCCAATTGGTAAGGCCTATCGAGGAGCCTTTAACAATACAACCTCACCGACCCTTGGCGGGCACGCAATTCGTCATGCGGTTGAACGTGCGGGTATCGAAGGCGCGGAGGTTGAAGACGTCATTATGGGGTCGGCGATCCAGATGGGTTCGGCATTTCAGAATGTGGCGCGACAGAGCCTCTTAAAGGCGGGCCTGCCAGACTCCGTTGCCGGGCAATCCATCGATCGGCAATGCTCCTCTGGCATGATGGCTATCGGGATGGCGGCCAAGCAAATTGTCTCCGACGGCATGGATGTAGCTGTGGGTGGCGGTGTTGAGTCCATTTCGATGAATCAGACCGCAAACATGTTTGCCATTCCGGATCCTGAGTTGATGGTTAACAAGCCGGCTCTTTACATGGCCATGATCGAAACCGCTGAAATTGTTGGCGAGCGTTATGGCGTCAGTCGTGAGGCTCAAGATGAATACGCAGGTCAGTCCCAAGCACGCACGGCTGCGGCGCAACAAGTGGGAGCCTTCGATCAAGAGATCGTACCCCTGTCATCGGTGATGAAACTGCAGAACAAAGAGACTGGTGAGGTCACGGAAATAGAAACCAATCTCGATAAAGACGAAGGCAATCGCCCCGGCACCACAGTTGCCAGCCTTGCCGGACTGAAACCGGTTTTCGCCAATGGCCAGGTGATCAAGGAAGGTAAACACATCACGGCCGGGAACGCGTCTCAGTTATCAGATGGCGCATCGGCGTGCGTTTTGATGGAAGCTAAAATCGCAGAACAGCGTGGTCTGGAGCCGCTTGGCGCCTATCGCGGTATCGCCGTTGCCGGCACTAACCCCGATGAAATGGGCATAGGGCCTGTCTATGCGGTTCCCAAGCTCTTGGAAAAAAACGGCCTGACTATGGACGACATCGGCCTGTGGGAACTGAACGAAGCCTTTGCCGTACAGGTGCTTTACTGCAGAGATAAACTGGGAATTCCAGATGAGAATCTGAACGTCAATGGGGGGGCTATCTCCATTGGGCATCCCTACGGTATGTCAGGATCTCGTATGGTTGCCCACGCGCTGATTGAGGGTAAGCGCCGTGGCGTTAAGTATGTGGTTTGCACCATGTGCATTGGTGGTGGCATGGGTGCTGCGGGATTGTTCGAAGTACTCTAGATCCTGCCGCGGTCTGTGATCAAATCACGCGTCTGTTAGGGTTCGGATTATGGCGTCCAAGTTAAGCTCGCCTTCACGAGTTTGGGCGCCGAGTTCCATAAACTTTGCCATGCGGATTTGGGCTTCCGAGGTCACTCGGGTTTGATTAAACAGGTGTTGCTCCTCTAAAAGCCCGCCTGTTCCCGTGACCGTGGCGTCGCGATAATCGAAAGGCCGCTTGGTCGCTGCGATAGCGGCGCCGGGGAATGAGGCGATGCGCTTTGCCAGTTGGTCTACAAAATCGCTCAGTTGATCCCTTGGCAGGGCACGATTGATATATCCGTAGCGTTCGGCCTCTTCTGCCGTAAAGTCATGGCAGCCAAGGGCAACCTCTAGGGCTCTGGCACGGCCCAGTATTCGAGGTAGGTTTTGCGAGCCGCTACCTGATGGGAAAATGCCCAGAGCGACTTCGGGCTGACCCAGTTTTGTTGGGCCGATTGCTGCAAATCGCATATCGAGGGACAACAAAAACTCGCTTCCGCCACCTCTGGCAATACCTTCAATTTTGCCGATGGACGCCATCGGCAGGGCTCGTATTCGCTCAAGGGCGGCGACGTAGATATTGAGTTCAAGCGGTCGTAAGTCTGTCGGGGGAAGGCGCCGAATGAGATCAACATCCGCGTGGGCGATGAAGAACTCGGGGTTCGCACTTTGGAAGACCGCGACGCGGCTTTGCGTATCGCGGGCAAGCTCATGGCTCAGAGCATCAATCTCTTGAATCATCTCAAGACTCAACAGATTGACCGGTGGGTTGTCGAAGGTAATCCAGACAACACCGTCTTCTTTTTTGACATTCAGGGTGCTGTACGGCTGCATCTGACTACCGGCCATCTAAATAATGGTTATCATTATATTGGTTTTGCACCGTTGCAGCGAGGCCTTATGCGACCTTAATGGGCGCACGGATCGAATAATTGAAGCCAACAGCGGATTTGGTCGCGCGGCCCAATGTTTGGTGTGGCGGTCAGCGCTTCTTGGCCGCAGCCCGTGGCGGAAATTTGATGGCGGAACATCCGCACCAGTCTTTTGGCGGGGAGCAATACCTCAAGATCTGATCCAAATCGGGCTGGACCAAGCGCGCTCCTGAATGGTCGGCGGCACTCTGGAATCGGGCTCGCGCCCGAGCCGAATGGCGTCGTAGGTTGACCAGCGACAGGTTGGATTCATTAGTACCCGGGCGTAGTAGAAGGCGCTCTGGTCTGGGTCGTAGTGGGGATCGCGCCACACGGTTTTCAGCTCATTAGCGCCGGATCCAGTGGAAATCTTGCAGGTTTCAAGGTCGACCTCAGCGCCATTGCCCGGGCAACGGCCTGTTGTGGGGTCAACGCGCAATCCGTCGGCGCATACGATGTCGACGACCTTTTCGTGCGTTTCTCCCTGCGCATCAACCCAGCCCTTGACCATTTGTATTCGCTGTAAGGGGGCGTCCATGGGGTCTTTCGTTGCCCAAACGAAAAAGGCGGGGGAGCCTCCTTCGGTTGCGTCAGTGGAAAGTACGCCGCCCATGGGTACACCCTTGCTTCGTAAATCTGAAATTACCTCTGTGGCTTCCATAATCGTTTCGTCAAAGCCCCATCCGGCGTAAAAGCGCACGGCAATGCGTGGGCCTGAGGTTGCGTAGGTTTCGCGTCGGGCTAGGGCATCAAAAACGGCCTCGCGGGTGTTTTCAGGTGCCCACACCGCAGCAAGACCTCCCGAGGTATGGAATTTCAAAGTGGATTTAAACGCTGGCACTTCGGCGAAGTCACGCAGGCGACGAGCCGCCGGTGAGGTAACGGCGCCCACGGCGCCCACATAGTCCCACTCCTCGACGTCGCCGGGATTTGAGTTGTGACTGTCTGTCGCTGCGATGAAGCCAGTTTGTATGGGGTTGAAGCCCATGTCCTGCTCAAGGGCTAGCCCGACCTTCAACCCTTGCCGCACAAAGCCTGTTGCGAACGCGCAACCCGTGGTTTGCCCGGGCTGACATGGTTCAAGCACTTGCGCGAAAGCGCATTCTTCATCGGTCGCGCCGACACCAAGGGCGCATTCCTGTGCCCCCTTAACTTGGAATATTTCCACCAGCGGTTCGCGCTGTTGGCGCAAGCGCCAATCGGCTTCGGTGTATTCCTTGCCATCCCAGGTGAAGCGTGAATAGGTCAGTCCCCATGCCTTGTTGGAGTTGTGGGGGATGGTCAAGAAGTCACAGTCGTCGACGCAGGTAGCCTCGAGCCCCTGCCACAGCTCCAAGGCGTTGGGCACATCTAGGCTGGAGATGGCCCGCTCGGGTACCGTGTTGGTGCGGAAAATCACGTTGCGGTGATGTTTACCCTGATCCGGTAATCCGGGAGAAAATTCGTAGCCGATCAGGGTGGTTAACGTGCCCGGCTCATAATACTTGTTAGCCAAATCCACATAGCGAGTCCAATCCGTGCTGAGGGTTTTGATACAGCGCTCATAGGCCTCATCCCCGAACCGACAGGTGGGAAAGGCCCCCGGGCGGAGGGGGGTGCGAGATGTTTGCTGATAAACCCCCGCGGGCATTGAAGGATCACCGGGCATCGCTTTGCCCCGCGCATTGCCCACCAGAATTTGGAAAATCATTGGGTTGGGTTCGTGGGCCAGCCAGCACGCGCCCCGCTCGCCTAACGATAAGTTAGGGTCATCACAATGGGTACGAGTGCCAAAGCCCTCTGCATGATCGGTGATGGCGACAAAATCCAGCGGACGGCTAAGCTGCATGACTTCACCACCCGGAGTCGTCAAAGGCTCGCCTTTGGCAAAGCGATAGGCGTCTTCAATTCCAAGGGTTGTACCAAAGAGTAAGGCGTCAAAACTTTCTGCCGTATGGACATGCAGCTCACCCCAATACAGGCGCATGTCGGGATCGTGTAATTCAGCATAAGCAGCGGGCGCGGCTGTCGGCGCGGTAACTCTACCGTCGTCCTGCAAGGCGTAGTCTCGGGCTACGCTATCCGGGCCGAACCTGTCGGCGGCTGACTGTAGCGGGATCACATATTTGACCCAAACAAATCCGATAGCGATGAGCAGCAGGGCGACAATACCAAAACCTATTTTCTTTAACACAGTTCCCCCCGGGTGTTGTCCGCAAACGCGGTCGATTGCTTGCCAAAACTAAATGATCCAGCGCAAAGTCTGACCATGTTGAAACCCTAGTCCGGTCAGTGCGATAGCCGGGCATCGTATTCGGCCGATTTTGGCGGTTTGCCTTGGAGCGTAGGCGGCCGGAAGCGGGGCGTAAAGCCTGAGCGCTGATGGTCGTGCTTAACGCTTCTCAAGAACCGTCAAAACTGTCCTCAAGGCCCGCTATGGTTTACGGTCTTTCGTTGAATCGGCGCCGTCCGAGCCATGGACAGCCGCAACCGGCTGCTCACTGATGAACTGCGGCGGCGGTGAAAATTTGCCCCAGATTTCGAGTTCTTCGTAAACGTCTTCCTCAAGCTGGCGACGTAAAAACTTGTCTGTTGCAGCTTGCGTATCTTGACCGTTCAGAAAGGCACTGCAGGCTTTGTTGATCGCTAACAAGGATTCTTGCAGTTGGCCGGCGGTTGGTTCGCCAGAGATCGCGTCCCAGTTCACTGATTGATTGAGGAAATCGGTTTCCCGAAAAATCTCAAGCACGAAGTCTTTTGGTTTCATGATTTTGTCATAGCAGGGTAAGCGGGTCCGGCCAGTCCGGACCCACAGGGCTGTTTAGCCTCGGCGGAACTCGCGGATGACCTCGCCGGGGCGATTACCTGTGTGTTCACAGTTTCGAACCACGACTTTACCGGCAACTATTGTGGCGTCATAGCCAGTGCTCTTCACCGTGAAACGGCCGCCGCCATGAGGAAAGTCATTCACATATTCTGCGTGATGGGTTGATAAGTTGTCGTAGTCAATCACGTTGATGTCGGCATGCCATCCTTGCTTCAAATTGCCGCGCTCTTTCAGGCCTATGATCTCAGCTGACTTGCCGGTGATTCGATGAATCGCTTCTTCTAAGGTGTAAACCCCGCGCTTTCGAGTTAGCTCACTTAAAAGAACGGTTGGCGAATCTGTGTCGGTGAAGAAACCAACGTGGGCGCCAGCGTCGCCTAACATCGGCACCACATGAGGTAGACGCATGTAGTTCCACTGATTTTCAAGATTGCCGCCGAACATCCACAGGTTGAAGTACTCGCGGCCTTCAGAGGCAATCAGCCGATCCACGTAAATCTCAACCGGGTCTTGACCCGAGGCTTCGGCTAGCTGGGCTAGGCTGCACTTACGATCAAAATCTAGGTCTGGTCGTTCGCCATGACCAAATGGATGCAGCATTTGCGCGAGTTGCTTCAGGTCGCCGGCCTCAATGCCTTCTTTAACGAGGGTGTCTCTCACGCCGGCTTTTTGCATGTGTGCTACGCGGTCGGCAATGGTGGGCAAGGCCATCAACTCGCGCCATGCACTGGATTTGCGGGTAAAGGGCGACAGTTGCGCAAGACCGAAGAAGGCGCCGCTCGGGCGGGTGTGGCAAATGCTGGCGATTCTTTTGCCGTTCTGATTCCCGGCCTCCAAGAATTCCGCCCAGCGACCAACACCACCGTCTCCTTGGGGGCCTGTGCCGCCGGAAAACAGGACCTGACAACCAAGATCCATACCGTCTCGAAACATCTGTAGTTCCGTCTCGAACCGAGTAGCCATATCGTTGGCCGACTGGAACATAGAACCGATTCCTCCGCCTGCAATGACGGCTTCCTGAATTGCCTTGGTTTCTCGCAAGTCTGCCCAAGTGCCGGGCGTGCAACGCCCGTCCGGGACCTTATGCTGCAGGAACCGCGAGGTCGAAAAACCAACCGCACCAGCTTCCATAGACTCCCGAACCATTCTCACCATGTAATCGAGTTCTGAATCGTCAGGTTGCACGCCTTCATCCATGGATTTATCGCCCATGGCTTCGTATCGAACAGAACTGTGGCCAACCAATCCGACGATGTTCAGTGCTGGATTTAGTGCCTGTATGGAATCCAAGTATTCACCGTAACTATTCCAGTCCCACGGCAGGCCATCCATGATGGCATCGGCCGAAATGTCCTCGACCGATTCCATAAGCTCGGCAAGGTAGCGTCGATTCTTAGGTCCGCAGGGTGCGAAGGTGACGCCACAGTTGCCGATCATGGCGGTTGTCACGCCGTGATAAGACGTAGAGGTCATCATTGGATCCCAACCGATTTGGGCGTCTAGGTGGGTGTGCAGGTCGACAAACCCCGGCGTCACAATTTTACCGCTGGCATCAATTGTCTCGGCGGCGGTATTGCCCGCAAGATCACCGATTCGCGTGATTCGACCGTCGGTAACTGCAAGGTCTGCCTTTACCGGTGCGGCGCCTGTGCCATCAACAATGGTGCCGCCTGCAATAATAAGATCGTGTTCCATAGGGTCCTCCGTTGGCTCGCAACAACATTAGGTAGCTTAAAATGAATTAGCGCAACTGCAACACAGCAAGTAATTTTTGTTCGCTGCCGCCTCTTGTGGTTGCTCCGAGCCTTACGTCAATGTTGCAGGCGGTTACGCGGTTTTTCTTCTCAGCAGATAGTCAAATAGTAACCCCGGCGCCAATAGCAGGATCAATACCACCAAGCGCGGCGTAACGAGGTTGAGCGTTGACACCGATGGAGCGACTCTCGCGTAGGCGATGCCCGACGTCCGGTCCCGGGCAATTTCCTGATAGGCGTCGGACGTCACCATGGAAAGGAAGTCGCGGCGCGAGCGGTATCTTACCAGTATGACTTCGTCCCAGTCGGCTTTGTCGGAGGCTTCTGTGATCTGGCTTGAGAAGAACTCACCGGAGTAGATCGGATGGCCGGCGTTCTCAAGAATCATACCGATTACGGACGCACCATAAGACTGGTAGGCTGCCGGCGCTCCCGCCCTTGGTTCGTCGGCAGCGTATTTGTAGCGGTTAAGTTTCAGCTTGTAGATTTCCCCGCCATCGTCGTCGGCGCGCTGCTTGGGCATCCTGTCTCGTTCGTCGCCAGGCTCTAAG
>JAYNPH010000040.1:0-5654 GCA_038113685.1 Gammaproteobacteria bacterium
CATGCTGCCTTCTTCCCGCCATGCGTCGATGACTTTGAAGAACTTGGTGGGGCCGGCACCGTAGGCGCCGTTTTGCACGCTTATCGGATTGGGCTGGCCCTCGTTGTTGTAGTAGCCCGGCGTGCACTCGGCCTGAAATGACTCGCTCAGCCGAGACTTGGCGATAACCTCCTGTACCCAGGCGTCCTCGGCCTCTTGGGTAACCTCCACCACATTGGCTTTGGCCTTTTTGCATTCGCCCAGAATGTAGGCAATGTGTTTGGCCTGTTCGTTCATGGCGTGAGGAAAGCTCACCGTAAAGCCCGCTTGGGCTGTGTGAATGATGAAACAGTTGGGGAAGCCCCGAGTCTGCAGTCCATGCAGGGTGGAGATGCCCTTAGACCATTTTTCTTTCAGGCTCAGACCGTCGCGGCCAATCAGGTCGTACCCCGAGCGGCGGGTATAGTCGGTGCCGACTTCGAAGCCGGTAGCAAAAATAATGCAGTCCAGCTCAAAGGCCTCGCCATTGGCGACGATGCCGCTTGCTGTGATCTCGTCAATGCCCTTACCTTGGGTATCGATCAAATGCACGTTGGGCTGGTTGAAGGCCGGTAGGTACTCGTCATTAAAACAGGGCCGTTTGCAAAACTGGCGATAGTAAGGCTTCAGCGCCTCAGCAGTGTTGGGGTTGTCTACCAGTTCTTCGGCCCGAGCGCGGATTTGCTCCATCTTCTGAAAGTCCGCTAGCTCCATTTTTTCAGCGACTTCTGCCGGTGATAGGCGTCCCTGGCCTTTAAAGTTAACCATCGAGGCCAGATTGCGAATGATTTCCGTCCAGCCGTCGTTCACCATATCTTCGTCGGCGAAACCGCCGGATACCAAGGTGTTGAAGTTATCCATGCGCGCCTGCTGCCATCCCGGCTTGAGACTGGCAGCCCACTCTGGGTCTGTGGGTCGGTTGGCCCGCACATCGACGGAACTGGGCGTGCGCTGAAATACGTAGAGTTCTTTGGCGCCCTTGGCCAGATGCGGCACGCACTGGATCGCCGTGGCGCCGGTGCCAATCACTCCCACGCGTTTATCCGCAAGACCCGTGAGCCCACCTTCCGGTCCACCGCCGGTGTAGGCATAGTCCCAGCGTGACGTATGAAAGGTGTGCCCCTTGTAGGTGTCGATGCCTTTAATCCCCGGCAGTTTGGGGCGGTTCAGGGGGCCGTTGGCCATGCAAACGTATTGGGCCGTCATGGCGTCGCCGCGGTTGGTTGTGACGGTCCAGCGCTGAGCATCTTCGTCCCAGCGCATACCCTCTACTTCGGTTTGAAAGCAGGCGTGCTCATAGAGATTGAATTTTTCGCCGATGGCGCGGCTGTGGGCGAGAATTTCCGGCGCGTGGGTATATTTCTCTTTGGGAACAAAATTCAGCTCCTCGCACAAGGGCAGGTAAACATAGGATTCCACATCGCAAGCCGCGCCGGGGTAACGGTTCCAATACCAAGTGCCGCCAAAATCGCCGCCTTTTTCGATGATGCGCACCTTGCCCATACCCGCTTCGGTGAGTCTGGCTCCAGTCAGCAGTCCGCCGAACCCGCCGCCCACGACAATGACGTCGACGTGGTCGGTTAACGGTGCCCGGTTGAGTGGAGCGTCTACGTAGGGGTCATCCACATAGTGAGAGAAATCGCCGCTTACCTCGAAGTACTGGTTGTTACCGTCGGCCCGCAGCCGCTTGTCCCGCTCTTCTCGGTATTTAGCGCGCAGCGCATCTGGATCGAAACCTAGGTCTTGGATTGCTTGTTGTTCTGCCATGTTGACTCTCAGCTTAAATCAGCCCGCAATTATACATTGGCTGGCCCGATTCAGTCTCAGGCATTGATGGAAAAGTGTTGGGGTGGGTATGCTGGCCCCACGGGTGGCGAGATGTGTCGATAACCGGATTTGGAACCAACGTATGCTTGCAATTATAGGTGGCTCTGGGCTGTATCAGTTAGACGGTCTAGAGGTTGAGGAGCAGCATCAGCTCACCACGCCCTTTGGTGTTCCGTCCTCGGCTATCGTACAGGGCGATTATCGTGGGCAGCGCGTGCTGTTTTTGGCGAGGCATGGTTTCAACCATCAGTATTTACCCAGCGAGGTGAACTATCGCGCAAATATCTTTGCGCTGAAAACCCTTGGGGCGCGTCGGGTAGTAGGGGTCTCCGCTGCCGGAAGCCTTCGTCAGGAACTGGAGCCGGGCCAGCTTGCCTTGGCGTCACAGTACTTTGACCATACGCGGGGCAAGCGTGACTACTCGTTCTTTGGTGGCGGCGTTGCTGCCCATGTATCCACCGCCAATCCTGCCTGTCCAAGTTTGTCCGCAGATATCGCCAAGGCTGCCCAGCGCATAGGGGAAACCCTGCATACGGGCAAAACCTACGGCTGCGTTGAGGGGCCGCGTTTGGGTACCCGGGCCGAGAGCTTTTTTCTGCGGGACTCGGCGAACTGCGACTTGGTCGGCATGACCAATGTCCCCGAGGCGTTTCTGGCTCGGGAAGCTCAGATGGCCTATTGCGCTATTTGTGTTGTTACTGACTACGATTGCTGGATGGATGACCCATCTCAGCACGTGAGCGTCGATCTGTTTCTGGCGACATTTCAAAAGGCGACGGACAAGGCTAAGAACGTCATTGCCGAGATGCTGCAGCAGCCCAGCAGTGAGACCCCTGCCGATATCCGTCAGGCCCTGACCGGTGCGGTGATGACCCCGGATGAAGCTCTGAGCGAGCAGCAATTAGACTGGCTGAGGGTGCTGCGGGCATAACCGGTTCGACGCGGTTAGCTGCTGCAGGAGCCACCGCCCAGTACGCAGAATTTGGCGCAGCTAGGATGGTTTAGTGCCACCGATCCCGCCGCATCCTTCAGGGATTGGCCCAGATTAAATTCCGGCTCATAGGGCAGTAGGGTGCAGGCCATCACCGATGGTTCGCTGTTGCCCTTGTGTTTCACCACCATGCGGGACGAGGCGCACATCATGTCTTGGGGGTTGACGCCCAAAATGCCCCAGCACGCGGTGGTGATCTCCGGCACGTGGGCCGAGGGGTCAATCTCGGGAAATAGCACGAGGTCGTGAGCGTCGTTGCTATCGAGGGTGATACCCAATTCCTCTAGGGTGTTGGCAAAGCCTTGGCGAAGCGCCTGCTCGCTGTCGCCCCAGCGTGTTCGGCCTGCAATGTGGAAGACGAAGTTGTTGCGCTGCAGCCACTTCAGGCCCGTCACCATGGGCTGCCAAGATCTGGGGCCTCGTTCTGCTTCGTGAACCACTGGGTCAAAGTGATCGACGGAGACCCGCAAGGCCAGCTGACGGCCAAATCGTTTCTTCAGATCCAGCAGGCCTGCCTGTATTTTCGGCCGCATCATTGGGCGCATGGCGTTGGTTAAAATCAGCAAGTCAAAGCCGCGTTCCAGACAGGCTTCCGCGATTGCCAAAATGTCCGGATTCATAAAGGGTTCGCCGCCGGTGATACCAATAGTCTTGGTTCCCAGCCCTTCGGCTTGTATTTCGTCCAAGAAAACCAAAACGTCGGCCAAGGTGAGATACACCAATCGGTCGTTGCTGGGCGTGGACTCTATGTAGCAATTCTCGCAGGCGATATTGCACTGGGTGCCAGTATTCAGCCACAGGGTGTCCAGTTGAGACAGGCTGACCCGGGCACGAGGCTCTCCCTTGGCGGTAAATCTGGCGTCCGTAAAGGGCGCACGTGCATCAAGGAGGCCGGCACTGGTTGGCGAGGTGGTTGATTCGGTAGCGATGATAGTCACTTGGCAAAAAATATTGAAAGCAGTGGTAAGCGAGCGAGTCTGTCAGGCCTTCATGGCGCTGGATAGGCTCCACACCAGTTTTGTGGCCCTTATGCCGAGTTCATCAAGACTCTGGCCGGGTTTGTAGAGGGAACTGCCCAAACCAAAGCCGCTGGCGCCCGCTGACCAGTAATCGGCCATGTTGGTGCTGTCGATCCCGCCGACGGGAATTAACGGTATGTCGCTTGCTACCACGGCTCGCCAACTGCGAAGAATGGCCGGCGTAATCATTTCGGCCGGAAAGGCCTTTATTCCGTGCGCCCCTGCATCGAGGGCTGCGAAAACCTCGGAGGGTGTGGCAGCACCGGGGACTGCACTTAATCCCGCTTCGACAGCGGCCGAGATGACAGCGTGATTGGTATTGGGCGCGACGATGAGTTGGCCGCCATGGTCCCTGACCTGATGTACCGATTCAACGTTTAGCACTGTACCCGCGCCCACCAACATGGTGTTGCCCACCGCATCGGCAATGCGCTGGATGCTTTGCAGCGGTTCAGGCGAATTCAGCGGTACTTCGACAATGCGTATACCGGCAGAGAATAAGGCTCGGGCGACGGGTTCAGCTTCCTCCGGGGTGATACCGCGCAAAATCGCGATCAGTGGTAGTTCGTCTAGGTAGCGCTGCAGGGACTTGGTCATCTTTTACTCTGGATAGGCTGGTCGATTTTAAAATGGCGATCACAGATGCCCGGCGACCAGCAAAGCGCCTTCTACCGTGGCCTGTTGGGCATCGATGGTGGCGCTATCATAGCCCAGTTTTGTCAGTGCTAGCTGATAGCGGCTGGCTAAGTTCGCGCTGGCAACGATACCAATGGATGTGTCCCGATCAGCTACCTGAGAGCAAATGTCATGGCCGATCATAATGCCCGACAAGTATGCGGCTCCTTGGGCCTTGCTGTGGGCGCCGCTGAGTTGAAGAGACCGAACGCTAAACACATGATGCAGCAGACCGCCCGCTTTTTGGCTGGTGGCGACACCGCGCAAAAAGTCAGCCTCGCTGTTTTTCGAGCTTTCGCTGGAATCCCGCGTTGTTAACGATTGGGCGAGCAGGGAGTGTCCCTGAGCCAAATCGAAAAATTCACCCACCATGCTGGTAGAAAAATGAGTGATCTCTGGTCCGGCCTCGATCCACTTGTTGTGGGTGCCGGGGAAACACCAGCGCTGGGGCAGGGGCCGGCCTTGGGCTGCAAAAAGTTGCTGAGCACCAAAGAACTGCACCTCTTCTCCGCGCATAACATCGTGCAGCCCCGCAACGCCCTGACCTGCAACACCGGGCAGAATCCAAGCGCCACCATAGCCAAACCCGTCGATAGCTCGTGCCCCGGCAGCCAGCGCCATCGGATTAGCGGGGCAGGGTATGTGGGGCACCTCTATCCAACCGCCGGGGCTGCCCACCATGCCGCTGAGAATGGTTCTGGTGCGTGGGGACCGCTCCAGCCAGGGTTGAATGAAACTTCGCAAGCAGGCAGCAAAGTCTGTCGGTTTGCTCAGCAGGCCCTGATCGCTTTCGATCTGGTCAACGATCGTCCCCTGTGGGTGGACCAAGGACGCGCGCAGGTTGCTGGTGCCCCAATCGACGCTAATCAGTTGTTCCAGTGCGCTTGCCGCCGACATGCGAAATACTGTCCCGCGCTAGCGCAACGGTGCAACCTCAGTCAGGCCCAATCGCAGCTTGCCCAAGCTCTCGTAGGCAGCATCGCTGACCATTAAGTGGGATTGGGCCGTGTACAGATCTCTGAGGATGCGCTGTAACGGATGATCCAGCATCACGGCGCTGCCGCCGGCGTATCGAAACAGAGCGCTGGTTACGGCGATGGCCTCATCGGTACACAGTACCGAGG
>JAYNPH010000041.1:0-501 GCA_038113685.1 Gammaproteobacteria bacterium
CCACAACGCCTTTAAATTTCAACAGTTGGCCCTGCAGCAGCACGGCGCGAAAGCGCTCCATGACCGTAGCCCAAATCACCATGTTGGTGTTGCCGGTTTCGTCTTCCAGCGTCAGAAAGACCACACCGCTGGCGGTACCCGGGCGCTGCCTTCCGGTGACGACCCCGGCAATGCGAATCATTTGTCCGGTGCGGCAATGTTCCAAATCAGTAGCCCGCTTAAACCCCCGTAGTTCTGGGTGTTCACGCAGCAACGTCATGGGATGGGGCCCCAGCGTGAGTCCGGTATAACGGTAATCGTTGAACATGTCTTCAGTTACCGAAGGGGCGCTCAACAGAGCGGCATCCAGTGGTTTTGGGTCAGCCGCCAGCCGATGCGATGACGAGTTCCTTTGTTGTTCTAAGGGCAGCGGGGCGGCAATGCCAGTGACATCCCAATGGGCTTGATGGCGATGCCCGGCCAGTTGGTAGAGGGCGCCCGAGCGCGCTAAAAAACTCAATT
>JAYNPH010000041.1:511-6453 GCA_038113685.1 Gammaproteobacteria bacterium
CTTTCCGAGCTAATTCGTGGGCATTGGTAAAGGGTTGTCGTAGTCGTGCCCGGGTAATGCGTTCCGCCGCTTCAGCATTTAGCCCCTTGATCATCCTCAGTCCCAAGCGCACTGCGGGTTCGTCGCCAGTACGTGCTGGCGGCTCCAACGTATGATCCCAAGCGCTAATGCACACATCTAAGGGCCGCACTTCGACGCCGTGGCGTTGGGCGTCCTGCACCAGTTGGGATGGGGAATAGAAGCCCATAGGCAGCGCATTGAGCAATCCGCAGTAGAATGCACTGGGGCGATGGCATTTTAGCCAAGCCGAGATGTATACCAGCAACGCGAAGCTGGCAGCATGGGATTCCGGGAAGCCGTACTCTCCAAACCCTTTCATTTGATTAAAAATCCGCTCAGCAAACTCCTGGCTATGGCCCCGTTCACGCATGCCATTGACCAGCTTCGCCTCAAAATGCTCCAACCCCCCGCGTTTTTTCCATGCTGCCATGGCGCGCCGGAGTTGGTCGGCTTCTCCGGCGCTGAATCCTGCAGCGACCATGGCCAGTTCGATGACTTGCTCCTGAAAAATAGGGATGCCTAATGTGCGCTCCAATACCTGCCTTACACCGGGACTGGCATAGCTAACAGGTTCTAGGCCCTGCCGGCGCCGCAGGTAGGGATGTACCATGTCGCCTTGGATGGGTCCGGGGCGCACAATGGCCACCTCAATCACCAAGTCGTAAAAATTATGGGGTTTGAGCCTTGGCAGCATGGCCATCTGCGCGCGAGACTCCACCTGAAACACCCCCACGCTATCACCCCGCTGGAGCATGGCATAAGTGTCTGGGTCTTCTGCTGGAATGTCCTGAATGGTCAGGGGCGGGGCCTCAGGCGTATTGAACTGGGCCAACGCTAAGGCTTTGCGAATTGCTGTCAGCATACCTAGAGCGAGCACGTCAATTTTCAGCAGGCCCAGGGTTTCTAAGTCTTCTTTATCCCACTGAATTACGGTTCGATCCGGCATGCTGGCATTTTCAACCGGTACCAACTGTGCCAAGGGGCCAGCAGAAATCACGAAGCCGCCTACATGCTGGGACAGGTGTCGGGGAAACCCTAAAATGGCCTCAAAAAAATGCAGAAATTGTTGAGTCTGCGGGCTTTGGGGGTCTAGGCCAATACCGCGCAACCGTTCATCCAGGACGTCTTTTTTATCCCACCAAGCTAAGGACTTCGAGAGCAAATCCAGAACACCCGGATCAAGGCCAACAGCCTTACCCACATCTCGAATCGCGCTGCGAGGACGGTAGGTGATCAAGGTGGCGGCTAGAGCCGCACGATCGCGCCCGTAGCGTTTATAAATGTACTGAATTACCTCTTCGCGGCGTTCGTGTTCAAAGTCTACGTCGATATCTGGGGGTTCTTGACGCTCCATGGATACAAAGCGCTCGAATAGCAGATGCATGCGCGCGGGATCAACTTCGGTAATGAACAGGCAGTAGCACACGGCGGAATTTGCCGCAGAACCGCGACCCTGACACAAAATACGTTGGCTGCGGGCGAATTGCACAATGTCTTGTACGGTCAAAAAATAGTGCTCATAGCGGAGCTGAGCAATTAGCTCGAGTTCTTTTTCAATCAGCGTCACCGTATCTTCGGGAATGCCGTGCGGCCAGCGTTCTTGAGCGCCGTCATAGGTCAGCTGGCGCAGATAGGCGCTAGGCGTTAGGTGAGGGGGGACCAGATCTTCGGGATACTGATATCGCAGCTCATCCATATTGAACTCGCATTGAGCGGCAATAACGGTAGTTTGCCTGAGCATTTCTTCAGGGTAGAGCTGCTGCAGGGTGTTAATGGGCCGCAAGGTGCGTTCGGCGTTGCAAAAGCCTTGATAACCAAGTTCTTGAACATTGGTCTTTAGGCGAATGGCAGTCACCACGTCTTGCAGCGGCTGGCGCTGAGGGATGTGTGTGTGTACGTCGTTCACCGCCACGATAGGCAGGCGCAAGGTGGTTGAAAGCGTAAGGGCATTAGCAGTTTTGCTTAAATCTTGACCGTCGTGAAAGAGGCCAAGACCAATCCATAGGTGGGGCAGCAGAGTTTTAAGCTCAGTGCCAATGATCTTAAGTTGTTCAATGGGTTGGCCCTCGCATACCCAAATTGCTAGGCAATCGCTTAAGCCTACCTGTAAATCGGCTCCGGCTAGATAATAAGAACCTTTTTCGGATCTTCTTCGTAACTTGCTGATAAGGCTAGATATTTGACCGTAGGAGTGGCGAGTTTTAGCCAGCAAAATCAAACGTGAAGGGGGTGCGTTCTTATGATCTGGATGCAGATCTTGTAAAATAAACTCTGCGCCGCAAATCAGCTTGATCCCGCAGGCCTTGGCCGTTTTATGGGCCTTGACCAAGCCGGAATAACTGCACTCATCTGTAATAGCGATGGCCTGGTAACCCAAGTCACTGGCTTGTTGGACCAGTTCTTCTGGATGAGAGGCACCACGTAAAAAGCTGTAATTACTGATGCAATGAAGTTCTGCGTAGGGGATGGGCAGGATATGGCGATCGGGTTTACCCAGATATAGGGGCGCTTGGTCGCGTATTTGGATAGAGACCGAGGGTGTTCGGTGCCGTTGCTGAGGGTTATCCAGACTCATATCAAGCAAAGTATCCGTGCAGATACCAAGCGCCGGCCTGCCCCGACTCAGCCCCCGTCTGGCCGGTTTGATACGCCCAGCACAGTGCCCCCTGAACATGCCGCGCAACGTAATAGTCTCGATAATGCCAGCTATGTGTGCCGGCAGGATTCGCCAAGGCCTGTGACCGGGTTAGACGCTCGGGTCCCTGCAGTAATTGCAAATGCTGGGCTGATACCCGCTGGGGTTTCTGCAACAGCCATAGAGGCCGTTGCCCCGGCAGTAACGCGCCGCTGCGTATGCTGGTAGCGACAGGATCCGCCTCAGGTGAGGCGTGAGCTTGTTCAGACACCCCTGTACTGGTCTGCCAAGCCCGCTCCGGGCTATGTTGAGGTTTGAATTGTAAGCTGAAGCAGGAATTTGCGCCTAAGCGGCTGGTCAACTCGTCTACCAGTTCACTAACCGCCAAGGTGACACTTGCCGTGCTGCCAAACAGGTCTTGATTGTCATTTAACCACGGCTGAGCCAGCATTATTTCTAGTTTGATGGATAGCACTTCCGCCGGCAGTTCGGTGCCTTCAAGCTTAAGAGCACTAAGCTTTAAGATGTCTTGATGGCGCTGGCGTCCCTTGCCAAAACGTATCGACAGTTCCGTCGCCGGGCCTTTGAATGGCGCAAAATGCCAACGCAAAGCAGTGCATCCCTGCTGGTGGGCTATCAGCCAGTGTTCCAACTGCTTAGCCAAGTGCGGCATGGGGCCCATCAGCAGCACGCCTTTGCTGTTGATGGGCTTGAGCAGGTGCTGCTGGCGACAAAAGTGACTTGCCGGACGGATATGTCGCCGAGGATCCGGCAGTTCACCCTGTAGACGCCCAATGTATTGCGTCAGGCGCTGACCCAATCTTTTTCCTAACCCGGAACGGGGTAATTGGACGAGCTGCCCTAGGGTATAGATACCCATATTGCTCAGGCGTTCTAAGTTACGTTGACTAAAGCCCTGATCCAGAAGCTCAAGGACATACAGAGGGACATCGAACAGTCGTTTTTTTTGTCCCCGAGCTAGGGCGATAGCTGCCTTGGGGGTGGTTGCGCATCGCGCGATGGCCATATACCCCATGTCTTTACAGAGGGTTAAAGCGTTTTGGCTAATAACATCATCGTCACCCCAAAGCATGCGGCTGGCTCGAATTTCCAGCACGATACAGTCCGGTGCCTCTAGGCTGACCATGCTGCTGTAGCGGTACAGGGCTTGGGCGAGATCAGCCAGATGCGCTTGTTCCAGCTGTATGTCGCGTTCGAAGTAATCCAAGTCGCAGCTGATGCTGTAGGCCGTTGCCAAGGTGCAGCCGGGCAAAATACCGGCAGCTTCCGCTGCTGGATTAATATGACTAACACGTTGTTCATCTATGACCACTTGGGGTTGTGAGTCGGGTAGGCCCTGCAGGCGAAAAACGTCCAGGGCCAGAGCAGGGAAATACAGCGCAAGCCATTGGCTACCGTCTTGTGGAGCGGCTTTTGCCGGAAGCTCTTTGTTGCCGAGTTTGACTGTTTTGGCTGTATGGGCTGGGTTTGATGACATGATGAAACGAGTGCTTTGTCGCTGTTGGCTGTTTCGGCGTGCAGGGTTTCCTTGCTTTAAGGCTAATGCAGACCGCCTAAGGGTTTGATGGGTAGGGTGTCGCGTTCGGGTTGACCACGTTCATAGACAAAATCGGCGTATAGCCCGGCGTTAGTAATGGCCGAGTTAACATCGGCAGCTAATGCTCCCCATGCGGTTTCTTGTTTTATCTCTTGTTCTTTGGTCTGTTCTCCTGAGCGATCTCGTACTTGTTCGAGCTTTTGCCAAAGAGCCAGCTGTTCATGCAGAGATTCCATTGCTTGGTAACGGGTAACGTCGAGGCAGAGCCGGATGTTTTGTACAGGCCAGCCGCCTTTGCGTTTGATGATGTCGACAGCAAGTTGATCGACATCGTCTGTCGGCCGCAAGGCCAGCCGTAACTCCGCTAAGCTGGAGCGTGCAGCGGCACCAATGGGGCGAAAAAATATAGCCAACGTATGTCCGCTGCGTGCGGCCAACTGAACCCGACGAGTTTCTTTGATGCTGAGCTTGTGCTCTTCCGGCCACGCCAACACCGCGGCACAACCTGCGGATAAGCAGCAACGCTCCATACTCCATAGGGTTTCTTCGTGAGTTTGAGTTTGTACTACCAATAAATTGCGGGGGTTGACGCCAAAAGCATCTAAGGCGGCGGCATAGGGTACGAAGGGTGGATTGATCCACACCACATAGCTTGTTTGAGTCAGAGTTTCTAAAATCGGCAAAATTAACCGCAGCTCGCCGATACCGGCATGAGGCAACAGCAAGTCTACTAAACCTTGTTGGGGCCAACCCCCACCCTGGAGTTGACCGTCCAGTTCTGGATGACCGCTTGATAGCGTCGGGTTGCTGTGGCTAATTCCTGATCGATTCAGCAGGTCTTTACCTCGCCAGAGCAGGGGATGGTTCAGCAGATCTGAGTTCGACTGGGTTGACATAATAACGATGGGCCTAAACTCGAATACTGTTTATTTATACAGTATTTGTGCTGTAGCTGTCTACGGATAAGCGGTAAACCCATGTCTTGATCACTGCAACACTGGTTATTTTTCGGAGCCTTGTTCAGACTTGGCTTTGCTGACCTAGGATACGTTCAGGATCAGCCCGAGGGCTGCCGGCACCTTTGAACAGGGTGTGCGTACAGTGGCGACGTTTGTGTTTTGGTCTTTGACTGCAGTTAGGAATACAAAATGGATTTTGATTACGACTTGTTTGTTCTGGGGGCGGGATCTGGAGGCGTGCGGGCCAGCCGCATGTCAGCCAGCTATGGGGCGAGTGTCGCTGTCGCCGAATCAATGTTTCTTGGCGGTACCTGTGTCAACGTAGGCTGTGTGCCGAAAAAACTCTTTGTCTATGGTTCGCATTTCCACGAAGACTTTCAGGACGCTAAGAATTATGGCTGGGACGTGCCCCCCAGCACCTTTGATTGGCCGACATTACGAGATAATAAAACTAAAGAAATCAATAGGCTGAACGGAATTTATAATAATTTGCTCGATGATGCTGGGGTGACGCTATACAACCACCATGCGCGCTTGCTGGATCCTCATACCGTTCAGGTGGGCGATGAAACCGTCACTGCTCGCTATATCCTCGTGGCCACAGGGGGCTGGCCGGTTATGCCTGACATCCCCGGTATTGAACACGCTATTAGTTCCAACGAGGCCTTCTATCTGCCGGAATTTCCACAGACTGTGACCGTTGTGGGCGGTGGCTATATTGCGGTGGAAT
>JAYNPH010000041.1:6463-16503 GCA_038113685.1 Gammaproteobacteria bacterium
GGTTTGGGCGCCAAAACTACCTTGGTTTATCGCGGCGAGATGTTTTTGCGGGGTTTTGACGATTCCATTCGCCGCTTCGTCAAAGACGAAATCGAAAAGAAAGGCGTGGAACTGCTTTTTGAGACCGAGGTAACGGCGATCAACAAGCAGGCCGATGGCTCTTTGATGCTGGATCTGACCAGTGGTGCGACCATGCCCACTGACACATTGTTATGTGCTACCGGGCGCAGCCCAAAAACCCAAGGCATCGGGTTGGAGGAAGCCGGGGTAGCCCTAGGCGATAACGGGCAGATTCTCATCAACGACGATTATCAGACAAATGTTGAAAACATTTACGCGATCGGCGACGTAACCGACAGAATTCAGCTCACGCCAGTGGCCATCGAAGAGGCTATGTGTCTGTCGAGCAATTTATTTACCGACGCCCCCAAACGCCGGATGGATTACCAGAACATTGCCACTGCGGTTTTTTGTCAGCCCAATATCGGCACAGTCGGACTAACCGAAGCCGAGGCGGTCGCGGATTACGCCGGAGATTTGGACATTTATGAATCTCAGTTTAAGCCGATGAAGCACACCATATCCGGGCGGGATGAACGAACACTGCTAAAAATGATCGTGCGTCGCAGTACCGACCGAGTCTTGGGTATTCACATGGTAGGCCCGGATTCCGGTGAAATTGTGCAAGGACTGGCCGTAGCCATGGTGGCTGGCGCAACCAAGGCGCAATTTGATGCCACTGTCGGTATTCATCCGACCGCCGCCGAGGAATTCGTAACGCTACGAAGCGTGAGCCGTCAGGCATAAAACAGGAACCTTAAAATGACTACGCGCCCGTTCACGAGCTTCCTTGCGAGCACGCTCCTCCTCTCAACTCTTATCTTGGTTAGTGGTCTGGCCCAAGCTAAAAACGTGGTCTTCTTTCTTGGCGACGGCATGGGAATTAGCACCGTTACCGCAGCGAGAATCTTTGCCGGCCAAGCCCAAGGCGCCACTGGCGAGGAACATGATCTAGCCTTTGACCGCTTTCCCCATTTGGCCTTGATCAAAACCTACAATACCGATGCTCAGGTGCCGGACAGCGCGGGCACCATTTCGGCGATCACGACCGGACAAAAAACCCGTATCGGCGTGCTGGGGGTAAAGGCATCTGTGGCTCGGGATGATTGTGCCGCCGCCCTAGAGAATACCTTGCCCACCCTGGCAGAGCTGGCCGAGCAGGCGGGTATGGCCACGGGCATTGTCTCCACAGCGCGTATTACCCACGCTACACCGGCCGGTACCTATGCCCATAGCCCGAACCGCAACTGGGAAAGCAGTACCAGCACCCCGGATGAAGCCGAAGCTGCAGGTTGTACTGATATCGCTCGACAGTTGGTGGAAATGCCCCATGGTGACGGCCTTGATGTGATTCTCGGCGGCGGCCGCAGGGAGTTTTTGCCGAGCCAGACTAAGGACCCTGAGTACCCGTTCCAGCAGGGCATGCGAGACGATGGTAGAAATCTGATCGAAGAGTGGCTGGCTGGCGCTCCCGGGCGTCAATTTGCGTGGCATGGGGATGCCATGGCCGAATGGGCGCGTGGATCGAAGCCTGTCGACGGGCAGTTAATGGGTTTGTTCGAGCCTTCCCATATGAAGTTCGACGCCGACCGATCAAGGGATCCGGGCAAGGAACCCTCGCTGCAGGAGATGACGGCGCTGGCGATCAAACAGTTGTCGGCCAACGATCAGGGCTACTTTTTGCTGGTGGAAGCGGGACGTATCGACCATGCCCATCACCTCTCCAATGCCTATCGGGCGCTTGCCGACACCGTAGCGCTGTCAGAGGCAGTGCAGTGGGTGGTGGACAACGTCAATCTTGAACAAACCCTGATTATCGTCACCGCGGATCACAGCCACACCATGACCATGAGCGGCTACCCTCGCCGGGGGAACCCGATTCTGGGTACAGTGGAAATGACCAAGGGGGAACCGATCCTAGACCTGACCGGGAAGCCCTATACCACCTTAAGCTACGCCAACGGCCCGGGTTACCGAAAGCAACCCCAAAACCTCAGCGATGTTAATACTCAAGACCCTGATTATCAGCAGCTTGGTATGGTGCCCTTGGCTGCCGAAACCCATGGCGGAGAGGATGTGGCGGCTTTTGCCATTGGTGTTAATGCTCAGGCCGTCGGTGGTGTGATGGAGCAAAACCGGCTCTATGACGTGATGTACAGCGCCTTATTTGCTCAGTAACTCGGGAGAAACCATGTCTGCTATAACCGACCTATTTTCCTTATTGGACAGTTTGCTAGGGGGCGCAGCTTACTTCCCCATTGCGCTGTTGGGCATTGGCCTGCTGTTTACGCTCTATCTGGGCTTTCCCCAAATCCGTTTTTTCAAACACGCGTGGTCGGTGCTGTTGGGGCGTCATACTGACAACAGTGATCCGGGCGACACCTCGCACTTTCAGGCTTTGTCCACGGCTCTTTCCGGCACCGTTGGTACCGGCAACATTGGCGGCGTGGCCTTTGCGATCTTTTTAGGTGGCCCCGCTGCCTTGTTTTGGATGTGGGCGACGGCGCTGCTGGGCATGACCACAAAGTTTGTTGAGGTGTCCATCAGCCACAAGTATCGCAAGCAGGATGACAAAGGCTATATGGCCGGCGGCCCAATGTATTACATGGAATACGGCCTCGGTATGAAATGGCTGGCGGTTTTCTTCGCGATTGCGACCGTGGTTAGCTCCTTTGGCTCGGGCAACATGCCTCAGGCCAATAATATGGCGTCAGGAATTGAGACCTCCTTCGGAGTGGCTTCTTGGATATCAGGCGCCGTGTTCGCGGGACTTATGGGCTTCGTTATCATCGGCGGCGTTAAACGGATTGCAGCGGTCTCTGCGGCCCTAGTTCCCACCATGGGCGTGCTTTACGCAGTGGGTGCTTTTGCTGTGATTTTTTCAAATATCGATAATGTACTTCCGTCCTTATCGTCAGTTTTTGCCTACGCTTTTACGGGTTCGGCAGCTGCTGGCGGGTTTCTCGGGGCCTCATTTGCCTATGCATTCAATCGTGGGGTGAATCGTGGCCTGTATTCCAACGAGGCAGGACAAGGCTCTGCACCCATCGCACACGCGGCGGCCAAGACCAAGGAGCCGGTCGCCGAGGGTATGGTGGCGATTTTAGAGCCTTTCATCGACACGCTAATTATCTGCACCCTCACGGGACTGGTGATTTTGTCGTCTGGCGTTTGGCAGGAAAAATACCCCACATCGTTCAGTCAGACTGATACCGAAATTGTTGCAGGTCAATACAGTGACCAAAACCCGCTGCACGTGGCACAACTGTCGGCACACCTGGATTTGGTCGCTCCGCCGAACGATCCAGTGCGTTCTTTCAGCGGCACCCTTGAGGTGGTAGCTGGAATACCGGACCTGTCCAATGTCACAGTGCTGCACAACCGCTCGGTGGCCGAACAGGTTCAGGTGACAAAGAACGGGCAGGCGTACAGCGGATTCATGGTGATAGAAGAGGGCAGCTTGGTCGATGGGAGTTTGCAGATGAGCGGTCGGTCTCTGCTGCATTCAGTACCGCTGACGGCAAAGGCCTTTCAGCAAAGCTTTTTGGGCGAATCTGGGGGGTTATTGGTCACCATCGGACTAACGCTTTTCGCCTTCTCTACAGCCATTGCTTGGTCATACTACGGCGATCGGGCAGTCACCTATCTGCTGGGGACGAGCTGGGTTATGCCTTACCGTTGCCTTTATGTGCTGGGCTTCTTTACGGCAACGATTGTTGATACTTCCCTGATTTGGCTGATCTCCGCTGTGACTGTCGCCCTTATGACCCTGCCTAACTTGGTAGGGATGTTCCTCATGCGGGTTGAGGTGAAGCAAATGACTCGTGATTACTGGGCCAAGATTAACGCCCCGGAACAGGGCTGACTCAGCGCGCCGCGAAGGTGGCATTTGCAGCCGCAATGAACGGGCAGCGTTCAGCTGCCCCGATGGTTTTCATGGGTTACAGGTTAGACACATGGCGTAAACGTGTCTGGGATCGTTAAAAACGTTGAGCCAGTTCAAATCCTCGCTTAATGCTCTGAACCAATGACTTCGCCAGGGTAACTGCACAGAGCTCCCTCTTGCGGTCAGGTCGAGGCTTGCTAACCCGATAGAGTCGAGGGCGGTTGCCTGCATCAGTTCCATCATTAGTGCGCTTTGAGGGTCGAGGGGCGGCTGCAGGTCTTGCGTAGACCAATCGCTTAGCCCCGCCAGATTCGCAGCGTAAGCTACAGCCTCATCTAGGCCGCCGATCTCATCGGCAAGACCGATCTCTTTAGCCGCAACACCGCTCCAGATGCGTCCTTGAGCGATGCTTTCAACATCGGCCAGCGGCAATTGTCGCCCTCGTGTGACGAGGGCCAAGAATTCACGATATCCGTGTTCAACAGAAAGTTGCAGAATGTTTTGGGCTTGGGGGCTGAACTCGCCGACGACGCTCAGACCCCGGGCAAGCGGTGCGCTGGACACCCCATCGGCGGTGACACCAATGGCATCGAGGCTGTCCGCAAAATTGGGTAAAAGGCCGAAAATACCGATGGAACCCGTAATCGTGGTCGGTTCGGCAAAAATTGCGTCGGCAGTAGTAGAAATCCAGTAACCGCCCGATGCGGCGACACTGCCGAAGGACGCCACCACAGGTCTGCCGGTAAGTTGAAAGGCTTCGAGTTCTTCCCGAATACGCTCTGAAGCAAAAGCACTGCCACCGGGCGAATCGACTCTAAGCACTATGGCTTTGACGCTGGCATCGTCTCGCGCCACGCGAATTTGTTCTACCAATTCGTCGGCAATTGCAGCATCGCCGCCGGCAAGGCCTGATTCCACAATCATGCCCTGGGCCGTTAACACGCCCACAATTGCGTCTTGTGGAGCCGCCATCGACGCGACGTCGCGCTCTTGAGACATCAGATAAGACCGGTAATCAATGCCGTTAAGCATTTGATCCTGCCAACCTACCTGCTCGCCAACGTAATCACGAAAAGCCGATGCGGTCATCAGCCCGTCTACCAGCTTCTGGTCTAAGGTGGCCTGGGCGCTGTTGCCTTGCGTCTTTGCCAGATAAACCTCGTAGTCGTTAGCAAAGGCTAGAACATCTGCCTGAGGCAAGGCCCGGTTTTCAGCAATGGTCTCGATAATGGTTTGCCAAAGCCCGTCTACCAATCGTTGAGCGTCTTGACGGGCCGACGGTGACATGTTGTTGCGCGAAAACGGCTCGACGGCAGATTTGTAATCACCCACCCGGAAAACGTGCATTTTCACCTTGAGTTTTTCTAGCATCTCGGCGAAATACAGGCGATCACCGCCCAGTCCAGAAAGCATGACGCCGCCCATGGGGTGCAGAAAAATTTTATCCGCAAAACTGTTGGCTAAATATTGAAATTGACCACTATATTCGGTGTAGGCCAAAACTTGCTTGTCTTGACCGCGAAAAGTTTTGAGTGCCTGACCAATGCGTGTTGCTTGGGCTGAAGATATACCGACAACCTGATCGAAGTTCAGCACGATCAGACTAATGCGCGGATCATCGGCGGCTAGGTTGATGCTCTCGATCAAGTCGCCGATGTCGATTAGGCCTTCATCCGCCGAGCGAAACAGTATGTCCCGCCAATCTGACGGCGGGATTACTTGTTCCACCATAACGCCCATTGGTGAGATGAAAAGCGCGCTCTCATCGGTGATTTCTAGGCGCTCCGGGCCGGAGAACAAAGCACTGGCGACCACCACAAGGAGAAGCAAAAAAAACGCGTTCACCACAAAATTACGAAAGGAGGTGATACGTTGGCCCCAGCGGGCGAAAAACCCTTTTTTGGGCGTATGTTCCGACATACAAATCTCCGGCAGTAGGAGCAAAGAGCTTACCGCCACGATAGAGATAAGCCCAAGCAATATTGTCGCTATTCCCATACCTGAAGCTAAACAAACGTTAGCTTGTGGTGTGGTCGATACAGCCGGAGAGTTCACAAATTGTTTTGCGGGCTTCTAGGTGCGCGAATCCAGCATGGAATCAGGCTACTATGGGGAATGGCAGCAATTGACTTAACAAAACAGGTGACGTGGTCTCCTCAAGAGTTGAGAACCCTGTACGCAGGCCCATTTCTCAACAACGCGCCGTTGCCGGATGTCGGTAATCTTGCGCCGATAACCGGTGTTGCCGTGGACAGCCGCTTGGTCAAGACGGGAGACTTATTTATTGCCTTGGCCGGTGACCCGGGGGAGAAGTTCAAAACCGGTGCTCGAAGCGATGCTGACGGTCACGACTATCTGGCCCATGCCCTAGAGCGCGGGGCGGCAGCAGCCTTAGTTGCCCAACGTCAGGATGTGGCCATACCTCAATACCAGACTGCGGAAACCTACGACGGCCTTTGGCAACTGGGCAGCGCGGCCCGAAGTCGACTGGGTGGCCCGGTTGTTGCCGTAACCGGAAGCAGTGGTAAAACCACGGCCAAGAGTTTTTTGGCCGAAGCGTTACAGGCCTATGCGCCGCCGGGAAGTTTTAACAATCACATTGGTGTGCCGTTATCTTTGGCGAATGCCTGGCAGGGCGCCCCAGCTTGGGTTTTCGAGATCGGCACCAGTAATCCCGGCGAAATCGCACCGCTAACAGCCATGGCAAGGCCCGATCTGGCTATTTTGCTGAACGTGCAAACCGCACACATTGAGAACTTTGCTTCGCGACAGGCATTAGTTGAGGAAAAAAGACAGATTTTTTCCACCTTGCCCAAGGACGGTTTGCGCGTTGTCCATGACGAACTGAATATTGATGGCTACCAATTTGGCAGTGCTGGGACCAGTCATGCCCGAGTACGTGATTTGGAGGGTGACCGCCTGTCCTTGTCTCTTTTGGGCGAACCAATCGTTGCCCGAGTGCCGGGCGGTGGGGCCCATCGTGCCTTGACCCTAAGCGCCTGCTTGCTGGCCATGAAGCTTTTGGATTTTGACCTCGCTCCGGGATTGGCCCTAAGCGGAGAGTCCGTACCCAGCGGCCGCGGCAACTCTCATATCGCCTGCGGTATTGAAGTGGTGGACGATAGCTACAATGCCAATCCAAGCAGTATGCAGGCGGCAATTGCGGCCTTTTTGTCGCGGACGAACACGGCATCACAATCCTCTGGGGATGGGCAGGGGCGATGCTTCGTTGTGCTGGGCGACATGCGGGAACTCGGTGACCAAGCGGCAGATGCTCATAAGAAACTGTTAGAGCACCTTGCCCATGCCCCAGCCCTGCATGGTATCGTCCTCGTGGGAGAACAAATAAACCAAGCGCTCGATCGACTGCAGAACACCGAACTCGGGCGGTCTTTGGGTCCTCGAATTTATGGACAGTTTCAAGAGGCCAATTCGCAGTTGCAGGACTTGTTGCTGCAAGAGCTGCGTCCCGGTGATCGAGTATTGATTAAGGGTTCCAATCGTATTTTTTGGGCTAGCGCCTTTGTTGAAAAGCTGTTGGGCAAACTCACGTAGGGCAAGGGCGCAAAGCCAGCGCTAAAACGGATTTAACGAATTACTGATATGCAAGAAATAACCAACGACCAGCAGCATTTGATCGTTGATCGGCTGGGGCGCAGGTTTCGTAACCTACGCCTAAGCCTGACCGCAGCCTGCAATTACGCCTGTACCTACTGCGTACCCGACGGCAAACGCCTGCAGGCGGCGGCCTATGAGCTAAGCGGCGAAGAAATTGTGCGGGCGACTCGTTTGCTGATCGCTACGGCTGGCATCGATAAGGTCCGCATCACCGGCGGTGAGCCACTGTTGTCGCCTAAGTTTCCTGCTACGTTGCAGGGCATTATGGACCTGGGATTGACGGATGTGTCTTTGACCACCAATGGTCAGCTTTTGCCTCGCTATGCCCAAAGCATTATTGATTCCGGAATGAAGCGCATTAACGTGAGTTTGGACACTCTGGACAGAAAGCACTTCAAAGACATTGCGCGGTCTGGCGATTTGAACACGGTGCTGCATGGTATTGAACTGATGCAGGCCGGAGGACTGCAAGTCAAAATTAACATGGTGCCAATGCACCGAGTTAACGATGATCAGATTTTGCCGCTGCTGGATTATGCGTTGGAGCGGGGAATTGAGTTGCGCTTCATTGAGTTAATGAACATGGGACATCTGCAGGCTAGTCCGGCATATCGGCGCGAGTTCTTTTCCATGGAGAATATTCTGGAGCGTATCGCTTCGCGTTACAGTTTTAGTCGCACCGATGCGCCCTTTGATTCTACGGCAGTCCGCTATGAAATCCCCCAGAAAGGGATCTTCGGCGTCATTGCCAACGAAAGCGAACCCTTTTGCCGCAACTGCACGCGCCTACGATTGTCCTCTAACGGCGCCTTGTACGGCTGTCTTTCGAGTGCGCGATCGACGGATATACGCGCACTGCTGGCATTGCCGGACGACGAGGCCCAGGCCGCGCTGCATCAAGTGCTTCTCGGGGCATTGGCGAATAAACAAAGCGAGAATTTTCAGGGTGAAGTGACGGTGATGAAGTTTATTGGCGGTTAGTGACCCTCAGCTCGGTCAACAAAAGTCATCGTTATCTTCACGACGAAGCATCAGAAACTAGAGTAATCTTGCGCGCTTGGCAGCCCGTGTGGCTGCTGGTTTTCACATGCTTGAGGCTCCATGTCCTACATAGACGACTTATTCGAAACCCTGACGCGGCTACAGCAAGGTAAACGGCTGCCACCAGTACACTTATGGCAGCCCGCTCATACAGGCGTCATCGATATTCGAATCGACAAAGAAGGGGCGTGGTACCACGAAGGGAGCCGCATTGAACGACAACCCTTGGTGGATCTTTTTGCGACTATTTTGCGGCGAGAAGACGATGAGTACTTTTTGGTCACCCCGGGCGAGAAGATGCGGATCCAGGTGGCCGAGGTCCCTTTCATAGCCGTGGACTTAGATGTACGAGGGGCGGGTGCGGCTAAACAGATGCTGTTCAGCACCAACGTGGGCGATTACGTCATTGCCGGAGCTGAGCATCCCATAACCATGCGGGACGGGCGGCCCTTCCTGCATGTGCGCGACGCTCTGGAGGCAAGAATTCAGCGTAGTGTCTTCTATCGACTAGTAGAAGAAGGGGAACTGGAGGGGGATGACTTGATGGTTCGTAGCAACGGCGAGAGCTTCAACCTGGGGTCCGTGACTTAGCGCGACCCAAAAGGCCGTCATTCCCACGTTGGGAAGACAGCCCTTTGTTCATCGAGCGCGCCTTACATGTTGGGATAGTTCGGGCCACCAGCGCCCTCTGGCACCACCCATGTGATGTTTTGCGACGGATCTTTGATATCGCAGGTTTTACAGTGCACGCAGTTTTGCGCGTTGATCTGAAAGCGCGGACCATCGCTCTCTTCTACGATTTCGTATACCCCCGCAGGGCAGTAGCGCTGGGCCGGCTCCGCGTATTTGGGCAGATTTTCCTGGATCGGCACGCTGGCATCCTTCAGCGTGAGGTGACAGGGCTGATCTTCCTCGTGGTTAGTGTTGGATAAAAACACCGAAGATAACTTATCGAAGGACAGAACTCCGTCGGGTTTGGGGTAATCGATGGGTTTACTCGACGCAGCAGGCTTTAAGGTAGCGTGATCCGGGGTTGGATCCGTCAGCGTCCATGGCTGATTGCCGGCGAAATACTGATCGGCAAAAGCGTAGCCCGAACCACCCAAAATACCCAGTTTGTGCAGCGCCGGGCCGACGTTGCGCGAGCGGTGTAGCTCATCATACAGCCAAGAATTCTCGAATCGCGTTTGGAATGTCGTGGCTTCGGTGTGGGCGTGGCCTTGGCTGAGTTCATCGAATGCGGCTTCTGCTGCCAACATGCCAGACTTCATGGCCGTATGGCTGCCCTTAATTTTAAGTACGTTCAGGAAGCCCGCGTCGTCGCCAGCGATCAACGCGCCGGGTACTGTCAGTTTTGGCAGCGCCTGCAGGCCGCCCTTGGAGATGGCCCGAGCACCATAAGAGACGCGCTCACCGCCTTCTAACACCTCAGCGA
>JAYNPH010000041.1:16513-17145 GCA_038113685.1 Gammaproteobacteria bacterium
ACCTTCCAGCATGTCGGCTATCAGCGGATGATGCTTCCAGCGCTGCATTTCATCAAAGGGTGACAAATGCGGATTTTTGTAGCTCAAGTCGATGATCAGGCCCAAGGACACTTGGTTGTCTGGCAGGTGATAAAGGAAGGAACCACCAGTGGCACCGCCGGGCATGTGGTTGAGAGGCCAACCAATGCTGTGCATGACTTTGCCGGGCTTGTGTTTGGATGGATCGACGGTCCAAAGCTCTTTGATGCCAATGCCGTAGTGCTGAGTGCCGCTATCGGCATTGAGTTCAAACTTGTTAATCAGCTGCTTGCCCAAGTGACCTCGGCAGCCCTCGGAGAAGATCGTGTACTTGCCGAGCAGTTCGTAGCCGGGGGTGTAGCTGCCTTTTTGCTCACCTTCCTTACTGATGCCCATGTCGCCGGTGGCGACACCACGAACCGCGCCATTCTCATCGTAGAGAATTTCGGAAGCGGCAAAGCCAGGGAAAATGTTTACGCCCATGTTTTCCGCCTGCTCACCCAGCCATCGGCACAAATTGGCAAGGCTGATGGCGTGATTGCCTTCGTTATGGGCATCGCTGGGCACAAAGAAGCTGGGCACTTTGATTCGATTGGTGTCGTTGACCATGTAAT
>JAYNPH010000041.1:17155-18933 GCA_038113685.1 Gammaproteobacteria bacterium
GTTCAGCGGGGCTCCGCGTTCCTGCCAGTCAGGGAACAGCTCATTTAGGGCTGTCGGTTCAAAAATCGCACCGGATAAAATATGTGCACCGATTTCTGAGCCTTTTTCCACCAGGCAAACGGACAGCTCTTGACCGTTTTTTTCGCCCAGCTGCATAAGGCGGCAGGCGGCCCCAAGACCAGCTGGTCCACCGCCAACAATCACAACGTCAAATTCCATGGATTCGCGTTCTACTTGTTGCTCCATTGCAATCCTCTATCTTCAGTAATGTGTCTGTGAACTGCGATGTCGCGGTCGTCAGAACCTTGACTGGCGTATATCGCAATCGGTGATGTCTTGACCTATGCCTAGGGCATAGGGACAATGCGTCGCCCTCTTGCTGAGGACAGCGTGGGCGCGCAGGCGGCAGGTTAATCGGTTTGCGTGCTTTCGTCACCCGCCTTTCGTAGGTACGTAACGCAGAATGCTTCAGCAAGACGCTAGAAACTTACCCAAATGCACGACATTTCGCTGCAATGTTGCGGCAAATGCTGCATCGTAACGTCGGTTTTTAGTCGGGTGAAAAGACGAGGTGGCGGCGAACCTTATGCCGGACAAGGATAAGGCGATGAGCACCACGTCGTGCAATGCTCCAAGGACGGCGGCAAACGGCCCAAACGTCCGAGCCAACAAATGAGGACTCAAATTCAATGAAGGTTATTGTACCGGTCAAACGAGTGGTTGATTACAACGTCAAAGTACGTGTAAAGCCCGATAACACTGGCGTTGATCTCAGCAACGTTAAAATGTCTGTGAATCCATTTTGTGAAATCGGCATCGAAGAAGCCGTTCGCATGAAAGAGGCTGGCGTCGCGGAAGAAGTTGTCGCCGTTGCGGTTGGCGGCACGGCCTGTCAGGAGCAACTGCGCACCTGCCTAGCGCTGGGTGCCGATAGAGCGATCTTAGTCGAGACTGACGTTGAAGCTCAGCCTCTGGCCATCGCTAGAGCCCTAGTTGCGGTTCAAGAACGCGAGCAGGCCGGCATGGTAATTTTCGGTAAGCAAAGTATCGATGGCGATAACAGCCAAACCGGTCAAATGTTCGCGGCGTTAACCGGGATGCCTCAAGCGACCTTTGCCTCTGAGGTAAAGGTTGCAGACGGTAAGGCTGAAGTGCTGCGGGAAATCGACGGCGGTATGCAGACCATTTCGGTAAATCTGCCTGCGGTTGTCACCACTGATCTACGCCTGAACGAGCCGCGATACGCGTCTTTGCCAAATATTATGAAGGCAAAGAAAAAGCCGTTAGACGTTTTAACCCCTGATGAACTTGGTGTGGATATGACCCCCACCGTAGAGGTGCTGAAGGTAGAGGCCCCGGCAGAGCGGGCTGCTGGTATCAAGGTCGAATCCGTTGAACAACTGGTCGATAAACTCAAGAACGAAGCGAAGGTGATCTCATGAGCATATTAGTGGTTGCAGAACACGATAACAGCGAAAACAAGAGCGCGACTCTAGTAACCATCGCCGCGGCGCAAGCCATCGGCGGCGATATTGATGTATTGGTGGCTGGCAGTGGCGTGGACGGTGTAGCGAGTCAGGTGGCCGCCGTTGCCGGTGTCAACAAGGTACTGGTAGCCGACAACCCGGCGTATGAGCATCAACTGGCTGAAAATTTAGGTGATTTGGTGGCAGAAGTAGCCGCGCCGTATAGTCATGTGTTGGCCGCTCACACCGCTAATGGACGCAGTTTCTTGCCGCGAGTTGCCGCGAAACTGGGTGTCGCGCAAATTTCCGACA
>JAYNPH010000042.1:0-18054 GCA_038113685.1 Gammaproteobacteria bacterium
ATTCCCCTAAACCGTCGATGGATATATCGTTGTCACTGACGGATATCATTTCGTCGGCTTGATCCTGCGCTAACAGTTGGTTATCGGGATCGTCTTGTGTGCTGTCGCCAAAGCTGTCTATATCGCTGGTTTCAAACTCTGCTGAATCGTCGAAATCGGTCGTTTGTTCCTGTGCAGCGTCAGAGAGATCGCTGCCGTCAACGTCGCCGGCCTCTCCGAAGTCGTCCTCGGCTTCCAGCATTGGATTGCTATCGATACTGCTTTGAATTTCTTGTTCAAGCTCTAGGGCGCTGAGCTGCAGCAGTCTGATGGCTTGCTGCAGTTGGGGGGTCATCTTGAGCTGTTGCCCAAGCTTTATCGACAGGCTTTGCTTCATGGCGAGAAACGGCCGCTGCGATTACAGATTATGGGCGTCATGGTTCGCTGATACCGAGATGACTGGATTGTTGCGACAAACCTTACTTTTCCTTGGTGTTTCGCGGCTATCGTAGTGAAAGGTCAACGTTGTTTTCGGCTTTGAGAACCAGCCATCGAGCTGGGACGTCGCCGCATGGGAAACAATAGGCGAAGGTTAAGCAAAATCCTTGCCAAGATAAACATGCTGGACTGTTGTATTTGCCAGCACATCCTGCGGCGAGCCCTGCGCAATGACTTGGCCTTGGTGCACGATGTACGCCCGTTGGCAGATGTCGAGGGTTTCCCGGACGTTATGGTCCGTAATCAAAATGCCGATTCCCCGGGCGGCGAGCCCCGAGATTTCCTTTTTAATGTCAGCGACCGAAACCGGGTCCACGCCCGCAAAGGGTTCATCTAGCAACATGTATTTGGGATCGCTGGCCAAGGCTCGCGCAATTTCTAAACGGCGTCTTTCACCGCCGCTCAGGCTCTGCCCCAAGCTATGCCGAACATCGAAGAGGCCAAACTCTTCCAGCAGAATCTCCAGCCTTGTGTGCCGCGCGCTTTGGTCGAGATTGGGATTGAGCTCCAGCATGGCCATGATATTGGCCTCAGTAGACAGCGTTCGAAAAACGCTCGCTTCCTGCGGTAAGTAGCCGATACCCCTGGCTGCCCGGTCATGCATTGGCGCATTTGTCAGCGTTTGTGCGTCAAGAAGCACCTCACCGGAATCGGCCTTAACCAAACCCACCAGCATGTAGAAGCATGTGGTTTTGCCTGCGCCATTGGGGCCGAGCAAGCCAACGATCTCGCCCGGCTCGATCTTCAGTGATACATCCTCGACGACGCGATTTCCCGCATAGCTTTTTCTCAGTTTTTCAGCAGCAAGAGTCAAGGCTTGGCTCCGCTTTGGGTCGCTGATTGAGAGGGTAGTGTGAGTTGCATACGAACTCGTTCAGTAGTCGTCTCGTTGCCGTTGGCAACGAGCTTACCAAGGGCCAGGTCATACCGAATGTTGGCGCTGTTCACCGTGTTGCCTGCTTGGCGCAGAGCCGCTGCACCACTTAGCTCAAGAATCGACGTTTGTGGCAGAAAAACGATGGTGTTAGCGCTGGCCGTTGTTGTTTCGTCGCTGTCGGGAGTATTTTGATAAAAGTTCGCCGGGTTGCCGTTGGTGGTGATTCGAGCAATGCGATCGTCGTTCATTTGAACGGCAACCTTGTCGCCTGTGATTCGCATACCGTCCATGAATGCGACGACATTGCCTGAATACTCGATTCTGTTCGCTTCTTGCAAAAAGACGGCGTTGTCTCCTTCGATGGTGAGTTCTCCGGCAGTTGCTGCCGCCAGTTCCGCATGACCCAACGAAGCGAATGACAGTGTCCCAACCAAGCATAGCGCCAAAGCTAAGTGCCTGTGAATTTGGTGGTGGGTGCTCACACTACGAATCCTCGGAATGGTTGTGAAGAAAGAGTTTGCTGACAACTCGAGTTACATTGCCCTCAGTGAATCGCACAGTGCCTGTCTGGAGGTCAAGGTCAAGGCCATTGCTGCGGGTTATGAATCTTGGGTGTCTCACCACCACCGTCTGCTCGGTAAAAGCCCGTTTGCGGTTTGGGTAAATACTTAGCTGAGAGGTTTCAATGCTTAGTCCGCCAAGAGCGCTTTGATCTTGATTTTGACTTACCCGTACATGGTCGAACAATTCGATTTGGTCGCCGCTGTCAGACTCAGGGCTGCCTTGAGACACATTTCCTTGGGCGGCGCTGATCTGCCACGGTCGAAGCTGCTGGTCTTGGATTTGTATCGAGGGGCCAACGATAGCTGCGTAGTTTTGATGCGCAAATTGCTGCAGCTTGATTGCGCCAATCGAATAGCTCAACTGGCCGCTCTGGGAAAACACCTGCCAAGTAATGCCTGATGCTGTGCTCTTCGGCTGCAGGGCAAGAACCTCCTGCTGTTCACTACTAAGGGCCAGCTTCGGCGCATGCTGTTGATCCGAGAATCTCGGGGCGAACAGCAAAACAGCGGCGATTAACAACGCAGCCAATACCAATCCGCGCCAGCCTTGTAAGAAAAAAGCAGATGTCATTTTGGGCAAAGAGTTCAAATTTGGCATGTCGTGTTATTGGCGTTGCGGTTTTTTCAATCAAAGGGCCAGCGACCCTGAGCCCGCAGGATCAATTCACTGAGCTCTACCATAACGCCGTCTCCGCCGCGTCGTTGGGTTACAAACTGCGCTTTGGCCAGGACGGCGGGATGCGCGTTGGGTACCGTGGCCATCAAGGTCACAGCTGCATGATTGAACAACTGAAAGTCCTGAACGTCGTCGCCAATAGCGCATAGGTTGGCATCGGGGAATCCTTCGCCGATCAACTGATCTAACGCGGCAGCTTTGTTATCGGTGCCTTGGCTTATGTAGGTGATGCCTAGCTCGTCGGCGCGACGCTGCACCACTGATGAATTTCGACCTGTGACAATGGCCAAGGCGATACCCTGAGAACTCAATAGTTTAAGACTGCTGCCGTCCTGAACATGGAAGTGTTTTTGTTCCGAGCCATCAGAGCTGTAAATGATCTTGCCGTCGGTGAGCACGCCGTCGACGTCTAAAACGATGCCGCGAACATTGCCGGCGAGTTCTCGGAGCATTTTTTGGTCCTCTTGCATGACTAGGCCTGCTGTGCCAGCAAGGTGTTGTAGCCGATCCATGCGAGCAGCATCACGATGCCTTCAAAGCGTGTGATCACCGCGCGGGAATTCAAACCATAGGCGAACAGCGCGAGCATCAACGTCAATGCCAGCATCATGCCGCTGTCACGCCACAACGCCGAAAAGTCCAAAGGCGTGGTAGTGATCAAGCCCGGAACCGCGAGAACCGCGAGAATGTTCAAAATGTTTGAGCCCACGATATTGCCGATGGCGATATCAGGCTGGCCTTTGAGAGCGGATCCTACCGTGGCGGCTAACTCTGGCAAGCTGGTACCCACGGCAACGATGGTTAAGCCGATGATCATGCTGCTAATGCCGAGTTCGATGGCGATTTCGGTCGCGGCGTAAACGAGCAGTTGCGCCGCTGCAAGCAAGACAAGCAGTCCTGTGACTAGCCAAAACACGGCGACGGCTTGGCGCATTTCGGGAAGTTCGTCTAGCTCACTTGCCAGCGTGTTTTCCCCGGAGCCGGCCTCTTTCTCCGAGCGCAAGAGCTGCCACAAAATGTAGGCCAGTCCCATAAGCAATAAAATGCTGTCAAAGGTGCCGAGTTCACGATCGAACATCAAAATAATCGCCAACACGGTTGCGCCTAACAGCCAAGGCAGTTCTCTTCGTCTAACGTTGCGCGAAAAGGGCAGGGGCATAACCACTGCCGTAATACCCAATACCAGTCCGATGTTGGCGATGTTGGAGCCGATGGCATTACCGATTGCCAAAACCGCGTTTCCCTCAAGGGCAGCAATGAGCGCCACAACAATTTCAGGTGCCGAGGTGCCCAGGGACACCACGGTCAAACCGATCACGATGTTGGAAACACCTAGGTTGGTCGCGGTAGCAGCCGCACCAGATAAAAACTTATCGGCGCTCCAGATCAGTGCGGCAAAGCCGAAAGCCATTAAGAGCAAATTGACCCACATGCGGGTATGTCCTTTGTCGTATGTCAGCCTGGATGGAAACAGAGAACAAAAGCTGCATCCAAGCGTCACGGGAGTTTACGTCGTTGCTTTATAGCAAGTTTCGCCGCCGCAGAAACGTCGGAGGCAGCGGCAGCAAAGCGTGAAAATTCAGGTGACCGCACTGTAGTCGCATAACCCGAAAGAGCCAAGCTAGGTCGTTACCTTAAAGGCAACAATGTTCGGTGTCGCGCCAGCGTTAATGGCGTAAGATAGCCCAGCCACAGGGCAGACGTTAAGCCCCAATGCAAAAGGCACTGGGAACAATGCCGTAAACACCGCAAAACAGGCAGTGAATGACATGCAGGATGATGTAAAAAATAGAGTCGCTCAGGCTATCCCGGATGCGCAAGTTACGGTGGAGGTGGACGGCAACCGCGCCGCTATCCACGTGGTCAGTGAGTATTTTGAGGGAATGAGTCGCGTCAAGAAACAACAGGCGGTGTATGCATGCATTGAGGATTTGATTGCCAGCGGCAGCCTGCACGCGGTGTCGATAAAGGCAGAGACCCCCTGAGTATTCGGATAAATGGATAAACTTCAGATACAGGGCGGAACGCCCCTGAACGGTCAGATTCGAGTCAGCGGCGCCAAAAATGCTGCCTTGCCCATTTTTGCGGGATCTCTTCTGACAGCAGAGCCGGTGAAAATTTCGAATTCTCCTCACCTGCACGACGTTACGACCATGATTGAGTTGTTGGCGTGCTTGGGCGTTGGTGTTTCTCTAGACGAGCAAATGCAGGTCGAAATCACAGCGCAGAACCTCAGCAGTTTTTGTGCACCGTATGAATTGGTGAAGACCATGCGCGCCTCTTTTTTGGTTCTCGGTCCGTTGTTGGCGCGTTTTGGTGAGGCAGAGGTTTCTCTGCCAGGTGGATGTGCGATTGGCTCTAGGCCCGTCGACCAACATCTCAAGGGTTTACAGGCCATGGGTGCCGAAATAGAGGTCACTGATGGATACGTGCGTGCGCGTACCGACGGGCGGTTGGTGGGCTGCGACATACATATGGACATAGTGACGGTTGGCGGCACACAAAATTTAATGATGGCCGCAACCCTTGCTGCCGGTACCACGACGTTATTTAACGCTGCCTGTGAGCCAGAAATCGTTGATCTAGGTGAATTTCTGAACGCGCTGGGCGCCAAGGTTAGTGGCCACGGTACGGCGACCATTGAAATACAGGGCGTTGGGCAACTTCACGGTGGGTTGCATCGGGTGATGCCGGATCGCGTTGAAGCCGGCACCTACCTTGTGGCCGCAGCGGTGACGGGTGGGCGCATACGCTTACGTGACGTTAGCCCGAAAACGCTCGGCGCAGTCTTAGACAAGTTGCAGCAGGCAGGTGCGGAAATCACCCAAGGCGAAGATTGGATTGAGCTGGACATGGGCGGACGGCGGGCCAAGGCAGTGGATATTGAGACCTCGCCCTATCCGGGCTTTCCGACGGATATGCAGGCGCAGTTCATGACGCTAAATGCGCTAGCGGAAGGCACCTCGACTATTACAGAGAACATTTTTGAAAACCGGTTTATGCATGTGCATGAGATGAAGCGGCTGGGTGCGAACATCGAATTGCACGGACAGTCCATGGCCGTCGTGCACGGGGTCGAGGAACTGCGCGCTGCGCCAGTAATGGCCACAGACTTAAGAGCGTCTTCCAGCTTGGTGCTGGCGGCGTTAGCTGCATCAGGGACAACCACGATTGACAGGATTTATCACATAGATCGCGGTTATGAGACCATCGAGGAAAAGTTTGGACAGTTAGGTGCCAAGGTCCGCCGAGTGTCCTAATGGTTGTTATATAATCGGCCTTTGGGCTGCTTTTCGTGGCGCCCTAAATCACGGCGCAAGAAACACCGCCGCTGAGTGAGCCTGTATTGCTCACCCACACTCGCTAATCGTAATTAAGGTTGAACTATTCATGGGATTGGTCATAGCCCTGAACAAAGGGCGTATTTTTGAAGAATGCTTGCCGCTCCTTGCGGCATGTCAAATTCAGCCGTCAGATGACCCAAAGAAATCGCGCAAGTTGATCTTCGACAGCGTTACCGGCGGCCATAAAATCATTGTCGCCCGCTCAGCTGATGTTCCAACTTATGTAGAAAACGGTGTCGCCGATGTTGGCATAACCGGTAAAGATACGATTCTGGAATACGGTGAAAATATGACGTTCTATGAACGTCTGGATTTAAAAATAGGCGCGTGTCGAATGATGACTGCGGGGCCCGTCGGCGTGCCTGAGCCGGAGCAGGGAATTCGCGTGGCATCAAAGTTCGTCAACATCGCCCGCAGGTACTACCAAGGCCAAAGCAAGCAGGTGTCCTTGGTTAAATTGTCCGGGGCCCTAGAGATCGCCCCGCTGCTGGGCTTGGCGGATTGCATTGTGGATATTGTGGATACAGGCAATACCCTGAAGGCCAATGGGCTGGAAGCCCGAGAAACCATATGTGATATCAGCACTCGACTGATTGTGAACCGTGCGTCTATGAAGACCAAGTTCGACCAAGTGCAGACACTGATTCAACAGTTGGAACGTGCGGTATCTGAAAATGCCTCCGTAGCTCAGGGTTGACAGTCGTGAGGAATCTAGATGCCACAACTGCGGACTTCGCCAATCAGCTTGAGCGCTTGCTCGCATGGGATTTGGGTGTCGACAGTGAAATAGATGTGGCGGTAGCCGAGATTATTCGCCAGGTTCGCACGGAGGGCGATGCCTGTCTGCTGGCGCTTACCAAGCGATTCGATGGGGTGGCAGCCGATGACATGGCTGAACTGGAGATTACCCAAGATGAGCTGGCGAGCGCTTGGTCGCGGATCGATGCGGAGGCTCAGCAAGCTCTGTCTGCGGCGGCTGAACGTATTCGCCGATTCCATGAACACCAGCGCGAGACCTCTTGGTCGTTCACCGACGAATTGGGTTGTGAACTGGGCCAGAAGATTCAGCCGCTAGACCGAGTAGGTGTTTACGTGCCCGGCGGTCAGGCGGCGTATCCCTCGAGTGTCTTGATGACATTGATTCCCGCAAAAGTTGCCGGGGTGCAGGAAGTCATCGTGGTATCACCCACTCCCAACGGACAACGCAACGATATGGTGCTAGCGGCTTTGCATTTGGCTGGCGCCGATCGTGTCTTTACCTTGGGCGGGGCTCAGGCGGTTGCGGGCCTTGCCTATGGCACCCAGACCCTGCCGCGAGTCGATAAAATAGTGGGCCCCGGTAATGCCTACGTGGCGGCGGCTAAAAAACAGGTTTTTGGGCAGGTGGGTATCGACATGATCGCGGGGCCCAGTGAGGTGCTGGTCATTGCAGATGGCTCCACAGACGTGGAGTGGGCGGTACTCGACCTCTTTTCTCAGGCCGAGCATGATGCATCGGCTCAGGCGATTATGATCAGCACCGATACCGGGTTTTTAGCGCGGGCGGCAGCGATGATTGAAGAACGGCTGCCGAAGATGCAACGCGGTGAGATTATTCGGGCATCCTTGCAACAGCGCGGCGCTCTGATTTATTGCGCCGACCGCGATCAAGCGCTGGATGTGGCGAACCGTATCGCGGCGGAACACCTAGAGCTGGCGGTCGCTGATCCGCAGCCTTGGATCGACGGGCTGCGTCACGCAGGCGCGATTTTTGTCGGTGCCTATACCGGAGAAACCTTCGGTGATTACATGGCAGGGCCTTCTCATGTGCTGCCGACCTTTGGCACCGCTCGATTTGCGTCACCGCTTGGGGTTTACGATTTTCAAAAGCGCAGCTCTGTGATTGAGATATCCCGAACGGCGGTTCAAGCGTTGTCCAAACCGACGGACTTGCTTGCTACCTCCGAGGGCCTCGAAGCCCACGCCTTGGCCGCTAGAGTGCGGGGGCGCGACGCCGCGGAATGAGCAAGACGGAGCATCTAAGCCCTCCCGCTGGTAGCCGCGACGGGGCTTCGCCCGAAGAAATTTATCGGGCCAGTCTAGCGGACGGGGGGATGCTGGAGGACGAAGCTCAGGCTCGCGTTATGGCCTTGCTCGACCAACGGTTTGTGCAGTTGGCTGCCCGAGCCGCGAACAAACCGAGTTGGCTGGCGTCGCTGGCAAATAAATTCTCACTTTCGAGGCGAAGCCGGGCTGGCGCGCCAATCAAGGGGTTGTACCTGTGGGGCGGTGTGGGTCGTGGAAAAACCATGATGATGGATATGTTTTGCCATGCATTGCCGCCAGAGCGCCGGCAGCGTATGCACTTCCACCGTTTTATGCGCCGAGTGCACGAGGCGCTGGGCCGTTACGCCGGGCAAGCCAATCCGCTGTTAAAGGTAGCCGATGAAATCGCCGCTCAGGGGGATGTGCTTTGTTTTGACGAGTTTTTTGTCTCCGATATTGGTGACGCTATGATTTTGGGCGAGGTGATGACGGCCTTATTTGCCCGCGGGGTGGTGCTCGTTGCCACGTCGAATGTGGAACCTGTCAATCTGTATAAGAACGGCCTGCAAAGGTCGCGGTTCTTGCCAGCCATCGATCAGATTTATTTGCATTGCGATGTGCATGAAATTGATCAAGGCCAAGACTTCCGGCTTCGCACATTGCAGCAAGCCCGCCTCTATCACTGGCCATTGAGCGCATCGACCCATCAAAGCATGCAGGAGAGTTTTGCCGCCTTAGCCACCGATCGAGAGAAGTCTAACGTCAGGCTTCGAGTTGAAAACCGCATGATCGATGCACGAAAAGTGGCCGGAGATGTTGCTTGGTTTCAATTTGCGAGCTTGTGCGAAGGGCCCCGCAGCCAAAACGATTACATAGAGTTGGCGACCTTGTTCACGACGGTCTTGCTAAGCGAGGTGCCGGTATTGGATATCAATCGGGAGGATGCCGCGCGGCGATTTATCAGTTTGGTGGATGAGTTCTACGACCGGCGGGTAAAACTGGTGATATCCGCTGAAAAGCCGATTACCGATTTGTACCAAGGTCAGCGCCTAGCATTTGAGTTTGAGCGAACCCAGAGCCGGCTTTTGGAAATGCAGTCAGAAGAGTATTTGAGCCAGCCCCACGTGGCTCTTGGTGCAAGCGCTCCTTAATTTGTATCGAAGAGGAGTCATCGGGCGGGTTGAACCGCCTCAAGGCTGTTGTAAAGCAGCAAGTGCTCCACTATCATTCGCGTCCCTTTTTTTAGGGTAGCTCTAGTAGTAGGGCGTTGAGGCGGTTAGAGAATTCAACCGCCAAAGAGGATTTTGGCGTTCCTTAGGATTTCCTCTGAAGAGTTTCTAAGGCGTTGTCGCGAAGCAGAACGTTTCGCGCGTATCTAGTAAGAGGCAGAACATGAAAACGGTAAGTATGCGAGAGCAGGACGTGGTCCGATCTTGGTGGATCATTGATGCAGAGGACAAAACTCTGGGTCGTATCGCAACGGAAGTAGCAAGCCGCCTGCGCGGAAAGCACAAGCCTGAATTCACGCCCCATGTTGATACCGGCGACTATATTGTGATTGTGAACGCTGAAAAAGTGCGCGTGACTGGCAACAAAGAGCAGGGAAAGCTGTACTGGCGTCACACCGGCTATCCCGGCGGAATCCGCAGCACATCAGTCGAATCCATGCGAGCAGAACACCCCGAGCGCATGCTCGAAATTGCGGTGAAAGGCATGCTGCCTAAAAATCCGTTGGGGCGCGCTATGTTCCGCAAACTCAAAGTCTATGCTGGGTCTGAGCATCCTCATGCCGCACAGCAACCTCAGGTCCTGGAGCTTTAAATGACAGATTACAACTACGGAACAGGCCGGCGTAAAACTGCGGCGGCGAGGGTGTTCATCGCTAACGGCACTGGCCGAATTATGGTGAATGCACGTCCTTTGGATGAGTTTTTCGGCCGCGAAACGTCAAGAATGGTCGTTAGACAACCGCTGGAAGCTGCAGATCTGACGGACAAACTTGACCTCAAGATCACTGTCCGTGGCGGCGGCAGTTCAGGCCAAGCGGGCGCCATTCGTCACGGCATCGCTCGCGCCCTCGTCGAATATGACGAAAACCTTCGGCAACCTATGCGCCAAGCTGGATTTCTCACCCGTGATGCACGTGCAGTAGAGCGTAAGAAAATCGGTCTGCGTAAAGCACGTAAGCGTCCTCAGTTTTCCAAGCGTTAAAAAAGCTACATTTTCCTGGACCCTTTGTTGGTCATTTGTGTGGATGCGGGGGCAACTGTGTTACCCTTCGACTGTTCGGCTGGGTTGTTCGCGAGGGAACAGCCCATGCTCCCAGCGGTGAGCTGCTAGGAGAAGCGAGCTGAAAAATTGGATGAAACCTACCCGCTTGTCGAACCCCCGGTGCGATAGCGAAAAGGAGCGTGGGTGCTGAAGGCCCGTTCTGTTTTAGTGGGTACCGTTTGATCGGTATCACTGGGTGGGTTCCAAGAGGCAAAAGTGCCTCTAAGCCCGGTTCATATGAAACCAGGCGCGGACATAAAATGAGTGTTGGCGGTTGGAACGGCTGCTTACTCAAAGACGATTAATCAAACTATGGGAGCTTACCCCCGTGAGCGATGGCGCAGTGAACGATGCCTCCGATGAGGCGGAAGATAACAGCACGACAAACAGTCGGCGCTACTTTCTAATTCAGGCTACCTCTGCGGTAGCAGCAGTCGGGGCGGTTGGCGCCGCTTGGCCCTTCGTCAAATACTGGAGTCCCAGTGCGAAAGCGAAGGCGGCTGGTGCCCCAGTTCGAGTGGATATATCCAAGTTGGCCCCCGGCGAAATGCTAAGCCCGATTGTGGCATGGCGGGGCAAGCCCATATTTGTTGTTTATCGTGATCAGGCGTCCATCGACGCATTGACCACTGATGTGAGTGGCTTGGCCGATCCTGATTCGGCAAACCCGGAAATGCAGCCGGAATTTGCGGTTAACCCATGGCGTTCCGAGCGCCCTGAGATTGGTATTTACCTTGGGATATGCACCCACCTCGGCTGCTCGCCCAAGCACGTGGTAACCGACAATTTCGAAGAAACTGGACAAGGCGGCTTCTTCTGCCCCTGTCATGGCTCCAAGTTCGATCTGGCAGGTCGAGTGGTCAGCGGCGTCCCAGCACCGGATAACTTAGAGGTGCCTCCGTATCGCTTCGAGTCTGATACGGTAATTGTGATCGGCTAACGGCTGCTGGCCGCGTCGACAAGAACTTTATTGATAACTTCTCACAGATAAAATAGGTGTTGCGGAATGGATAAGACCGAAGCACAAGGCTCCAAGACAGGCCTTGCAGGTGCCATGGAATGGGTAGACGCGCGTTTTCCCGCCACAGAGACCTTCGAATACCACATGTCGAAGTACTATGCGCCGAAGAACTTCAACTTTTGGTATTACTTTGGCTTTTTGGCCATGTTTGTTTTGGTTAATCAACTGGTCACCGGTGTCTGGCTGACCATGAACTACGTACCCAGCGGTGACGGCGCGTTCGCTTCGGTGGAATACATCATGCGGGACGTCGAGTACGGCTGGCTAATGCGTTATCTGCATTCCACCGGAGCATCGTTCTTTTTTGTTGTGGTTTACCTGCACATGTATCGGGCTTTGCGTTACGGCTCTTACCGGGGACCACGCGAGTTGCTTTGGCTCATCGGCATGGTGATCTTCATTGCGCTAATGGCTGAAGGATTCTTCGGCTACCTGCTGCCTTGGGGCAACATGTCGTACTGGGGCGCGCAGGTGATCGTGTCACTGTTCGGCTCCATCCCCTACATCGGCCCAGACCTTATGGAGTGGATTCGGGGCGACTTCTTGATGTCAGAAACCACGCTAAACCGATTCTTTGCTCTGCATGTAGTTGCCTTGCCCTTGGTACTTTGCGTTCTCATTTTTGTGCACCTAGTGGCTTTGCACCACGTAGGTTCGAATAACCCCGACGGCATCGAGATCAAAAAGAACAAAGACGAGAACGGTGTGCCGCGAGATGGCATCCCCTTCCATCCTTATTACACAGTGCACGACATCCACGCCATGGTTGTGTTCCTGTTCATCTTCTGCGCGGTCGTATTCTTTGCTCCTGAGATGGGCGGGTACTTCCTAGAGAAGCCCAACTTTGAAATGGCTGACCCGCTAAAGACACCGGAGCATATTGCTCCCGTGTGGTACTACACACCGTTTTACGCCATGTTGCGAGCAGCAACATTCCCGCTCTTTGGTCTGTCGGCCAAGTTCTGGGGCTTCGTGGTGATGATCGGGGCGATTGTGATTCCCATGGCGCTTCCGTGGCTTGACCGCAGCCCGGTGAAATCGATCCGCTACAAAGGGTCAATTTCGCGCATCATGCTGTCGATCTTCGTTATCAGCTTTTTTATTTTGGGGTACTTGGGAACTCAGGCGCCATCTAAGGCAGGCACCATTGCGGCTCAAATTTGCACCGCCATTTACTTCGCCTACTTTATTTTGATGCCGTGGTACACCCGCGTTGAAAACACCAAGCCAGAACCGGAGAGGGTCACGGGATAATGAAAAAGCTACTACTTACTCTGTTATTGGCGCTACCGATTGCCGGTTTTTCGGCCGGTGGAACGGACTGGCCGATGGAGGACTTCGAGGGCGATCTGCATAATCTACCGAGTTTGCAAAACGGCTTTGCGCTGTACGCCAACTACTGCATGGGGTGCCACGGTTTGCAGTTCCAGCGCTATGAGCGAACCGCGGACGATCTGGGTATTCCGCATGACCTTGCGCTGAAGAACCTTATTTTTACCGGCCAAAAGATCGGCGGTTTGATGACCACGGCAATGCCTCGTGAAGAGTCTAAGGCGTGGTTTGGCGCTGCGCCGCCGGATTTGACCATGGTGACCCGAGTGCGTGAGCCGCAGTGGGTCTATAACTACCTGAAGACATTTTACGTGGATGAAAATCGTCCTCTTGGTGTGAACAACAAAGTCTTCGCCAACGTGGGCATGCCGAATGCGCTGCTAGAACTCCAAGGCGTACAGCGGCAAGTGTGCACCGATGGAAACTGCGACGAACTGGTTGTGGAAGAAGGAACCGGTGCTTTGAGTCCTGAAGAGTTTGATGCCGCCATCTACGACTTAACGAACTTTTTGTATTACGTGAGCGAGCCAGCACGACTGGAACGCCAGCGCACTGGGGTGTTCGTGCTGCTGTTCTTGATCATTCTCGGTAGCTTTACCTACCTGCTGAACCGCGAGTACTGGAAAGACGTAGACGTCAATCACTAAGAAAAAGAATAAGAACGATGGGGCGGTGCTTCCGCCCCTAGCCTACCCAAGAAGCGTTTCCTAGCATCGACTCTTAGAAGCCTGGAAGTGACCGTCAAAAGAGATATACGCCGATGAGCATAGTGACAAAACGATCAGCCATGACGCTGTTTTCAGATCCCCGAGATCAATACTCCCACCGAGTGCGCTTGGTCCTTGCCGAGAAAGGTGTAACGGTAGACATCGTCTCTGAAAAAGATCCAGAAGATCTAGCGGAGTTGAATCCATACAACACGCTTCCGACCCTAGCAGATCGAGATCTGGCGTTGTACGAAGCAAACGTCATCATGGAATATCTCGATGAGCGTTTCCCCCATCCGCCGTTGCTGCCGGTTTATCCGGTTCAGCGAGCGCTTTCGCGCCTCTGGATCTCCCGGGTTGAAAAGGAATGGAGTTCGCGCCTTGATTTGCTGATGATCGGCAAAGGTCGGGAAACCGTACTGAGCAAGGCACGCAAAGAACTGCGAGAAAGTATTATCGCCATCGCGCCGATTTTTGCTGAAAAACCATTCTTCATGAACGAAGAACTTTCGCTGGTGGATTGTTGTGTAGCGCCAATTTTGTGGCGACTCAAGGAAGTGGATATCACGCTACCAGAGCGGTCCACAAAACCCCTGCATCGTTACATGCAGACGATGTTCGAGCGTGACGCTTTTCGTGAGAGCTTGACCGAAGCCGAGATGGAGATGCGTGAGTGAAACGGCGCCGCCCTTATTTGCTCCGCGCTCTTTACGAGTGGATTGTTGACAGCGGCGAAGTCCCAAACGTTTTAGTGGATGCTGAAATTGAAGGGGTTGTCGTGCCTCAAGAGCATGTGCGTGATGGTCAGATTGTCCTCAACATTTCACCCCAAGCGGTTCGCAACCTAAGCCTTGGTAATGAGTATGTTATGTGCGAGGGCCGTTTTTCCGGTCGGAGCGTCGAGCTAATTTTACCTATCGAAAGTGTGCGAGCAATCTACTGTCGGGATTCTGGCCAAGGGTTGGCATTTGACGACGAAGATTTGCTGGAGGATGAAACCGGTGAGGAATCGGGGGCTGAGTTCTCTCAAGCCAACAAGCCCGAAATGGAACCTAAGCCCTCGGGAGACAAGCCGAGGCTTCGGCTGGTTTAGCGCGACGAGGCCGTCGCCTCGGAACAGACAGGGTGCAGCTCGTGCCAAATCAGCCTATTCAGGTAAGTAGTCGAAAACTTTGACGATTTTCTGAACCCCGAAGGACTTTTGGGTTTCAGCGACAACCGCATCGGCATCGCTGGGTGTAATCTTACCAAGCAGGTAGATAACGCCGTTTTCTGTTACGACCTTCACTTTCGAGCCGGGCACGCCTTCCGCCACAAGAAGCCGGGTTTTAACCTTAGTCGACAAATAGCCGTCATTGGTCCTGGCGAGCATGGAGATAGGTCCGCCTACGGTAAGGTAGTTATTCACTTTATCTGGGTCGACTTTGTAGAGCGACTCTGTGACTTCCGTTGCTTTCTCTCGCAGTGCCTGGGATGGCACTTCGCCAAGCAGCAGCACAATACCATCGTAAACAGTCACGACGATGTGGGCGCCTTCATAGCCGCCGTCGGAGGCTCGAATTTCGCGTTCAATGACAAACTCCAAGGCGTTGTCGTCGATAAAATCGCCAGGCGTTCGCTTAGTTTCTGGATTATTTGTGCATCCACCAATCGCAACGGCGACCAACAAGCCAATGGAAAAGGTTTGCAGCAGAGATCTATTTTTCATGTGAAGGCTTCTGGAATCCAAGTGACTGAGGGCGTGTAGTTTGGCCAAGTAATGGCGACAACGTCAAACCGCATTGGTCTATCTTCAGCGAAATGTTTTTGCAGATAGTGGTTCGCCGTGGCAATGATGCGCTGTTGCTTTGACCGGGTTATGGTCTCCTCGGGGCTGCCGTATTCAACATTTTTGCGATAGCGCACCTCGACAAATACGAGGGTGTTCATAGCAGTTGTCGGGTGCTCCATGACTAAGTCGATTTCTCCCCATCGACATTGATAGTTTCGTTGCAGCAGCCTTAGGCCTCTTCGTCGAAGATAGCAGGCGGCGAAGGATTCACTCCAGTGTGTCATTGCGAACGCCCGGCGGCGCAGGCTCGGAGACTAACTTCCTCTGATCCGTCGGTATTTGCTGACTTGTTCAATGGTCGTAATGTTCAGTTTGCGGTGAATACGCCCGCCCAAGCCCAGTGTTAAGTTGCCGCTTGCGAAGTGCAGGTGAATCACGCTGTTTTCCGGTAACACTGCGCTGTTATTTTTTAGCCAGTGGGCCCAGGTCGCTAAGCGATAAGCGTCCAGCCCCAGCGCGTAGAGTTCGATCAATGAACTATCGCCGAGCCGCAAGGTATCAGCCATGCGCTCGGTCAGCTCCGTGGGCTGGGCTAACATCGGCAATTCAGTGACCTGAAATGCAGCGATATCCCCAAGGTCATTGCCTCGTACAGTTTGAGAGGTGCCATACACAGGCAAATTTTCCGCAAAATGGAATTTGAGCGCAGGCACCAAGGCCTTGGATTCCAAACTGTTGGTAAAGGTTACGACGGCGTCAAGATCTTTGCGCGCTCTGGGTAAAAACTCGAGGTCCTCTGCGATCAGTGTCGCCAGCCGGTCGCGACGCTGCTGGCTGGCGTCAACACCCATGGCGACACCAACCACGTTGGTCACCTCCTTGGTTTGCTGAAAATTGGCGTCGGCAACGGGACCATTCCAAGAATCTTTTAGCGCTTTCTTGGCACGCTGAGACCAAGTCTCGCCGTTGGTTACGACCATCAAACGCAGATGCCCCAGCGCCCTGAGGTGGTTTGCCAAGGTGACTGCTTCGTCTTCAATGGCGGTGGCGAATTGATATACGTGGCGGTTTTGGTCGGGTGTCAAATCGTTGGCGATCTGGTTTAGCAGAACAATGCTGGGCTGGGAATTTGTACCGTTGAAAGCGGCGTTTCGCTTTGCCTCCAGCAAGTCCGACGCTTTAGATTTGATCAATGGTCCGACTATGACATCGCTGCCATTGTCGAGTGATTGATTGAACAAGCTTGCGGCGCCTTGGGTGTTGCTATCGAGGAAGGCGACAGTGGGCGACGCCGAACTTGCCTGTTGTTGCAGGTTCAGGTCCGCAAAGTACCCGACCATGACACCGTCTTGAATGGCTTTTGCCACGGCGCTTAGGCGACCAGAGAGGGGAAGCAAAACGCTGACTTTTGGCGGGCTGAGATTCGCCAATTGGCGTAGCAGTGTGGGCGGTTGCTTAGATGCGGGGTGTTCCGGATGTTGTTCTTGCCAGCGCAGCCATGCGTGTTGCGCTTGGCTGACCGAACCGGCAGAAGCAATCGTGGTTCGAAGGTCATACCAGCGCTGGCTGATCTTTCGGGCTTGGGCGGCTGTATTGCCCGGCGTTTGAATTTTCGCCAACTGCGTTTCAAGGCTTTGGCTTTCACTCAGGTCTTTAGCTGTTAGCGGTCGTGCAGGAGACGTTGCGTCGCCCAGCAGCGCAAGCCAGAGCTGGTCCTGTTGCGCTTGTGGATATTTGCCTCTTCGTTGCTGTTCGAGTACCTGAGCCCGAACAAAGCATGTGACTTCACCCAATGCCAGACACGTGTTCAGAAAACTGGGGACATCCGTGAGGAGCGGCGATTGCATGGACATGAGCGCCAGAGAGGCTCCTTGAGCGTCGCCTTGTCGGTTGTGAACTATGGCGCTGAGACGAAAGAATGCATCTTGCAACTCCACGGCACTGTTGTTCAGGTTGGCGCTGGCTAAAAGGTCAGCCGCTTGGTCTGTCCTATTACCCCTGAGCGCCTGTTGAGCCCGCCGCAGTACTGTCCGAAGGCTTTGATCTTCCTCGCTGCTATAGCGCCTGTTGAGGGCCGGATCTTGGCTGTCGCCTGCCCGGGATGCGGATACGGGGCCGCGTTGGTTGACAGCGCCTTCGGACCGAGATTGGTTGGTGCTTTGGCATGCGCTCAAGGTCACAATACACAGACAAACGGCGAGGAAGTGTTTGGTCATGTCAGGAATTCTCTATGTGGTTGCCACCCCCATTGGACATCTGGGTGACATCAGTCGTCGAGGCGTTGAAGTCCTAAATCAAGTTGCTGTGGTCGCCGCAGAGGATACCAGACGAACTCGCGTGTTGTTGCAGCACATTGGCCAATCGAGCTGTGAGCTTGTGAGCCTGCATGAGCACAATGAAGAAAGAGCGGGACCCGTTCTGGTGCAACGCTTACAGCAGGGAGAAGATGTTGCCTTGGTGAGTGATGCCGGCACGCCGTTGATCAACGACCCCGGTTATTTGCTTCTTAAAATGGCATGGCAAGCCGAAGTTCGGGTCGTACCGGTTCCGGGCGCATGCTCGATTACGACGGCGCTGAGCGTTTGCCCAATTCCTTGCCATCCGTTTCGATACGTTGGTTTCTTGTCCAGCAAACCAAAAATGCGGCGTCTGCAGTTGGAGAACTGGTTGATGATGTCTGATGCACTGGTGTTCTTTGAAAGCCCCCACCGGATAAGGGCTACCTTGGCGGACATTGCCCAAATCACTGACCGGCAGTTGATGATCGGCAGAGAGATGACGAAGCAATACGAAACATTTGTTGTCGGTGACGCCTCTCATGTGTTGTCGCAGTTAGCCGAGACGCCAAAGGGCGAGTTTGTCTGCATTGTAGAGGCTGCCGAAAGGGTAACCGGCAAGTTTGATCAAGCACATGTGGTGGGCGCGCTATTGCAGGAACTGTCGCCAACTCAAGCTGCTAGGCTAGCGGCGCAAATCTGTGGCGTCAGGAA
>JAYNPH010000043.1:0-1228 GCA_038113685.1 Gammaproteobacteria bacterium
GTATTTGTAGCGGTTAAGTTTCAGCTTGTAGATTTCCCCGCCATCGTCGTCGGCCCCCAGCTTGCGTATCCTGTCTCGAAAGTCGCCACGCTCAAAACTGTGCGGAACATTTGAAAGATACTGCTCAACCTCCGCAGCCGTCATGGGGCTTTTGCCCCAGCCGTCATACCACGCGAGAAAGATCAGATACAGTGATATGAAAATGCCAGCGCTAACGAGTCGTTTTGTCATCTTTGAATCCTGAAAAATTTTTCTCTGCGGCGGCCCCACATTTTATCAGTTGAAAGTCGCATAGGTTGAATTCAAGGCACTGGCTGAACTCGCCAGATCGCTTACTGTCAGCGTGTTGCGACGTTGCGCGAGCAGGCCGCTACGCAATTCGGCATTGTCTGATGACATATCGCCTTCGCGGACTGACGTATCTGCTTTCCCCGGCGGTCATTTGGTGGATCCAAACTGAGATCTGAACCCGGACTCGCAAATTGATCTGTTGGACGATGCCAAGATCCCCCAAGGTGCTACCGAGTGAGAACGCTTTCCAGCCAACGCCAACGCCAACGCCAACGTCAACGTTGATGCCGGTATTTCATAAGACGCATAATCCGACCGGCTTCTGGCCGAGGTTGGCTTACGCTTGAAAGGTCTTGCGGGCGGCGTAAAAGCTGTGTTCGAGTCTGGCGCCGAGGCCAAGATTTCAGCATCCGAGGGGGTTTCGAATGGAAAGAAGATTAGGGTCTTTGACGAACTTACTAATCGTGTGTTCGCTAACGGCAACTGCTGGCGGCTGCTACGACCGGGAGCCAGCGGCGAACAGTCAGGTCACTGCGACGACAGGCGAGCAAGAGACATCCACTGCGCAGGGACCGGCTCGAATAGCCGCGCTGAGTGGCGATCGCTATGCGTACTTCGGCGATCTGCATGTTCACACCACGTACTCCATGGATGCTTTTCAGTTTGGCACGCTAGCCACTCCCGACGACGCTTACCGTTACGCGCAGGGCGAGACGATCACGCATCCGGGGGGCTTTGCTATGAAGCTTGACCGGCCTCTGGATTTTTATGCGATAACAGACCACGGTTTTTACCTCGGCGTAGTACGAGCTGGGGCCAACACCGCAACAAAGATTTCCGCGTAGCCGGCTCTGGAGTCGAGTCAGCACTTGCACGCGGCGGAGTATCTGGATCTTGAGCGCATCCCAAGGCGGAACGTTCGCTCGTGGATGTGAGG
>JAYNPH010000043.1:1238-5318 GCA_038113685.1 Gammaproteobacteria bacterium
CTGGCTAGCAGTCCCTGAGAGCTGAAGTTGCGATCATTATGCTCACGACTTGGGCTGATGAGATTGCTGCAGCCGACAGACACTATAAACCGGGAATCTTCACCACTTTTGCCGCCTACGAATTCTCAAGCACCCGGCAGGATGGTGGCAGCATGCACAGGAATGTGATCTTTCGCGGTACCGATAATTTACCGGCGATCCCTTTCGATCGAACGATGTCGCTGGATCCCGAGGATCTTTGGAACTGGATGGACGGTTTACGAGACGCGGGTGTCGAGAGTCTGGCGATTCCTCACAATTCTAATAAGTCGAACGGTCAGATGTTTGAGTTGGCGACATGGGCGGGCGATCCGATGACATTGGATCACAACGAAAAACGCATTCGTAACGAACCGCTGGTTGAGATCACTCAGGTAAAAGGAACCTCAGAGACCCACCCTGCGCTTTCCATGACGGATGAATGGGCAGGCTTTGAGATCGATCCGTACATCGCCGGTGGTGGGCCTTTGAGAATCGCCCAGCCTTCCGGTGGCTATGTGCGGGACGCGATGAAAAAAGGGCTGGCGCTGGAAGCGGACGGGCTTGGTAATCCATTTCAATACGGCTTTATCGGTTCTTCTGATACCCACACCGGGGCAGGTTCCTATGATGAAACGAATTACTTCGCGAAAGTGGGTTTGCTTGACTCAACTGCCGCGCTTCGCGGTTCGGTCCCTATCTCTGACGACGAGGTGGATACCCTTGGTCTAGCGACGGCTGCCCCATCGTCTTTTTATGTCGCGTCCGACGGCAGACGTTATCTGCATCGCAGCTCATCTGTTTATGGAGCCTCGGGTTTGGCCGCCGTGTGGGCTGAGCAAAATACCCGTGAAGCCATTTATGACGCCTTCCGCCGCAAGGAAACCTTCGCAACCTCAGGGCCGCGGATACAAGTGCGCTTCTTCGCCGGTCATGATCTCGACAGCACTATGCTGGAATCAGCAGATGGCATGTCCCGCGCCTATGGCGGTGGCGTCGCTATGGGCGGCGACCTCGTCAGGCAACCCAATAAGGTGCCGTCGTTCATCGTCTGGGCCGCAAGGGATGCGCAATCGGCGCCGCTGCAGCGGGTGCAGATTATAAAAGGCTGGTACGAGGACGGTGAAACCCACGAGCGTGTGTTTGACGTTGCCTGCTCAGACGGATTGGCCGTTGACCCGAAAACCCATCGTTGCCCGGACAATGGCGCCAAGGTGAACCTTGCGGATTGTGCGATTTCCGCTGATCGAGGGGCCGGCGAGCTGAAGGCCCTGTGGCAGGACCCAGAGTACGATGACGGTCAAAGAGCCTTTTATTACGCACGAGTTCTTGAAAACCCCACCTGCCGTTGGTCCACTTGGGACGCGCTGCGCGCCGGAGTCGCACCACGCGACAATCTCCAAGCAGTTATACTGGAACGCGCGTGGTCATCGCCGATTTGGCTGAATTAATAGTGGCACCTGAGCCGAGGAGAAGAAAAAGTGAGTAAACCAATGGAAATTGATGTGTTCTGGTCGTTTCGCAGTCCTTGGTCCTACCTAGCCACGAAACGCTTGCGCAACTGGCAGGAGCAGTACGACCTTCAAGTGAATTTTCGAGCAGTGTATCCAATAGCTGTACGCATGCCGGAATTCTTCGATCAGGTGCAATCGCAGTGGTTTTCCTACTTCGCCATCGACGTGCTCCGCGTCGCTGAGTTTTTGGATCTGCCCTTTGCGCCAGCGAGGCCGGATCCCGTCGTACAGCTGGTCGATCAGAATGGCAGGCGCCAGACCGGTGCGGAGCAACCTTATATTTACCGGCTTACCAAGCTTGGCGTTTTGGCGGAGGAAATGGGGCGCGGTATTGAGTTCGCTGATGAAGTGTCGTCGCTGATCTGGGGCGGAACCAAAGGATGGGATCAGGGCGAACTATTGGCAGACGTGACCCACAGAGCAGGTCTCAATCTTGCGGAGATGGATCGGCGCGTAGTAGCTGAGGCTGACCGGTTGGAGTCGGTGATCCAAACGAACCAGGCCGACCACGATCGCTCGGGTCATTGGGGTGTGCCGACATGCGTCTATCAAAGTGAGCCGTTCTTTGGTCAGGATCGCCTCGATGTGCTGCTGTGGCGAATGCAGAAGGACGGTCTGCGCGCCCGATGAATTGGCGAGGGACCCATACTGGGCCGACATTTGATTCAGGCACTTTCTTCGGTGCGGCATTAGATGTTGGCAGTACAGCCGTTAAGACAGAATATGAAGCTGGCCAATCCACAGTTCGGTAACGATTCACGCTTGGCGATCTCAAAGTTTTTTATATTGGCCTAAGTTGTGAAAGTCTATGCAGGATAACGCTTTACCCGCTGCACTCGTCCTAACCGCCAGCTTGTCGCTGGGTATTGCAGGGCCAACTCACGCACAGGAACGTGGCGCTGGCTCTGATTACATTGAAGAAATCGTCGTCTACGGGCGCGCTGATGCTCAGCTAGGACTGGCAAATTCGGCGTCCGAAGGTCTGGTGGGCTACGACGACATTCGGCTTCAACCAATGCACCGGGTCGGCAAACTGGTCGAGGCGGTGCCGGGTATGGTTGCAACTCAGCATGCCGGCACAGGAAAGGCTAATCAGTATTTCATCCGTGGATTTAATCTGGACCACGGAACAGATTTTGCCGTGTCTGTGGAAGGTGTACCCATTAACATGCGTAGCCACGGTCACGGACAGGGTTATCTTGATCTGAACTTCCTGATTCCAGAGCTGGTTCAGGTTACCCGTTACCAACGTGGTCCTTATTCTGTGCGCGTTGGGGACTTTTCATCTGCGGCCAGCGTGGATTTCAAACTCTACGATCAACTTGACGAAAATCTGCTGTCGCAGACGTTAGGGGGGTACGCCTACTACCGAACGCTGGCCGCAGGGTCGACAGATTTCAGCATGGGCGCTGTAACCGGTGCCTTGGACATGACTCGCTATGAAGGGCCGTGGCAGCTAGATGAAGATCTTGAGCAACGGAAGTTATTCGGCGGATACACGGGCCGGCTAGGAGATGCTGAGCTGCGGGTTACGTTGCAGGGCTATGACAGCCAGTGGAACTCCACAGATCAGATACCTGAGCGCGCGGTTCGTTCCCGATTGATTAGCGCCCGCGGTAACCTAGACCCGGATCTTGGCGGCGATACATCGCGCTACGCACTCACGGCTAGGCTTGACTTCGGTCGCTGGGCGGTAGCGGCTTATGCCATTGACTACGACTTCACGCTGTACTCGAATTTCACTTATTTTCTGGACGATCCCGATCTGGGTGATGAGTTTGAGCAGCGCGACCAGCGACGCATCTATGGCATCAACTTGACCGGTGGCGTCGCTGAGCCAGATTTCTTTAACGCAGTTGCGCTGCGTTGGGGGGCAGATCTTCGCCTCGACGACATTAAAGAAGTGGGGCTTTTTGACACCAATAGCCGGGTCCGAACAAATACGGTCCGTGATGATCGGGTGGAAGAACTTTCAGTCGCAGCGTGGGGGGAAGCCCAATGGCAGGTGTCGGAGCGTCTGCGGGCGGTGTTCGGCACCCGCCTTGATTGGTACGACTGGGATGTTCGTGCGCGTCAACGGGTTAATTCCGGCGGTGGTGACGACACCATAGTGAGCCCGAAAGCGACGCTGGCCTGGCGTTTGACCGATAAGGTCGAAGCCTATTTCAACTACGGCCGTGGTTTTCATTCCAACGATGTGCGTGGTGCAACGATTACGCTAGACCCCGCCAGCGGCGATCCGGTCGAGAACGTGCCTGTTCTTGTCCCCTCGGATGGAGTGGAGTTGGGGCTGCGTTATGAGGACGGGGCTCATTTTAACGCCACGCTGACAGCGTTCCGGCTGGCACTAGAATCCGAGCTCGTCTTTGTGGGCGATGCGGGCGCTACTGAAGTCAACGATAGCAGTGAACGGCTGGGTTTTGAGGGCGCTTTGTTCTGGCAGGCCACGGACAGATTGACCCTTAATGCCGCGTATACGGTGACAGACTCTCGGTTCAAGCAGGATCAAGGGGGCGGGCGCGAAATACCCGGTGCCGTAGAATCCACA
>JAYNPH010000043.1:5328-18079 GCA_038113685.1 Gammaproteobacteria bacterium
GTGGATTCTCGAGCAGCCTTCGTATTCGCTGGCTGGGCGAGGCGCCGCTGGTGCAGGACAACTCTGTTCGCTCCGATGCGTCTGCGCTGGTGAACATGGGTCTGACCTATCGGCGGGGCGCCGCCGAGTGGCGGTTAGACGTCTTTAATCTTTTGGACAGCGAAGACGATGACATTGCTTATTTCTATCGCTCAAGGTTGTCTGACGAAAGGGCTGGCGGCGTCGACGATGTGCATTTTCACCCGCTGGAACCCAGGAGTGGTCGCGTCACCTTTACTTGGCACTGGTAGGAGGTGATCGCGACTTTTCCTAAGCAGGTAAGCCGCAGGCTATTCCGGATCGGCTATCTTTAGCAGTTGCTTGCCCACGTTTTCGCCCGTATAGAGTCGCTGCAAGGTGCTTGGAATGTTCTCAAAACCTTCCTGCACATCAACTTGATAGACGATATCCCCGGCAGCCACCCACCCCATGAGGGCTTCGATGGCCTCCATGACGCGGGGTAAGTAGTCCAGAATGATAAAACCCTGCATACGACCGCGATTGGTTACCAGATTCATCAGATTGTTGGGACCGGGTGCGGGCTCGATATTGTTGTAGTTGGCGATCCCGCCGCACATGACAACACGAGAATAAAGGTTCAAGTGATTGAGGGCGGCCTCTAAGATCGAGCCGCCGACGTTATCAAAAAACACATCCCATTTATCCGGGCAGTGCGTGGCGATTTGCTCGCTGACGTTTTCGTTTTTGTAGTCGATGACAGCATCAAATCCGGCCTCATCTTTGAGCCAAGCGCATTTCTCCGGACCGCCGGCAATGCCCACAACGCGACAGCCCTTGAGCTTGGCGATCTGACCTGCCACCGATCCCGTGGCGCCGGCGGCGCCGGATACCAGCACGGTTTCACCGGGCTTTGGCTGGCCATGGTCCAACAGGCCAAAATAGGCTGTGGTTCCGGTAATGCCCAAGATGGAAAGCATCATTTCCGGTGAGACCCCTGGAGGTAACTTATTAATACCCGTTGGGCCTTTGCCAGGTTCAACGACGGCATAGTCCTGCCAGCATCCGGTGGTTTGCACAAGTTCGCCGGCAGCAAAGTCAGGGTGTCTGGACTCTACGACTTGGGCGACAGAACCCGCGCGCATGACTTCCCCAAGGGCCACTGGCGGTAAATATCCGGGGCGGTCAACCATCCAGTTACGCTGGGTGGGATCGAAGGACAGAAATAGGTTCTTAACCAGAATCTGACCGCTCGCCACCGTCGGTATTGCTGTTTCGGCGTATTCGAAGTTTTGCGGGCCGACCATGCCATGGGGTCTTGCGGCCAGTAGCCACTGTCGATTCAGTGTCATTGTGGTATTCCTTTAACTGAGTTTTTGGCGGTATGCCTGATTCGTTGGGTGTCTAGCCGTTACCTGCTCGGATTCCTTCGATAATGCGACAGGCGTTCTTAATGAACAGGCGTTCGGATGAGAAGCTGTCCATCAGCGCCTGCACATCCTGCGGAATGTCCTCTCCCTGCAATGAAGGGCCTTGGTCAGTTCTGGCGGCACCCACCAATAGAACGCCCAAGGTCTTCACCATCTCCAAGGACTGTTCAGGCGTTAAGTTGAGAATGGGTGCGGCGGCTTTCGCCAGATGGTCCAATCGGTCAATAAAGTGCCTTTTCGATGCGATCAGACTCTCGATGGAGACGTTGTGCTCAATCACATGCTCCAGTCGCGTGAGTAGCGGGACGAAATGAGCGTCGTCCATGGCTGTGGTGTAGAAGGTGCGGACATAGTCATGATCCGTCATGTCATGCTGGCAGCTGCCGAGAAATGTTTCGCTGTAGCGCGACAGACTCCGGTTGTATAGCGTTAAAAACACCTCTTCTCGGGTCTTGAAATAGAGATAGAGCGTGCCTTTCACAACGCCTGCCAACTTAGCAAGGCTCGCCATCGAGAATGCTTCGTACCCGACGTCGTGAAAGTGCTGTTCCGCCGCTTCCAATATCTGTTGGCGGCGAAAGTGCTTCTGATCTTGAGTTCGCGCGCGTTTTAACGAATGGCTCATTTCTTAACTTTCTGCTGAATATTTTTTTCTGATGCCGGTCCGTAAGGAGGCATAAATCCGGCCAGCTTGGCCACCGGAATGCGTTTGGGCTGACGATAAACGCCTTTGGCATGGCTGAAGGTCTTGAAGCCTTCGAGGCCGTGGTACGCCCCCATGCCGCTTGGGCCAACACCGCCGAAAGGCAGATCTTTTTGCAGCATATGGAACATCACGTCATTGATGGAAACGCCGCCGGAGGTTGTGCCTTTGAGAAAGCGTTTTTCCTCTGCCTTGTCATCGCCAAAGAAATAGGCCGCCAATGGGCGCGGGTGATCGTTTATGTAGCCGATGGTGTCCTCGAAATTCTTGTAGGTCTTGATGGGTAGCAAGGGTCCAAAAATTTCGTCCTGCATGCAGATGGCGTCATCGTCCGGATCGATGATTAATGTGGGCGGGACTTTTTGGTTGGGATTGACAGTAAAATCCTCACCGGCTGGATTGATGGTCACGGTCTTGATGCCTCGTTGTTCGGCATCCTGCAGATTTTCCTGCATGCGGTCATAGTGGCGTGCGTTAACCATGGCCGTGTACTGATCGTTGTTGAGCAAGGTTGGGTACATCTGGTGCACGATTGCCGTCGCATGCTCGACCACCGCGTCCAGACTCTCTTCGGGAACCATCAGGTAGTCCGGGGCGATGCAGACCTGGCCGGCGTTCAGCATTTTACCAACCATGATCCGCTCAATCGCTTCTTGCAGATTCGCACTTCGAGATACGACCACCGGAGACTTGCCGCCCAGCTCTAGGGTTACAGGCACCAGATTCTTCGCAGCCGCAGTCATGATATGGCGAGCGATGCTGGTTGCTCCGGTAAAGATCATGTGGTCGAAGGGTAATGCTGAGAACGCCTGTCCTACTTCTGGGCCACCGGCAAAAACGGTTAATTCAGTTGGGTCGAAGGCCTCGGCAACCATTTCGGCGATAAGGGCAGAAGTGGCTGGGGTAAATTCGGAAGGCTTGATCATAGCCCGATTACCTGCTGCTAGGACGTTAGCCAATGGCTCAAAAACCATACCTAACGGGAAGTTCCATGGGGCTAGCACGCCAACGACACCCTTTGGCTGATATTCGATACAGGAGCGTCCGCCCAGCAAATTCAGCGGAAACATTGAGGGCCGTTTCTCGGGTTTCATCCAAGTTTTCAGGTGTTTCTTGGAATGCTTGAGGCACTCAATTGAGCCGGTCACATCGGTCATCAAATTGATTTCTCTCGGCCGGCAGCCGAAGTCGGCGTTCATCGCTTCACTGATCGCTTCGGAGTGCTTCACCAGTACATTGATCGCCCGATCGATTCGATCAATTCTTGTCGTGGCGGATACCTCGCCTTCAGCCACGTAGCTGTCGCGTTTGGCTTGCAGGGCGGTCTGCATCTGCAGTTCGATATCTGAGTCGATGAGAGTTTTCTGTGGTGCGTTCAATAGTGTCTCCGATAGCTCTTTAAATGACGTTCGGTCATTTAATAACTGACCAAGGGTCATTTCAAGTCTTTTTCTCGGCAGATTGCTCAGGTCTGAGTAAGCGCCATGAGTCACCTAACCGCCGCATTGGTCATCAGCGCGTCGCTAAGCAGCGGTGGCATCTGGGATGGTCGATTAGGCCGCTTGCCATGCCCGCGCATAGGCGCGAACCCGTCCGGCGCAAGCCCAAATTGCAGGTTTTCGGAGCAGCGAGGGTTCACTTCCACCATGGATAAAAGGGCGGCATCTCTTGGGCTGAATCGTTGAATACCGCTTCGCGTTTCTCCAAGAACGATTGCACGCCTTCTTTGCCGCTGCCGAGGCTGGCATAGAAAATGGACAACGAATCTACGTTGTGAGCATCACGAGGATGCTCTTGCGCCGAGTTGCGGTACATCATCTGTCGAGTTAGCGCGATGGCTACAGGGCTGTGTTTTACAATTTTTTCCGCGATGGCGTAGGCCGCGGGCAGCAAATCGTCAGGTTGGTGGGCGGCTTTGGCGAACCTCGCCTGCACTAGGGTGTCGGCGTCAAGGATCTCTGCGGTGTAACACCATTCCAGCGCCGTAGACAGCCCGACCACCCGAGGCAAAAACCAGCTCGAGCAAGCCTCTGGTGTAATGCCAATTTTGTTGAACACAAATCCGACCTTGGCCTTGGTAGAAACTAAGCGAATATCCATGGCGCAGGTCATCGTCGCGCCGATGCCCACTGCCGGGCCATTGATCGCAGCGATGACCGGCTTTTTGCACTCATAGATCGCCAGCGTAACTAAGCCGCCCTCATCGCGTACGCCGTGCAGGATGTGTTCTTCCTCGCCGCGTTCGGCGACGTCTTCTAGAGTTGGTTGCTGGCTTTCGTCTAGGCCAAAGACATTGCCCTCTATGGATAAATCCATACCTGCGCAGAATGCGCGTCCGGCGCCGGTGACGACGATCGCGCCCACAGCATCGTCCTCGCTGGCACGATTGAAGGCGTCCACCAGTTCTCGGGCCATCTCGAGGGTGAAGGCGTTTAACTGCTCGGGCAGATTTAGCGTCAGCGTCAGAATGCCGTCCGTGACCTCGTAGTTCACAGTGTTGTAGCTCACAGGGATCTCCAGCAAAAGGCGGATCGTACCAGCAGGGGCGAGTCGTCGCTGCAGTCTTTGAAGCCAAAGCTAGGAGCAAACATTAACGGCGTCGGCGCAGGTTTTTCTCGGGCTGTCAGATAAACCAGTGAAAACACTGGTACTTCGCTCTGGTTGAGCCAGCGCTGTTGCGCTAACATAACGCAACGGTTCGGCAACACCGCATAGCCAAGAGCATTGCGGCGGCATTTGCAGATCGACCTGCGCTCCATAGCCGCTCACGGTTCTTGACTCTTCGGTTCTCCTTTTCGCTTTGCCGCACCGGCTGTCTGACAGTGCCGGATCAACGTCAGGTGTTGACTGGCAGACACTGTCGAACTTTGCAACGGTCTCCAAACGCAACCTTGGTTGAGGATCGACACCACAATGGACACAAGCTGGAAAGACTACCAGTCGGATGGCTTCTTCGATGAATCGATTACCGCAAATCGCAACCCCCGTTTGGCTGCTAGCCGTGCGATCAACTTCCTAAAAAGTTTGTCTGGCCCAGAACTTGCCGAGCGGCGGCGAGCAGCGGAGCTAGCCGTAAGAGAAATGGGAATTTCGTTTACCGTCTATTCTGAAGGCGCGAATATTGATCGAGCGTGGCCCTTTGATTTCATTCCGCGGGTGATTACGGGTCGAGAGTGGTCACAGCTAAGCCGCGGTCTGCTGCAACGAATGCGGGCACTCAACTGCTTTATTGACGATGTTTATAACGGACAGAAAATTCTCGCGGACGGCGTGGTGCCTTCTGAGATCGTATTGGAGTCGTCCAACTTCCTAAGTTCGTGCGCAGGCGTGTCGCCTCGTTTTGGTGTCTGGGCGCACATTTGCGGCAGCGACGTGGTACGCGACCATCTGGGCCAGTTCTTTGTACTGGAAGACAATCTGCGCGTGCCTTCCGGCGTCTCTTACATGATCGAAAACCGCGAGATCACCAAGCGAGTGCTCCCGGAGCTGTTTGAAAACTACAGCATTCTGCCGGTGGACGATTATCCTCTGAAGCTTTACGAAACCTTAGCCGCGCTGTCGCCACGGCCTCGGCGGCGTCCCAATATCGTTGTGCTCACACCCGGTATTTACAACTCGGCCTATTTCGAGCACGCCTACCTAGCCCAAGGCATGGGGGCGGAACTGGTGGAGGGTGTTGACCTATTTGTGGGTGATGACGACTGTGTATACATGCGCACAGTGGACGGTCCGGCTCGAGTCGATGTGATCTACCGGCGGATTAACGAAGATTTCATGGATCCGGAGGCTTTTCGGGCTGACTCGGTGTTGGGCGTACCCGGCCTCATTCGCTCTTGGCGGGCAGGGCGGGTGGCTATTGCTAACGCGCCCGGAGCGGGTGTGGCCGATGACAAAGTGATTTACGCCTTTGTGCCGCAAATGATTCAGTACTACTTGAAAGAAAAGCCGCTGGTCAAAAACGTACCCACCTATTTATGCATGCGCGACAAGGATCGGGACTACGTGCTCGATAATTTGGATAAGTTGGTGGTAAAGCCGGCGAATGAGTCCGGTGGTTACGGCATCATGGTGGGGCCGCACAGTAGCGCGCAAACGCACAAAAAATTTGCCAAGCTGATTGAGAAGGATCCGCGCAATTACATAGCCCAACCAACGCTCTCGCTTTCTACGGCCCCTACCTATGTGGACGGCGCCATCGCACCGAGGCATCTGGACCTGAGGCCGTTTATCTTGCAGGGCAAGGACGCGTGGGTGACCCCCGGCGGCTTGACCCGAGTAGCTATGAAGGAAGGGTCGTTGGTGGTGAATTCTTCCCAAGGCGGTGGCAGTAAGGACACCTGGATAGTCGAGAGTAAGTCATGAGCATGCTGTCGCGAGTGGCCGAGCGCCTTTACTGGATGTCGCGGTACCTCGAGCGCGCCGAGGATACCGCGCGTATCGTCAGTGCATACAACCACTTGATCATGGATATTCCAAAGGGGGCCGAACCCGGCTGGTACATCATGGTGCAAATTTTGGACGCCCAGCCCCATTTTGAGCAGCGTTTTCGCAGTGTTAACGAGCAGAACGTGCTCAAACTTCTTGTCGCCGACGCTAACGCTCCTTGCAGCATTCCTTATGCTGTAAAGATGATTCGGGAAAACGTACGCACCACACGAGACGTCCTCCCAGAAGAAATCTGGGAACTGGTGAACGAGCTTTCGCTATTCGCCCAAGAGAATGCGTCGAATTCGGTAGGGCGTCGTAATCGTCATGCCTTCCTCGCCGAGGTGATATCGCGGTGTCAAACCATCAACGGTTTGCTGCTTAGCTCGCTCACCCGAGACCACGCCCACAGTTTCACGAAATTGGGTCGTCTGCTGGAGTGCGCGGATATGGCCACCCGAATGATCGATGTAGGCGCTGGCGACATCGGTGAACGCTCCGAGCGCTTTAGCACCGTGGACCCGCTGCTGTGGGGCGCGCTGCTGCAAGGTCTCTCTGCCGGAAGTGCCTACCGCCGGGAAGTGGGCCCCATTGTTGATCGGCCGGCGGTAGTCGACTTCGTATTTCTGGCGCCGGGTTTCCCTCGTTCAGTGAAATTCTGCATCCGCGAAATTCGCAATGAGTTAGCCAAACTCAGCGGCAGCGAAGAGGCGTTGAAAGTGGTGAGTCGTCTCAATCGTCGACTGAACAGACTGAACAAAAAAGAGATGACTCAGGCCGAACTGCATCCGTTTATTGATGAGTTCCAGGTACAGCTCAATAACCTGCACGTTGCGATTCAGGACACGTGGTTCCGGGTCGACGGTCAGTGAAACGATTTTTCTGTAGCTGCGGCGGTGAGATTTTCTTTGAAAATCACCGGTGTCTGAATTGCCAAACGGCGGTGGGTTTTGACCCGGTGCGCATGCAAATGGTGCCCATGGATCAAGCCGATCATCGCGCGTATTGCAGCAACGAGCCGGAGTTTGGGGTCTGCAACTGGGTGCGAGCGGACCACGGCGATAATCCGCTGTGCGCAGCCTGCCAATTCAACCGCACCATTCCAAACCTCGGGTTAGATGACAATCTGAAACATTGGACCGCTCTTGAGCAAGCAAAAAAGCGGCTGTTCTTTACCCTAATCCAGCTGGGTTTGCCGCTGCACAGTGGTTGGGAGAAGCCAGAATCGGGACTGCTGTTTGATTTTCTTGACGATGCTCGCAGCAAGCCGGAGCATTTCGCCGATAGCTTCGTTACTTCGGGTTTTAGCCAAGGCGTGGTTACGCTAAATTTGCTGGAAGCCGACGATATCGCCCGAGCCGCCATGCAGGCAGAGATGCGCGAACCTTATCGAACTCTGCTGGGGCATTTTCGGCATGAATCCGGCCATTATTATTGGTCACTGCTTGAGGCCAATGCCCAGTGTCTCGTGGATTTCGAATGTCTGTTTGGTGATCCTGCCGCAGACTATGCGAAGGCGCTGGAGACTTACTACCGGACGGGTCCGGCTCCACGCTGGAATGAAACCCATATTAGTGCCTACGCCACGGCTCATCCGCTGGAAGACTGGGCAGAAACCTGGGGACACTATCTGCACATCTTTGACGCGCTGGAAACTGCGCAATCTCACGATCTGATTCCCGATATGGCGGAGGATGCGACAATTGCCGACAGAGTCTCCGCGTGGCAGCACCTTAGCGTGATGTTAAATGAACTCAATCGCAGCGTTGGACGGGCAGACGCTTACCCCTTTGCGATTGGGCCGCGAGTGGTCGAGAAGCTGGAGTTCGTGCACCGGGTTATGGCGTCTCTTCGAGACCTGCGGTAAAGCTGGGCAAACGCTCCACGGCTGTGCGAATGCTTTTATCCCAATCCTGCCGGATCGCGATCAGGTAGGGATGACTCTCCTCCAAGGTGCTGTATAGCTCGTAGGGTTCGAGGCTGTCATTGCGGTAAAACAGACATTCCAGCGGTGGTCCCACCGTAGCGTTGGAGCGCATGGTGGAATCAACGGACAGAATCGCGCATCGCAAGGCGGTTTCCGGCGAGGTTTCGTGGCGGATGATGCGATCAAGAATCGGTTTACCGTACTTGGTTTCGCCAATTTGCAGGTAGGGGTGTTGCTCGGACGCCGTGATGTGGTTGCCCTCAGGATAAATCAAATAAAGCTCCGATGGCGTCCCCTTGATTTGGCCGCCGAGAATAAACGTTGCACTGGCATCAAACCCTTCTGCGTCGGGGCCACCCAGCTTCTGGTACTTGGCTCGCTCCACGGAACTGATTTGGCCTATGTAGTCCGCGACTTCGGAAACATAGCGCGCTTTCGCTATGTTCATTTCGTTGTCGTCGGCTAAATCGCGGTGAAGTTGCGCCACAACCGCTTGGCTGGTGGCGAGATTGCCAGCCGTCAACAGCACCAAGGAGCGCTCGTTGGCGACATCGAAGCGGTGCATTTTGCTGTAGGTGCTTACTCGGTCTGGGCCAGCGTTGGTGCGGGAGTCGGAGCAAAAAACCAAGCCGTCGTTGATTTGTATGGCAAGGCAATAAGTCATTTAGTGCATGTAACCTTCGTTGACCAGACAAAACAGGGAAGCACTTAATATAGAGTGTTGTGATCCGTGATGACAGCAAAAAACGCCAAGGTCAAACAATTGGGCGTCAGAGCAGGACGAGAAGCCGGCTTGAGGGTTGGCGTTACCGAAAAACGGCGGTTCTTTCGCTGCTTCTTCTTTTGCTGCGAACCGCCGAATTGCGCTCAGGTGGGCTGGCGGCAGCCGTCAGCAAGCCCGGTTTACGGCAGCAACCAAATGGGTGACGACCACGCCCGTTCGGTCACCATCCTGTCCGCTTCTGGGTACGCGTCGCACTTGTTGGAAGATTCGCACAGCAGTTTGCTCCAGCGTGGTGTCGGCTCCTCAGTGATGCGAGCGTACCAATAGGCTGGGGCCTGAGGTTTGAATGACGAGTCTGTCCATGACACGCAGGCACCGGTCTTGCCCTTGCTGGCGGCTTTGCCCGGTGGCCCGCTACTGGCCATTGGGTCGGGTAGTAAGCTGATGACGGTTTCTCGAATTTCGCCATCCCACAGTTCACCCTTAATGAGTTCGATGCGTGCCAAAGGTGTTTTGTCCATCTGCGCGCTAACGGTGAAAACCGGCGGGGCGTCTTGGTTGGCCTTAAGGGTGCTACCCATGGCGGTATGCTCGCCGCCGATATTCGGGTGGATTTGGCAGGCGTCGGCGCTGCCGGCAGAAAATTGCAGGGTGATTCTGGGTCCGCTGGTGGCGTAGGTTCGGCGGCTATGCAGGGCATCAAAAATAGCCTCTCGCGTGTTCTCACGGGCCCAAACCGCCACCAAACCGCCGGGATTAAAGTCTGTGCGTTGCAGCACTTCTTCGTCGGTTAAAAACAGCGACGCGATGCTGCCGCGATAGCCTGCTTCTGCGACCCTACCGGCAAGGCCAAAATGATTATCGGTGGACGCTATGGCGCCCAGCATCAGCGGATTGCTTCGATCGTCCCGGCTTTGATAGGTCTGAAGACCGCGGTTGAGTAGGGTCCGATAGTAGCTGGAGCGAGCTTGTTTCCAGGCTTGCTCCGGGGTGAGATCGGATGGTCCGCTTAACCGGGTTCTGGCTGCGTTTTCTACCACCCGTTCAAAGCCGCAGTCAGCGTCGTCGGCGCTGGGTTTTTCCGCCATGCACTCGCTGTTGCCCTTTTCTTGGTGCATTTCAGCAAGCCGCTCAAAGCGCGTGCGCAGCGTTTGAATGCTGCTGTCCTCGCGTTCGACGTCAAAAGTCGGGCCGCCGTCCGCCCAGTTAATGTTGTGGGGGATCGTTAGGGCCTGACAGCCTGCGCTTTTCTTGCAGTGCGCATCCAACTGTTGCCACAGCATCGATACCTGTGGGAAGCGGACGTAATCGAAGGGCTGATTGGGTACCGAGTCGCTGCGAAAGATAACATTGCGGTGCCAGTGCAGGCCGCCGGGCGAGGCAGTCCATTCGTAACCGATGAGCGCGGTGAACTCACAGGGCTGATTGGCCTCATTCGCAGCGTTTTGAATGCGCTGCCACTGATTAATCATGGCGTCAGGGCAAGAAAATTCATCGTCGCTGCAAATGGCCGCAGACGCGGGTTCGGTGGCGCCAACTATGGGCAGCAGAAAGTCGTTAAATAAGGTTCTGCCGTCTCGTTTGTCTCTGGCTTCCCGCAGCGTGCGGCAATAGTGGTTGTCGATGTACATGGGGTCAGTACACAGATAAAGCACGTCAAATGTCGCGGCGTGATCGGTGACTGCGGCAAAGTCTAATGGTCGATCAATGCGCGCGACGGTGCCGTTTGCCAGCATGAGCGGCTGGCCCTTGGCGAACCGGTAAGCGTCCCGTGGAGAGGCGGTTGACCCAAAGGCGTAGGCATCGAAGGATAGTTCAGTATGCACATGCAGATCGCCCCAATAGACGGATTGTTCCGCACCCTCGGGTGCATCGCAGTCTTGGGCCTGCGCCGAAGCGGGTAGGTTCAACAGCAAGCAGCCCCAAACAAACAGTGCCGGGATAAGCGAGCGTAAAGATTTACCTGTGTATTGGTTGGTCGTTTTCATCGCGGGTGCAAAAGAGTGCCTCTATCAACAGTGCTGCTATAACAGGGCGCCCATACTCCGCAACACCCTCGGTTTGCAGCCTTGGTTCACCTGTGTTGGTCGTGCGACCTGCTCAGCCTTTAACAAAAGTGTGCATTACCTCACAGCCCTAACAAATTTCCTAGCCGACCGGCTCTGCCTTGGCGCTGTGGTGTGGTTTGCTTCCATTGCTCTTTGCTTTGAAAAGATCTTTTGTTTGGCAAGTTTTTTGATTTACACGTTTTCTGCCGCAAAGGTTCTTTGGCGTCAAAGGCGACAGAGCATTGTTAAAACACATGAGGGGAAATGTATGAGTATGAATCGAATTCTGGCAATTCTTGGGCTGCTGGTAGCCGTGGTGGCGGTTTTTGTCGCACTGCAATGGTGGGCACTGATTTTGGTTGCCTTGGGCCTGTTGAGTGGTTTTATGGGGCCATTGTCTGATATGGCTAGCCGAACCGCCTATACAGTAGCGGCTGTGGCTATGCCGATGATTGCCGATACCTTGGACGCCATCCCGGTCGTTGGCGGGTATTTGAACGGCATCATCGATAATATTGCGGTGTTTCTCGCCGGCATTGTTATCGCAAACTTTTTGCTGGTGATCGCTTCTCAGATTCTCGGGTCTGAATCGGACTCCGCGTCGGCAGATTAGCCGGCCGTCGCCCACCGCTGGTGATGTTTTGGCCAGCGGTGGTGCGATTCAGCTAAGCGCCCACGGTCAGGCAATATCGCGGGCTAAGGATTCAGGTACTTCGATGTACTTCGCCCGCAGGTACTCACCCAGCGTCTTCGCTTGTTTGTCGATGCGATGATTGGACGCAGCCCCGGTGCCTAAAACGCCTTTGATGTAGAAGTTCATGGCGCGCAAATTGGGCATATCGTAGCGCTCAACCTCGTACTTACCAAAGTCTGGCGCCAGCCGTTTGAATTCCTCAACGGTCAGATAGTCGTACAAAAAGCTGTAGGCCTCATCGGTTAGCGCCCAAACACCGCAGTTGGCATTGCCGCCCTTATCGCCGGAGCGGGTCCCAAATAACCGGCCAAAGGGTACTTTTCGCAAAGGCCCCGATGGGGCAGGCGCGATGTTTACCGGCACTTCCTGATAGTAAATTTCGTCCAAGCCAAGGCGCTGGGTGGGCAGAACCTCTGTGGTGTTGCCGCCAAAATGAACCCGTTCCGTAATGCGCTGGCTGTCGACTAAGGCCGGCCAATGAATTGTTGCCGGCGCGCCGTTAAAGCCAGCAGCCCCGCGTCCGGTGTTGCCTGGAATGCCCGCAAGGCCTAATTCCGTCGTTTTCGCCGCGAAAATACGCCCAAACTTGCTCGGGTCTTGGCCGGTTATTGTGACACGCAAGGCGGCGTGAGCTACCTCGTTGCTGTCTGGGTCCTCGTGGTCGCTGCGGATTAGTTCAACGTCAACGTCGTCAAATTGTTCGCGTCCGCCTAGGTTGTGGAATACCGCATCAAGGTACAGTTCCGCTTTTTTCTCGATATCCAGCCCGGCCTGGTCCGCTACCGAGTCGCGGATGGTAGAGA
>JAYNPH010000043.1:18089-18530 GCA_038113685.1 Gammaproteobacteria bacterium
TAAGCAATACTTCCATGGACTGTTTGAACGGTCCTTGGGTGTTGAAACACACTTTGTGGGTCGGTGGCGGACTGCTGCCCCGGCACCCGCTGACATAAACCCGATCCTCACCGGCTTGTTCAATGGTCATGGTGTCAAAGTGGGCAATAACGTCCGGGTTGTAATAGGCAGGCGTAGAAATCTCGTACAAAAGCTGGGCTTTGATTGTGCCTTCTGAGATCAGTCCTCCGGTTCCCGGGTGTTTGGTTACGGTGAAATTGCCGTTGGCTTCGATTTCCGCGATGGGATAGCCCACGTTGTGAAAGCTCGGTACTTCCTCAAAAAAGGCGTAGTTACCGCCGCAGCATTGCGCGCCGCATTCGATGATATGGCCGGCTGCCAGTGCGCCGGCCAGCGCGTCGTAATCGTTGCGTTGCCAATTGAACTTCCACGCCGCAGGGC
>JAYNPH010000044.1:0-18439 GCA_038113685.1 Gammaproteobacteria bacterium
CTCGAACCAGCGACCCAATGATTAACAGTCATTTGCTCTACCAACTGAGCTAAGGCGGAGTAGTCGTGTAAGGCCCTTCTGGCCCTACAGGAGAGCGCGTAGTTTAATGTCTGCCCTTCCAATTGCAATACTCTGGCTCAGGCAATTACGCAATGCACCCGGTAACGTGGCGGCCTTTCACTGCAGCCGCCGGAACACTAGAGCAATGGCGCGTTTATTGCCGTCGGCCTGGATATCCAACCTCACCATCAGTCGGTCGTTATCCACAAGTTGGTAGCGCTCCAGCACATCGATACCGCTGGTTTTTGAGGCAATCACCAAGACATTCTCCTCCCACCCGGCATGAATCCGCCAAATGCCGCGTTCTTTGATACCCCAACTAACGTCCCGATAAACCCCGGGACGATGCTGGACTCCCATGGAATCACTGCCAACCTCAATCTCTATTGTGTTGGCGTCCAAGATCTGAAAACCGTCTGCCACGATGGCTAAGCCAGAACCCCGCCGAATTCGTTCAATTTCGGAGCGTGTGGATAGGCGGCCTTTACCCAGCAGTTGCTTGTCTGGGCGCATGGCCCCGGCGATATCGTCTGAGGCTGTGGCGTCGATCAGCCACACCCCAGACAGCGGAACCGCTGTCGTGGGCTTAGACGCCAGCTTGAGATTGGAACAACCGATAACACACGTAACCAGCAACACGAGCGCGAGATACCTGAACGGCAGCAAGGGTAGCCTCTTCTGCATTTACGCCGGCTCATTACGAAGGAAACGAGTCTGATGGCGAAGCGCTTGAGCGGTTTCATCAATCAGTTGGTCCATGATCTGGGCAACGGGCTTCACATCATTGAAGTACGCAATACTTTGGCCCGCGCCCGAGTGAATCAGCGGTTCTATGTCGTGCTCCTCTATCGCCCCAAGCAGGTCTCCGACCAGCACATCCTGATAGGGCATTTTTAGCGGCACCGGCGCACCTTCAGCCTCCCAAGCCTGGCTCCACCCGGTCCGAACCTGACGGAAGGGCTTACCGCTTTCTGAACGCGTTATCACGGTATCTGCACTGCCTGCTTGAATCAGTTTGTCACGGTTAACCGGATGCATATCGCCTTGGTGCTCTGTGGACAGCAGCCACGCGGTGCCCAGCCAAACGCCTTGAGCGCCCATGGCCAGAGCCGCGGCTATGTGCCGACCCGTCGCCACGCCGCCTGCGGCCAAAACCGGAATGTCTCCGGCGGCATCGACAATTTGGGGCACCAGGGAATACGTTCCAATAGGGCCAGTATGGGCGCCGGCGTCATAGCCTTGGGCCACGATCACCTCTACCCCTGCAGCTATGGCCTTGGGAACGTGGTGCGGGCTGCCGATCAGGGCCAACGTGCATTTGCCACGCTCCTTGGCCTCACCAACCACGTCAGCAGGCGCACCAATGCCGCAGGCCAGCATATCGACATCGCTGTCCATAACCGCGCGCAACTGTTCTTGTTCAATTTCTTTTGAGCGAATAAAGCGTGTGCGCATGCCGGGCTTTGTGGCCTTGGGTACCTCGTGCCGCTTAATCAGCTGATCGACGAAGGCTCGATGTTCCTCGGGTATTTCAGCCTCGATAGCTTCCCGGGAATTGTGTTCCGGCATACCTGGGGGCAGCACTAGGTCCACGCCAAAGGGTCGGTTACCGACCAGCTGACGAATTTGCGCAAGTTCCCGAGTAATCTCTTCGGGAAAGCGCCGAGTCGCGCCATAAACCCCAAAACCTCCGGCGTTAGTGATGGCCGCGACGGTTTCGACATCGTGGGCAAAGCCAAATATCGGCGTATCAATACCAAACCGATCGCACATCGGACTCCAGATAGCGCTCATTGTTTTTTCACCTGTTGACTCTCACCTTTTGATTCTCACCTTCTGATTCTCACCTGTTGGCTCGCACCCGTTCACTCTCACCTTTTGACTCGCGCCTGTTGACCCGCACCTGTTGACCCGCACCTGTTGACCCGCACCTGTTGGCTCGCACCCGTTCACTCTCACCTTTTGACTCGCGCCTGTTGGCTCTCACCTGTTGACTCGCGCCTGTTGGCTCTCACCTGTTGGCTTTCGCCTCTCATCTTGACCGCCCCATTGGTGCCGCAGCTTCCGATCCCCAATCGTCGGCTCATTATTACCGTGAGCTAGCGACGAAACAAATCGCGTTCCATCGCTTTGGCGAAAACGTACCAATTCTGTCTGTCTTTTATCGGTTACCGGTTGGCCTTGCTCAGGGTGATGCGGCTCTTGTTTTGCGCAACGGTTCTTGGACCAATGCCCTTCACCTCCTCAAGCTCCCGAACGTCGCGAAAAGGTCCGATCTCTGTGCGGTAGCGCACAATCGCCTTGGCCTTTGATAGCCCAACGCCCTTGAGCGCGGCAGCCAGTTCCTCAGCGCTCGCTGTGTTGAGATCAACGGTGCCCGGGATAGCGCTTGCAACAGCAGACGTACTCGTCTGATTAGCGCTGCCGCCGCCAGTCGTACTGGCTAAATAGATTTGCGCCTTGGTCGCTACACTGGTGTCAGCGTTGGCCCCTGCTGTGAGGGCTATGCACCCCAACGCCCCGACGAGAATCAGGAAAAACGGCAAACGCCGAGGGAATGACGCCTGCTTTTGGGCTGTTATTTGAGGAAGGGAAAAATTCATCGCTATCTCCTGTTGTGGTGGAGATGCCACCCTAGGGATGCAATGTCAGCCCGCAACAGCGCAAACGTCGCTGCGGTAAGTCAGCCAAAATTGGCAGTTGCGTACGCCTTGGCTATTCGCTTGGGTCAGCCCGAGTAATGCCCTTCTGTACGCTGGTGATTTGCGACGCATTTTGCTCTAGGGCCTGCTCAGCCGTAGCAAGCGCTTTCTTGAGCTTTCGCACTTGCATACGCAAAGGTAGGGACCGCACTAAGTTGTAAAACCATCCCAGCAATACCCCTAGCAACAGGGCCATCAGCAACCACCAGAAAATACTTAAGGTAAACGGGGTCTGCCAATTCACGAAACTCAGAGCCACTTGTTGCTGATTCACCGCAAGGGCAGCAAATAGAAAGGCCAAAAGCAGAATACAGAAGAAAAACAGAGACTTAAGCCAGGACAAAGTAATCTCCGCGGCGTGCCGTCATTAGGAGTCTTCTGGGTTTCCCTGACTGCGCTCAAGGGCTGCGTTGACTCGGTCTCGCAACTCTTTGCCAGGTTTGAAGTGGGGTACGTGTTTACCGGCCAATCCCACCGACTCGCCGGTTTTGGGATTGCGGCCGATGCGAGGCGCTCGGTAATGCAGGGAAAAACTGCCAAAGCCCCGTATCTCGATACGCCCGCCCGATGCCAAGGCGCCGGACATTTGTTCTAGCATGGTTTTTACCGCCAGTTCCACGTCCTTGCTCGTCAGCTGGAGACCACTGGCATGAGCCTGAGCCTCGACCATACGGTCGATTAGCTCAGACTTTGTCATGCTTGATTCCTTCATCGGGCTGCGCTCGGTTCGCTACACAATTAACCGTCGGTCTTCGACTAGGCGGGCCTAGTCGTCTTCCGGCTTGTTCATTTGCGCTTTGATCAAGTCTCCCAGAGTTGCAGGACCGGAGCGATCGCTCTCCTGCTTCTGGTGATCCTTGACCGCTTGTCGCTCCTCTTCGATATCCTTGGCCTTGATGGACAAGCCTATGGTGCGATTCTTGCGATCCATGTTGACGATCTTCACTTCAAGCTCTTCGCCTTCCTTCAACACGTTGCGGGCGTCTTCCACGCGGTCGATGCTGATTTCAACGGCCTTGAGCAATCCGGTGACGTCCTCAGCAAGCTCGATGATGGCTTCCTTAGGCTGCACTTCCACCACAGTACCTTTGACGATATCGCCGCGATCGTGCTCTGCAGCGTAATCTGAGAAGGGGTCTTTCTCCATCTGCTTGATGCCCAGCGAGATGCGCTCACGCTCGGGATCAACGGATAGGATGATGGTTTCGATCTGCTCGCCCTTCGAGTAACGGCGCACGGCGGTTTCGCCCGGCTCGTTCCAAGAAATGTCAGACAAGTGCACCAAGCCGTCGATGCCGCCTTCCAGTCCAATGAAGATACCAAAGTCGGTAATGGACTTGATGGTACCGGTAATGGTGTCGCTCTTGGCGTGCGCAATGCTGAAGGACTCCCAAGGATTGGGGCGGCATTGCTTGATACCCAGCGAAATACGTCGTCGCTCTTGATCGATATCAAGCACCATAACTTCGGTCTCGTCGCCCACAGAAACGACCTTCGATGGGTGGATATTCTTGTTGTTCCAGTCCATTTCAGAAACGTGTACCAAGCCTTCCACGCCTTCCTCGATCTCAGCAAAGCAGCCGTAATCGGTGAGGTTGGTGACAGTGGCCATAACCCGCGCACCCTCTGGGTAGCGGCGGACGATATCTGCCCACGGATCATCGCCCAGTTGCTTCATACCTAGGCTTACTCGGTTCTTCTCGCGGTCAAACTTGAGAATACGAACATCAACTTCATCGCCAACGTTAACCATTTCGCTTGGATGCCGAATACGCTTCCAAGCCATGTCGGTGATGTGCAGCAAGCCGTCAACGCCGCCAAGGTCGACGAAGGCGCCGTAATCGGTCAGGTTCTTAACAATACCCTTCACGTCCTGACCTTCTTGCATCGAGGCCAGCAGTTCTTCGCGTTCGTGGCTATTTTCTTCTTCAAGCACCGCGCGTCGCGATACCACAACATTGTTGCGCTTTTGGTCCAGCTTGATGACTTTAAATTCAAGCGGCTTGCCTTCCAGATGGGCAGTTTCGCGCAGCGGGCGAATGTCGACCAAGGAACCGGGCAGAAAAGCGCGGATGTCGTTCACATCCACCGTAAAGCCGCCCTTGACCTTGCCGTTGATGATGCCAATGACCACTTCGCCTTGTTCGCTGGCTTCTTCCAGCTTTTCCCAGCTTTCGGCGCGGCGCGCTTTTTCCCGAGACAGGCGTGTTTCACCGAAGCCGTCGTCGACTACTTCCATGGCAACCTTCACTTGGTCACCGATGGCCAGCGTGCAAACGCCTTCTTCGTTGAGAAATTGATTCTTTGGGATAACCCCTTCGGACTTCAGTCCTGCGTGGACGACAACCCAGTCGTCGTCAATATCTACCACCGTGCCGGTTACGATGGACCCTGGCGCCATCTCGATGGTGTTTAGGCTTTCTTCAAATAGGTCGGCAAATGATTCGCTCATAGTTTTGGTCAGCCGAGGTAGCTCTGGGCAAAAGCGCGAGCCAGCCAAACGGCGGAACTCTCCGTTGGTTCGTTAACATTAATGCAGAGGGATTTGTTTCCATGCCCGGTTATTTACAAGTATTTCGTCCTTGATGAGATTGCTTCATCTGGACCGCTTGCACCTAACCGCTACTCAACCTTGCTCGAGCTTGATCGAAAGTTGCGTCATCACCGTTGCCAATACTTCGTCGATGGACATGTTGGTACTGTCGATGATTAGCGCGTCTTCCGCTGGTTTGAGCGGCGCTACTGCACGTTCTCTATCTCGCGCATCACGTTCTTGGATCTGCGCGATAAGGGCGCGCAAATTAACACCCAAACCTTTGTTTTTCAACTGGTTATAGCGTCGTTCCGCCCGTGCTTGGGCCGACGCATCGAGAAAGACCTTTACCGGCGCATCTGGGAAAACCACGGTTCCCATATCGCGCCCGTCGGCTACGAGGCCGGGCGCTTTGCGAAAGCCCTGTTGCAGGGTCAGAATGGCCGCCCGAACCGGCGCCAGCGCTGCCACCTGAGAGGCGCTGTTACCCGCTTCTTCGCTGCGAATCGCGTCGGTATAGTCAGCGCCATCTACGGTGATCTTGCCGTCCGCAAAAACAATGTCCAGGCGCTCGCTGAGGGTGACTAATGACGCCGTGTCGGCCAGATCAATACCCTTGCCCAGTCCAGCCACAGCGATGATGCGATATAGGGCGCCGCTGTCCAGCAGATGCCACCCCGTGGCATCGGCAACCAGACTGGCCACGGTGCCTTTTCCTGCTCCGCTGGGGCCATCGATGGTTACCACGGGAACAACAGAGCCGGTATTCGGGTTCATAACGGCGCCGCCTCAGTTCTCGGTTTTATCAGCGGCCTGACGCTTTGCCGCAGCCGCACGTATTAAGGCCATGCCCTGTACTTCATCATCGGTTTCGATGGCAGAGGCCAAGGTCTGAAGATTGTCCGAATACTGTTCCAGCGCCCCGGCAAGGGCACGTCGGTTCAGGCGCATGATGCGCCACCACAGTTCCGGGTTGGCTGCCGCGATGCGTGTGAAATCCCGAAAACCGCCACCGGTTAATGCTAAATGCGGTTCTTCGACCTGCTCCATAAAGGCAAATGCCAACAGGTGCGGTAAGTGACTGGTAACGGCAAGCGCGGCATCATGTTCAGCGAACCCGAGCTGCAGGGTGGTGGCTCCTAAGGCCTGCCAAAAATCGGCACACGCTTGCTGAGCCGCGTCAGAGGTATTGTCCAGCGGCGTAAAAACCACCGTACAGCCGTTAAACAGAGCCCCGTCTGCCGCCTGAGGCCCGCTTTTTTCCGAACCACTGATCGGGTGACAAGGTACGAACCGCTCGGGCACAGCGCCGCGCTCCTGAACCGATTCGATGATTGGACCCTTGACGCTGCCCACATCAAATAACACTCCGGCATGATCGGCCAAATCGATGACCCATGAGGCCACTGCGTCGCTGGGGACACATAGCGCCACTAAGTCCGCATCCTCAGGCACTCGGTCACTGACGGCATCTAGCAGCCCGTTCTCTACAGCCCACTGGGCAGACTGGGCATCGGCTTCAATACCAACCACACGATGCGCAAGATCTCTTTCTTTCACGGCTTTGCCGATGGAGCCACCAATCAGACCAACGCCGACAATGGCGAGCGTACCCAACTTGTCGGCGCCGGTATTCACGATCCGCTATGCGCTCGTGACTTCGCGCCGACTTGCGCCAGAACGCTTAGAAACCGATCATTTTCCGCCGCCAGACCGATGCTGACCCGCACATGATTCGGCAGACCGTATTCGGCAATGGCACGGACGATAACCCCTTCTTCCAACATTCGCTGAAACAGCGCGTCTCCGGGTTCGCCGCAGTCAAAGGCAACGAAGTTCCCTGCCGAAGGAATGAAGTCGTAACCAAGTGCCGTTAGTCCCTGAGTCATCTGCGCCATGCCGGTCCGATTCAAGGCAACGCTTTCATTCACGTAATCATCATCGTCCAGCGCCGCCAGCGACGCTGCCATGGCCAAGGAATTCACATTGAAAGGCTGTCGAGCACGATTTAGCAAATCCGCAAATTCCGCACTGGAGGCCCCGTACCCAAAGCGCACTGCGGCTAATCCATAAACCTTGGAGAACGTTCGGGTCACGATGAGATTCGGAAACCGATGAAGCAGCGACGCGCCATTGGGGTGATCGTCGGCGTCAACGTACTCCAAATACGCCTCGTCAAGGACCACCCAGACGTGTTCGGGCAGGGCCTGCAAAAACGGCAGCAGCTCGCTGTCTGGCGTCCGTGTGCCCGTGGGATTGTTGGGATTGGCAATAAAAACCAGCCGCGTCTTGTCCGTCACCGCCTGCAACATAGCAGGCAGGTCCGCGCCATAGTGTTTGGCCGGAACCGTAACCAGGTCACCACCGCAGCAGGTGACCGCCAACCGATAGACGACGAAACTGTGCTCGGCAACGATGGCTTGGGCTCCGGGCTCCAGCACCACCCGGGCGATCAGGTCTAATACGTCGTTGGAGCCATTACCCAAGGTTAGCTGCGCTGGATCTAAACCGATCTTTTCCGCCAACCGGGCTTTCAGGGCGAAGCCGCCACCGTCGGGATAGCGAGACAGTTCCTTGCTGGCGTCGGCTATCGCCTGCTGAACTTTGTCCCCCGGTCCTCTGGGATTTTCGTTGCTGGCCAGCTTAACGATGTCGTTAATGCCCAGTTCACGAGCCACCTCATCAACGGGTTTACCGGGCTTGTAGGGATTAAGCCCGGCGATGCGTGGGTTAATGGATCGATGCTGTTGCTCCACAACTACTCCTGCTCAGTGGCCTTGGGATAGGACCCCAAGACTCTCACTTCGAGGGCAACATCTGTCACCGCCTGCACAGCGGCTTGCGCCTGAGGCTGAGACTGATGTCCGTCGAAGTCGATCCCAAAGACGTAGGACCAATCTCCGGAGCGGGCTGGTCGCGTTTCGATTCGGGTTAGGCCGATTTGATTGGCCTCGAACGGGGCCAACACCCTCAGCAGGGCACCGGGTTCGTTTTTAACGGACACTAAAATGGATGTCTTATCGTCACCACTGGGACCCACATGCTGTTTACCCAGCACCAAGAAACGGGTTTTGTTGTGGGGATTATCTTCAATTCGAGTCGCCAGCACCCGCAACTCATAGCGTTCTGCCGCGGTTTCTCCGGCTACGGCCAACAAATCGGGGTTCGCTGCCGCTTGTTTGGCGGCTTCGGCGTTGCTGGCAACCGCGGTTCGAGGCACACCGGGATAGTGCTGATCGAGCCAAGCGCGGCACTGGGCAAGGCTTTGGGCGTGGGAAACGATGGCGGTCACAGGCCGATCCACCTCGGCACTTTGCGAACGCATCAGCGCATGGTGAATGGGCAGCACGACTTCGGCACACACGCGCAGAGTCGTCCCCAACAGGCAGTCTAGCGTGTGATTGACCATGCCCTCGGTGGAGTTCTCCACCGGCACGACACCGTAGCGACAAGCCCCGGCTTCAACTTCCCGAAACACCTCGTCTATGGATGACATGGGCGAGGTCTGCACAAAGTGCCCAAATTGTTTGATGGTGGCCGCTTCGGTATAGGTGCCTTGAGGACCGAAGTAGGCAACGCTCATCGGGGTCTCTAGCTCGAGACAACAGGCGGTAATTTCCCGAAACAGCAGCTCCACATTCGCGTTGGATAAAGGCCCGGCATTTTGCTCCGTCAAGCGGTGTAAAATCTGCGCAACCCGTTCCGGCCGGTAAAACACGGTATCGGCTTGATCTGGGTCTACCGGCTGCCGTTCCTTGATTTTCCCGACTTCTAAGGCGCACTGGGCACGCTCGTTGAGCAGTGACAGCAGTTGTCCGTCCAGCTCATCAATGCGCTCACGCAGGGGTTTTAACAGATCATCATCCGCGCTCATTTTCAAATTCGCTCATGAAAGTTACCAAGGCCTCCACCGATGCCATGGGCACGGCGTTATAAATGCTGGCGCGCATGCCGCCTACGCTACGGTGTCCTTTCAAATTAAACATGCCGCGGGCTTCAGCTTGAGCTAAAAAGTCGGCATCCAAGGCGCTGTCGGCCAAGGTGAAGGGAACATTCATAACGCTCCGATCCTGCTTAGCCACAGGAGCACTGTAGAAGTTACTGGCATCGATGGCATTGTAGAGCAGATCGGCCTTTGCCTGATTTTGCTCAGCCATACCGGCCAAGCCGCCGTGGGCTTTCACCCACTTGAATACCAAGCCCGCCAGATACCAAGCGTAGGTTGGCGGCGTATTGGACATCGAGTCCGCATCGGCCTGCACAGCATAGTCTAAAAACGTCGGCGTGATACCCCGTGCCGAACCGCACAGGTCTTTGCGCACAATGATCACCGTCAGACCTGCCGGGCCAATGTTCTTTTGCGCTCCGGCGTAAATCAGGCCAAAGTCATCCACGTTCACCGGACGGGACAAAATATCGGAGGACATGTCGGCGACTAAGGTCTTGTGTTTTGGAAAGTCCTTGAACTGCACGCCGCCGATGGTTTCGTTAGAGCATACGTGCAGCAACTTCGCGTCGTCGCTGAGCCGCCAATCAGCCGGAGCGGGAATGTGATCGTAGTTTGTCTCGCTGCTGGATGCCGCCACATTGACGTTGCAGTACTTGCCTGCTTCCTTGATGGCTTTTTTTGACCAAGCACCGGTATCGATGAAATCCATGGTGTCATCGGCTTCGGTCAGGTTCATCGGAATACCCGCAAACTGTCCAGTAGCCCCGCCCTGCAGAAACAGCACATGATACTCATCGGATATGGCAAACAGATCGCGTAAATCCTGCTCCGCCTCGGCGGCGATATCCACAAAGGTCTTGCTGCGATGGCTCATTTCCATCACCGACATACCGCTGCCTTGGTAATCCAGCATTTCTGCGCTGGCCTGAGCCAACACGTCGGTCGGTAATGCTGCCGGGCCAGCGGAAAAGTTATGGGTTCTTGCCATGGGTCTTACTACTCCAGTTAGTGGCCAAAAAATCGTTTCCCCTCACCCCAAAACCCGAACGCTGATGCGCCCGTGCACCTCTCACTCAGCGTCGTCGACGGCGTCCTCGCCTGCCGATGCGGTTTCTTCCTGCTCTTCAATGCGGCTGACACTGTTAAGCCTTTCTTCTTCACGAAGTTTAATCAGACGAACACCTTGGGTGTTGCGTCCCAACAGCGACACTTCATCGCCCTTGGTTCGAACCAAGGTACCCATGTCTGAGATGAGCATGAGCTCGTCACCGTCGAAAATTTGTACCGCACCGACCAGGGCGCCGTTGCGATCACTGGTTTGCATGGCGATGACCCCTTGAGCGCCGCGGCCACGCAAGGGAAATTCTTGCAGCGCGGTACGCTTGCCGTAGCCATTTTCACTGGCCGTCAGCAGGTAGCCGTTGTCCGCAGGGATAATCAAGGAAATCAGCCGGTGGCCTGCAGGCAGCTTGATACCCCGCACCCCCTTGGCGCTTCGTCCCATGGCCCGCACATCCGATTCCTTGAACCGGGTGGCTTTTCCGGAGCTGGCGCACAGCAATATGTCCCGGCTGCCGTCGGTGATGGCTGCGCCAACCAGCGTGTTGTCGTCTTCCAGATCAAGGGCAATGAGGCCGCTGTTTCTTGGGCGCGAAAACTGCTCCAAAGGCGTCTTCTTAACCGTGCCATTGGCTGTCGCCATGAAGACGAAGTGATCGCTGGCGTATTCCTTAATCGGCAGCACAGCGGTAATGCGCTCAGCACTGTCCAGAGGCAGCAGATTAACCATGGGACGTCCCTTGGCACCGCGGCTGCCTTGGGGAATGGCAAACACCCGCAACCAGTACACCTTGCCCAAGTTCGAAAAACACAGCAGCGTATCGTGAGAATGCGCTACTACCATATGCTCGACAAAATCTTCGTCTTTCACAGCGGTAGCCGCCTTGCCGCGACCACCCCGGCGCTGGGCCTGATAGGTGTCCAGAGGCTGGGTTTTTGCATAGCCCTGATGCGAGATGGTGACGACCAAATCTTCTTCGTTGATCAGATCTTCATCGGAGAGGTCTAGCTGACTGCTGACGATATCGGTACGACGATCGTCGCCATAGCTTTCCCGGATCTCTTCCAGCTCGCCGCGCACCACCGAGATAAGGCGCTCATGGGATCCCAAGATATCCAGCAGGTCCGCAATTTCATCCAGCACACCCTGATAGTCTTCCATCAGTTTATCCTGCTCCATGGCAGTCAAACGATGCAGCCGGATTTCCAAGATCGCCTGAGCTTGCTCTTCGGTAAGCCGATAGCGCTCCTCCACAAACCCGAAATCCTCGGACAGACCCTCGGGCCGGCAGGCGTCACTACCGACACGACCCAGCAGCTCAAACAGCGCCTTGGCTTCCCAACGCCGCGCCATTAGCGCCTCTCGCGCATCCGCCGCCGACGGTGAATTTTTAATCAGCTCGATCACCGCATCGATGTTGGCCAAGGCCACCGCCTGCCCTTCAAGAATGTGCCCACGCTGCCGCGCACGACGCAACAAATAGAGAGTGCGGCGAGTCACTACTTCCTGACGATGCTGCAAAAACGCTTGCAGCATTTGCTTCAAGTTCAGCAGTTTCGGCTGCCCCTGAACCAAGGCCACGCAGTTGATGCCAAACACGCTTTGCAGCTGAGTTTGGCTATACAAATTGTTCAAAATCACTTCGCCGGACTCGCCCCGACGCACTTCGATGACCACGCGAAGGCCATCTTTGTCCGATTCGTCGCGTAGCTCTCTGATGCCTTCGATACGCTTTTCTTTGACCAGTTCGGCAATTTTTTCGATTAGCCGGGCCTTTTTTAGCTGGAAGGGAATCTCGGTGATAACAATTTTTTCCCGTCCCTTGGCATCGGTTTCCACTTCGGCACGGCCACGCACATAGATCCTTCCCCGGCCTGTGCGGTAGGCCTGCACTATGCCCGCCCGGCCGTTGATGATGCCGCCGGTGGGAAAATCCGGGCCTTGGATATGTTCCATCAGATCATCGATGGACACTTCAGAATCCTCCAGTACCGCCAAACACGCATTTACAACCTCGGTAAGGTTGTGCGGCGGAATATTGGTGGCCATGCCAACAGCAATACCCGAGCTGCCATTGACCAACAGGTTCGGCACCCGGGTCGGCAGTACGTCGGGCATGGTGAGCGAGTCGTCGTAGTTGTTAACGAACTCCACCGTGTCCTTGTCCAGATCCGCCAGCAGCTCTGACGCCATCTTCGCCATGCGTACTTCGGTGTAGCGCATGGCGGCAGGCGGATCTGCGTCGATGGAGCCAAAGTTGCCTTGGCCATCTACCAGCAAGTAGCGCATGGAAAAGTCTTGGGCCATCCGCACCACGGTGTCGTAAACCGCGGTATCACCGTGGGGGTGGTACTTACCAATTACATCGCCAACCACCCGGGCAGACTTCACATAGGGCCGGTTGTAGGTGTTATTGAGCTCGTTCATCGCGAACAGCACTCGTTTATGCACCGGCTTCAAGCCGTCGCGAACGTCGGGCAAGGCCCGTCCAACGATGACGCTCATGGCGTAATCGAGGTAGGACTGGCGTAGCTCGTCCTCAATATTTACTGGGTGAATGTCTTGGGGATCTGGAGGGGTTACTTCTGACATAAACAGCGCGTTTGCGACCAACGAAAATAATCCCCCATGCTACCACATTGGGGGCTCAGAAGGGCCATAAATAGCCTGCAATCCAGCTTGTTGATTGGGGTAAATTTCGCGCCTGTTCGCCGCTAAAAGTTCGATCGCAAGACCGAAAAACAGGCCAATCTGCGGAGCCGTCTGGACTTTAAGGGCCTTAAGCTTCAGATCGGCGGGCGGGCATGGGGCAAATGCCCTGACTTGATCCAAAGTTTGGCGCCGCCACTTTCTGCCGCCGCGTTAAAACCCATCCCGTCAGGCAGACGCAACCAGTCGTGCTTGGCAAGCTGCTCGCCGGCTACCACCACAGAACCGTGGATCACCAGCGCCTCCAGACCGCCGGCGACCGTGATCGTAAGCTTAGCCCCCGGATCCAGACTGAAATAGGTCACCGTCTCGCGCTCGTCTTGGTGCAGCAGCCCGGCCGCCACGCCGTCTACCGGCGGGCCAAGCTCATCGGCCATGGTTTTGCGGAACTGCAACCGATCCGCCAAATCGAATTGCCAAAGTTTGACGAAAATCGTACAGCCCTTCGCGGAGCTTGGCCGGTGGGCCGTGGTGGGCGGATTACGTACGTAGGTACCCGCAGGAAAGTCGCCAGACTCGTCCTGAAACACGCCTTCCAGAACGATGAATTCCTCTCCTCCGGCATGGGTATGCGGCGAAAACTCACTGCCTGGCGCATAGCGCACGATAGTGGTGGCCCGGGCCACTTCATCACCGATGCGATCCAGCATACGTCGCTCCACACCCGCCACTGGGGAGGGAGTCCAGGGCATTTGAGCCGAGCGAATCATTACCCGAGCACTAAAGTCCGCGTTAATTTCCATTGGCTTGCCTCATCAGCGTGTTTTGCCGCGGCCTGTACCGTGCTGTCAACCGTCGGCACCCAAGATACTCCGGGGCATGGTGCATAACCAAGCATTTGTACGGGCATCCTCCATGGCTATACTCGCGGCATGACACCCATAGACTTACTGATTCAGCCGAAGGCTTTGCTGGCAAGCGGCGACACGACCTCCGGTGGCCCAAACCCAGTCGATTGCCTCCTTGACTGGGGTCTCGCCATCAGCGGCAGACACATCGTCGCGGCAGATACCCGAGCCAGCCTCGAAGCCCGTTACCGCCCTCTGCAGACCTTGGATCTACCCAATCACTTGCTCATGCCGGGACTCGTTAACGCCCAAACTCATGCACTGGGCATCATCGCTCGGGGACAACCCTCAACCGCCGACGTCTTCGCCCCCTCCATGAATCCGGCTGCGGAAACTCAGGCGCAGTCCCTGACCGCGGATGAATTGACCGCCGCCGCTCAGTTAGCCTTTGCTGAAATGCTGTTGGCGGGCACGACGACATGCGCCGACATGTCGCCTTACCCAGAACAGGTCGCAAGAGCCGCTGAGGAAGCAGGCATCCACGCACAAATCAGCGTACCGATTAGCGATGAGAGCAATTCGTGGTCACAAAGCGCCCAAGACGCCTTGGAACGCGCCTTAAACCTCCACGACAACTACGCCCACCACCCGGGTGTCGGTATCGCTCTTGGCCTGCCGAATTTGGCCCACGTCAGTTTTGCCACCCTGCAAAGAGTTGGCATGTACGCGGAGGAGCTAAATTTGCAAGTGCAGGTGCTCCTGCATCCGACGCCGGGGCATGTCCTTGCCATCGAGGAGCGCCACGGCTGCGACGGTGTCACCCTCTTGGAAAAAGTCGGCCTCCTTGGCCCGAACCTGCAGGCCGTCCATGTCAATGTGCTGGACGACGATGCCATAGCCCTGCTGCAGCGGTACCGCGTGGCCTTGGTGCGCTGTCAACACCCCTTTACGGGCCAAATGCGCCCTTGGGATTGGATGCATGGGGAGCAACCGATTGGTCTGGGCACCGGCAGCTATGCCCTTAACTACTACGCCGATGCCTTTCGCGGCATCGAGCAACAGGGCGTCGTTGGCATCAATCGGGCCACCCAAGGCAGCGCGAAAGCACTGGGCCTTGAGACACAAATTGGCGCGCTAACGGCCAACAAACTGGCCGATGTCATTGCCCTTGATCTGCGGGTGCTGGATCCGCGCAGCGCGTCGGAAAACATCACCGTGGACTTGCCAGCCTTGCTCACCCGAGGCCGGGGCAACCAAGCGGTCACGCATGTTTGGGTCGCCGGTGCTCTTCGGGTTGATAATCGCGAGTTGCTATAGCCGTTGCGAGGCGCCGCGCAAATTTACCTGTAAAACGCGTGAGCGAGCGCGGCTTGAGGCACGCTCAAGTACCGCCGCTTAGTTTCAGACTGGGAATCCGCACCCGGTGGCTGCATTGACTGAGTTCTGTGCCAACGTAACCGGCCGCCGCATCGCAGGGCGCTGTTTCGCAGACCAGCGAGGCAACGTGCTGGACCTCCAAAACGGTGTATGGCCGCGTATATACCCACGTGCGATTTTCGATGGCTTCAAGTTGCGGACTGGGCGGCTTATCTGCTGTGTCGGCATAAAAGTAGAGGGTAAATCCGAGAGCCTGCACTGGCTGCACGGACAACGCCTTCATGCCTGCAGCAAGAATTTCCGGCTCAAGGACCGAAATATCCGGCGTGCGCAGGGTCAGCAAGTTGATGTGCGGACCACCCCCGAGCAAGCTGCTGTCAACGGCCACCTTGGGACGGTGTCCCTTGAACCAATGCTCGATAATTTCAACGTTGAAACCTTCAGGATCGTAAGCCTGAGTTAGATAGCCAATGTCGCGGAATTGTTCAGGCTCACCGATCGTCACCCCTTGCGCCGTTAACTGCTCGTATGCCAGCTCGATATTTGGCACGGCAATCGCGATTTTCCAATACAGATCTGTGGGTTGCGGCTGGTAGCCGGTTCTAGCTTGCTCAAAGCGAATGGACAATTGCGACTCTGCGTAACCGAGGCCGCCGCCAGCCTGATTCGACATACCAAACAGCTGCCGATAAAACGCTCTTTGGCGTTCTGGGTGCATTGTTCGCAGCACCAGTGTGTTGAGTTTGGGCACCACTCCCCCGTCTCGAAAGTCGACATCCGATAAGAGCATAAGTTGAACCGCAGGCTCCCTGAGAGGGACAGAGCCTTTGCCCAATCTGTGAACCGCCTCTCAACCTAGGCGGTTGGGCGTTTGATCAACCGACGCCTCGCTCTTTTCAGGCGTCACATCAGCCGTGAGCCGGGGCAAAAATGAGACGCCGCTGCATCCAGCCCGCCTTTTCACTTGTAATTTGCGCGGCCAGTGCTTTAACTGCGCGTCCTGTATACGGAGATGCACATGAGCGCTGGCGAAAACGTCGACCCGGAAGAAATCGAGAAATTTAATGACCTCGCGCATCGCTGGTGGGATACCGATGGCGACTTCAAGCCCCTTCACGATATCAATCCGTGCCGACTCAGCTACATTCAAGACAAGGCCAACCTAGCCGCAGGGCCCACCCTAGACGTTGGCTGCGGCGGTGGCATTTTAGCGGAGTCCATCGCGCGCCTAGGCTTTGAGACCACGGGCATTGATATGGCTGAAAAAGCCTTGGGGGTAGCCAAGCTCCACGCCTTGGAAAGCGAGGTCAACGTCCGCTACGAAGCGAGCACGGCTGAGAATTTCGCCCTGAGCCATGCCGGGCAATTCACCACCGTCACCTGTTTGGAAATGCTTGAGCACGTCACCGATTACAGCGAAACGATCAAGGCCTGCGCCCAACTAGCCCGACCCGGTGGCGACCTGTTTTTCTCTACCATTAACCGCGACCCGCGAGCGTATTTCTTGCTCATTCTCGGCGCGGAATATGTGCTCAACATGCTGCCCCGGGGCACCCACGAGTACAGCAAATTCATCAAACCTTCGGAGCTTGCCGCAGGCATTCGGGCGGCGGGGTTGGAGCTGCAGGAAATTCGCGGCATGAGTTACAACCCTCTGACGCGCAAGGCAGCGTTAAACAACAACACCAAGGCCAACTACATTGTGCACGCGAAAAAGCCTGTCACCGCGTAACGCCACTTAAGCCCACTCGCCAACGGACCCGCATGAGCCAGACCCTTGTTGAACATTTAAGTCATTACCCAGCGCTGGCAGCGCACGCTGCCCAGTGGCGCTACCCTTTTGCACCGGATGCGCTGGCCGGCAGAACGATTTTAGTCAGCGGAGCCGGGGACGGCCTTGGCGCCGCTACCGCTAAAACCTATGCCAGCTTTGGCGCCACGGTTATTTTGCTTGGCCGCACCCGCAACAAACTGGAAGCCGTCAACGACTGGATTACCGAGCACACCGAAACCCAGCCGGTCATCGTGCCCTGCGACCTGGAAAAACTGGACGTTGCCACCACCGACAACTTGGCCAACTCTATTGAGGAGACTTTTGGCGCGTTGGACGGCTTGGTTCATCACGCCTCCCGGCTCGGCCCCAAGGGTCCGATCGCGCACTATCCGTTTGATGAATGGCAGCGGGTGATGCAGACCAATGTGAACGCGGCGTTTTTGCTGAATCACGCCTTGTTTGATCTGCTCGATGCCAGCCAGCGGGCGGGCGTGATTCATACGTCTTCCAGCGTAGGTCGTGTCGGCCGGGCTTATTGGGGCGCCTATGCCGCATCGAAATTTGCCTTGGAAGGTCTGAGCCAGGTGTTCGCCGACGAAACCGAGGTGGCCGGTCGCATTAAGGTCTTTAGCGTAAACCCCGGCGGCACTCGCACCGCCATGCGTAAGCAGGCCTACCCGCTGGAAGATCCCGCAACCTTGCCCAATCCAGAAGCGCACATGGAGCTGTACTTGCTGCTACAGCACCCGATCAATGAAGACGGCACTGCTACTGAGTTCGCTACCGGGCAGCAGGTGGACTGCCGAGACTGGGTTGGCAGGCTTGCGACCCTCTAGCGTCGCTGCTTATCCAGCTTAGGATAGGGAATCAAACAACTGGTTTTGGCCACCTTGGATCGCTTCAACTTTTGCGAGGCGCCCTTGGGCAGGGTAAACCCCAGCATTTTGTATAGCGCTTTCAAGTCATCTGTGTGCAGGGACGCCCAATGCCCGACCGTCAGCCAAGAAGGCAGAATGACCGGCCCGTAGCGCACGCGCTTTAGGCGGCTGACGGTGCAGCCGGCAAAATCGAATAGACGACGCACTTCGCGGTTGCGGCCCTCCATCAGGGCTACGTGGTACCAAAAGTTCGACTCGCTGCCGTTGTAATAGCGCACGTCGCTAAAACGCATCTCCTCGCCGTCGATTTCGACACCCGCTTTTAGCTGCTCGATTTCCGCATCTTCCAGCTTTTTATTTACCCGTACGGCGTACTCTCGATCCAGCCCCGTTGAGGGGTGCATCATTTGGTGAGCCAGAGCGCCGTCATTAGTGACCAACAGCAGACCGGTGGTCTGAATGTCCAAGCGCCCGACGGTGATCCAGCGGCCACCCTGCAACCGCGGCAGCTGCTCGAATATCGTGTTGCGCCCCTCCGGGTCACGCCGGCTGCATACCAAGCCCGCGGCCTTGTTCAGCACCAACACCTGCGGCACATGAGCGCCCCCG
>JAYNPH010000045.1:0-12002 GCA_038113685.1 Gammaproteobacteria bacterium
CAGCAGGGTTTCCAGCTCACCGGCTTCGAACATTTCGGTGATGATGTCGCAGCCGCCTACCAACTCGCCGTCCACCCACAGCTGCGGGAACGTGGGCCAATTGGCGTAACGGGGCAGCGCTGCCCGAATCTCTGGGTTGCTTAGAATGTCTACGTAGGCAAACCGCTGCCCGCAAGCCACCATGCACTGCACGGTTTGGGCCGAGAAACCACACTGGGGGGCTTGGGGCGAACCCTTCATGTACAAGATGATGGGGTTTTCGGAAATTTGCTGTTTGATGGAATCCAAAACTTCTTCTGACATGGCTTGGTCCTAGGTCTGTGTTGCTGGGCGCGCTATTGTGTTGGGCGCATTGTAGCCCCGAAGTCTTCCCCAAGGGTAGAGACCACTGGTGACCCGGACTTACCCGCTGTGCTAGCGGTTTTATCGGTTCTATCCGGCCAACCGCCGATCTCGCTATGATGGGCTTTTCGCGCTATTTGACCAGACGGGACGCAACCATGGCTTATAACTTCGACGCCGTTATCGATCGCAGGGGTACCAACGCCACCAAACTGCAAAAGTATGCAGACACTGACGTGCTACCGTTTTGGATCGCCGATATGGATTTTGCGGTCCCGGATTTTATTCTCGAGCCGCTTCGCGCCCGGCTGAATCACCCCATCATCGGCTACACGAAAAAACCTGATTCCCTAACCGAAGCGTTGCAGAACTGGCTTAGCCATCACTATGGCTGGCAGGTACCGGAAGAATGGGTGGTTTGGCTGCCCGGTGTGGTACCCGGCCTGAACATGGCCGTGCACACACTGGCGCCGGACGAGCAGCTATTGGTGCCTACACCCATTTATTACCCGTTTCTGGACTTACAGGAAAATACCCAGCGAGGCCAAATACCGGTGCCCCTGCAGCTGGTGGACGGCCAGTGGGTAATGAACATTCAAGACATGACCCGGGCGCTGACCGGCAAAACCCGCATGGTGTGCATTGCCAATCCTCAGAACCCGACCGGGCGCTGCTACAGTCTCGCCGAGCTGCAGGCCTTGGCCGAGTTTTTGGAGCGCCATGACCTGCTGTTGGTCAGCGACGAAATTCACTGTCAGCTGATTTTGGATCCGGACAAACGCCACCTGCCCATTGCCCACGCGGTACCGGAAATCGCCCACCGAACTGTGTCTCTCTTCGCTGCCACCAAAACCTACAACATACCCGGGCTTGGCTGCGCGGCGGCCGTCGTGCCCGATCCCGCCTTACGCCAGCGATTTTTAGCCACCCGGGGGGATCTGGTACCCGGCCCCGGGCCGCTGAACTACATCGCCTCGGAGGTCGCTTTTAACGACCGCTCAGACTGGGTACCGAACCTGCTGGACACCTTGCGTCGCAATCAACGCATGGTGGCGGCGGTGGCTGGACAGCGGCTGTGCAAAATGGACGCTACCTACCTGGCGTGGATCGACGTTCAGGATCTGCAGTTGGCTGACATGGATGCACATTTTGAATCCTTCGGCCTGGGTCTGAGCAATGGCGCCCCCTTTGGTCACCCGGGTTATGTGCGCTTTAACTTCGCCGCCCCCAAGCCGGTGCTTGAGGAAGGTCTGCGCCGATTGGCTGACGCCCTGAAAAACCCTTAGTTTTTGGGCATCTAGATGAGAACAGTTTCTCAAAACGCCTGTTGCGACAGGCTTTTGTGTTTAGTATCTTTCGCTTTTTACAGGCCGCTCTCGATGCGGCCTGTTGCTTTTTAAGCACACCCATTCCTTCGCTGCGTCTGTTTCTCGATTTCTTTTGACATCGGGCGGCAAGGTATTTTCGTTTCCCGACACGGGATGGGCATGCAGGAGAGTTGGTTATGCAAAATCATGTCATGAACACTTATGGCCGGATGCCCGTTAATTTCGTTAGCGGCGCTGGCACCTACCTGACAGACAGCGAAGGTAAAACCTACTTCGACGGCCTGACGGGTATTGCCGTCTGTGGTCTTGGTCATGCGCACCCGCACATCGCCGAAGCCTTGGCCCATCAGGCCAAGACCTTGCTGCACACATCGAACCTGTACGAAATTCCGCAGCAAACCAAGCTCGCCAACCGCTTGTGCGAGCGCTCAGGCATGGACAACGTCTTTTTCTGTAATTCCGGCGCCGAGGCCAATGAGGCTGCCATTAAGCTGGCCCGCCTGAAAGGCAACAACCAAGGCATTAAATCGCCGTCGGTTATTGTGGTGGACGGCAGTTTTCATGGCCGCACCATGGCGACCCTAACCGCCACCGGCAATCGCAAGGTGCACGCGGGTTTTGAGCCATTGCTCAGCGGCTTTGTACGCGCACCTTTTAACGACATACCCGCGGTTGAAGCCATTGCCGCGAACAATCCCAATGTGGTGGCGGTCATGGTCGAGCCGATTCTTGGCGAGGGCGGCATTTACATCCCCAGCGACAACTACTTAGCCTCGCTGCGCAGCATTTGCGATGCCAACAACTGGCTGCTGATTTTGGACGAGGTCCAAAGCGGCAATGCCCGCACGGGTAAGTTCTTCGCGTATCAGCACACCGACATTCTGCCGGACGTGGTCACCACCGCTAAAGGCCTGGGCAACGGCATGCCCATCGGTGCCTGCTTGGCCCGTGGCGAAGCGGCCAACCTATTCGCACCGGGCAATCATGGCTCCACCTTTGGCGGTAACCCCATGGCCTGTGCTGCGGCCAACGCGGTGCTGGACGTGATTGACGCTGGAGATCTGGAAGCCCGCGCTCTGGAGCTGGGCGAGCGTATTCAGAATGGTCTGCGCAAGGCGCTGGCCGGACGCAACGATGTCAAAGACATTCGGGGTGCCGGCCTGATGCTGGCGGTAGAAATGCACCAAGACATCAGCAGCTACGCGACCAAGGCGTTAGACCAAGGCCTGCTCATCAATGTCACTCAGGGCAACATCATTCGCATGCTGCCCCCGCTGACCATGAGCGATGCCGAAGCGGACGAACTGGTCAGTCGCGTCGTCGCTTTGATTGACGCCTGATCCGACAACCTAATCTCGACCTTTTTCGGAAACCACCTCATGAGAAATGAGACGCCCAAGAGAGATTTTCTCTCGCTGTTGGATTTTTCCCCGGATGAACTGCGATACGTAATCGAGCGCAGCAAGGCACTGCGCCAGCAGTTTGAGCGCGGTGTGGTCGATCAACCCTTGGTGGGTAAGACCGGCGCCTTGATCCTGACCATGAGCAGTACTCGCACGCGGGTGGCTTTTGAGGCGGGCTTTGCGCAAATGGGCGCCAGCGTGATTTTCCTCAGCCCCGGCGACACCCAGATTGGGCGCGGCGAACCGCTGGAAGATCTGGCCCGGGTACTGTCCGAAATGGTGGACATCATCATGATCCGCACCGGCAATCAGGCGGATATTGAAACCCTCGCCCACTACGCCACGGTGCCGGTCATTAACGCCATGAGCTCGCTGCTTCACCCCTGTCAGCTACTCGCCGACATTCAGGCCTATGAGGAACACCGTGGCTCCATTGAAGGAAAAACTGTGACCTTCCTCGGCGATGGCTACAACATGTGCCATTCCTACATCAACGCCGCTCGGCAGTGGAACTTCAATCTGCGCTTTAGCTGCCCGGATTCTCACCAGCCTAACGTCGAGATCTTGGCCAACGGGCAGAATGTGGAACGCGTGCTGGATCCCCGGGAAGCCGTGGAGGGTGCGCACTTGGTGGTTACCGACGTCTGGTCGTCCATGGGTCACGAAGGCGAAGAGTCTGATCGTCGCGCCATCTTCGAACCGTATCAGGTCACCGAATCGCTGCTGGACCTTGCTGACCCAGACGCTTTGTTTATGCACTGCCTGCCGGCGCACCGAGGCGAAGAGGTCAGCGAAACCCTGCTGGACGACCCCCGCTCTGTGGTCTTTCACGAAGCCGGCAACCGCCTGCACAGCCAAAAGGCCTTGGTAGAGTTTTTGCTGCTGGGCAAGCGGGCTTAACTTCAGCCCGACCCACTTGCCTTAACCGGCCAAGGCTTGAGCTACTGCCCGGTCGTAACCCGCTACCAAGGTCTGTCGATGATCCTCAGCCATGGAGGGGGTAAAGTCTGCGCCTAGCTGCCACAAAGCAGCCGCTTCAGTGAGATCCGAAAACAAACCCGCACCAATGGCCGCCAGCACGCCGGCACCGCGTACCGTGGTTTCCACATCCGCCGGCCGCTGCACTGCCACATCCAGCAAATCGCAGAGAAACTGACAAAAGGCGTCGTTCACCACCATGCCCCCGTCCACGCGGAGGGTAGACACCGGCGCTCCGTCCGCGGCCATGGCCTGCAGCAAGGTCCGGGTTTGGAACGCCACGCTTTGTAAGAAGGCAGTAATGATTTGGTCTTTGTTGCTGTCCAAGGTCAGACCGGCAATAAGGCCACGAACCTGGGGCTGCCAATGAGGTGCGCCAAGACCGGTAAAAGCCGGCACCACGTAAACGCCACCGGTATCGCCACCGGTGCGCGCGAAGGCATCGGCGGTATCGGCGGCATGATCGATTAAGCCCAGCTGATCTCGAAGCCACTGGATCGCCACCCCGGCGACGAAAATACTGCCTTCCAAGGCGTAACTGGGTTGACCATGAATGCGGTAGGCCACGGTGGCCAACAATCGCTGATTAGAGCGCGGAATTTGCGAACCGGTATTGGTCATCACAAAACAGCCGGTGCCGTAGGTGCTCTTAGACATACCCGGTTCAAAACAGGCTTGACCAATCAGGGCCGCCTGCTGATCACCGGCAATGCCGCAGATGGGGATGGGCGCGCCAAACCACTCGGGGTCTGCGGTGCCAAAGTCGGCAACGCAGTCCAGCACCTCAGGCAGCACGGCACGGGGTATGTTGAACAAGTCCAGTAGCTGCGGACTCCAAGCCTGTTGATCGATGTCGAACAACTGGGTGCGGCTGGCATTGGTGGCGTCGGTGACATGACGCGCACCCTTAGTCAGACGCCAAACCAAAAAACTGTCCACGGTGCCAAAACACAGGTCTCCTCGGGCCGCCCGCCCGCGCTCGGCGTCCACGCGATCCAACAGCCACTCTAGCTTGGTGCTGGAAAAGTAAGGATCGATTATTAGGCCGGTGGTGTGCTCGATAAGGTCCGACACCAACTGTGCGTCAGCCTGATCTTGGGGGTAGCGCTGCTGGGCTAGGGTCTCGCAACGCTCGGCGCTGCGGCGATCCTGCCAAACAATGGCGTTATAGGGGCATTGGCTGGTATCGCGCTCCCACAGCAGGGACGTTTCTCGCTGATTGGTAATGCCAATCCCGGCGATATCACCGGGATTGATGCCCGCTGCTGCGATGGCTTCTCGCCCGGCCTGTAAAATGCTGCCCCAAATGGTCTCCGGGTCTTGCTCGACCCAGCCATCGTTGGGGTAGCTGCTGTCGATACTGTGCTGGGCGCTGCCAACCACTACGCCTGCCGCGTCGTAAATCAGGGCGCGACTGCTGGATGTACCTTGGTCTAGGGCAAGAATGTAGGTCATAGGGTTTCTCTGTTACTGAATCTTGTTTGGCGGGTTTCCGGTTAGCGGACGGCGTCTCAAAGGCCGAGTTGACCCGCTGCAACGGCATCGTCTGGGCGAAGGCCCGCAACACACCGGCTACGCAGCTTAAAGGCAAAAGCCGAGCGCTGTCAGCACCGGTTTGCGGCAAAAAAGCGCCAAGCACCCCGTACTTTATCGCTAATTGCACCTATCCACAGGCAATCGGCACGCTGGTCCAAGCTGCACACAGGTTATCCACAGACTTTTCCTTGCAAAGAAATATCGATCCCATTATCTTGTGTCTTCGGCTCCGCAAAACCCCATATGTTGGGTTTTGAAGCCCGATAGAAATTTAGACCGAGTCTAATTTAAGAAATAAAAAGAACACTTTTTGAGATTTTTCGGCCCAGAATCAGGGATCGAAGAGGGAAAGAAACAAGCAGTTAAAAACACAATTTGTGAAAAAGCAGTTTGTGGAAAAAGCACTTAGCAAAAGAAGCACTTAACTAAAGAAGCCCTTAACTCTTGTTAAAGAAAAATCTTAAGAGATAAAGAATCAAAGGGACCAAGAGTCAACAAATAGTCAAAGAGACAACAAAGAGTCAAAGAGACCAAGAGAGAGGAACAACCATAATGCAAACCGAAACGTCGGTGGACACACCCTTAGGCCAGGCTAACCCCCAAGGCAACCCAGCAGATCAAAATGCTCTATCCCCCTCTCTTACGGCCACCGCGCCGGGACAGCTGAAAATCATCAAGCGCAACGGCACGGTCGTTCCCTATACCGCCGATAAAATTTCGGTAGCCATGACCAAGGCCTTTTTAGCCGTTGAAGGCGGTACGGCAGCCGCTTCACCGCGTATCCGTGAGCTGGTCCAAGAGTTGACGGATCAAATGACAGCCACCTTTAAGCGCCGCATGCCCTCAGGTGGCACCCTTCATATCGAAGAAATTCAAGATCAGGTCGAACTGGCTCTGATGCGCTCCGGCGAGCAAAAGGTCGCCCGCTCTTACGTGCTGTATCGTGAACAACGTGCCCAAGAGCGAAGCCTTCAACAAGAACTGGACCCGGACACCGAGCAGGTGGTCAAAAGCATCAACGTGGTCAACGCAGATGGCACCACCGGACCGTTGGATATCGCCCGTATTCAAACCATCGTTGGCGAGGCCTGCGAAAATCTGAGTGACGTGGACGCCGGCCGCATCATCAGCGAAGCCATGGCAAACATGTACGACGGCATCTCCACCAGCGATGTGGCGACCTCTATTCTGATCACCGCGCGAACGCTGGTAGAGGAAGAACCGAACTACACCTATGTGAGTGCTCGCCTGCTGCTCGACGAGCTACGCGCCGAAGCCCTGACCTTTCTGAACATTGACGGCACCGGTGCCGCTCACACGGCGACCCAAGGGCAAATGACCCACTGCTACCCGCTGGCGCTGAAGAGCTTTATTGCGAAAGGCATTGAGCTGGAGCTATTAGACCCGCAGCTCAATGACTACGATCTGAACCAGCTGGGTGCGGCCTTGCTGCCCGAGCGTGACCACTTGTTCACCTACCTAGGCCTGCAAACGCTGTATGACCGGTACTTTATTCACTGGGATGATGTGCGCATCGAGCTGCCCCAAGTGTTTTTCATGCGCGTAGCCATGGGTCTGGCCGCTCAGGAAGACGATCGCAATGCGCGAGCCATTGAGTTTTACAACCTGCTCAGCTCCTTCGATTACATGAGCTCGACGCCAACCCTGTTTAACTCCGGTACTCTCAGGCCGCAACTGTCCTCGTGCTTCCTCACCACGGTACCTGACGATTTGCACGGTATTTACGGAGCGATCCAAGATAACGCCATGCTCTCCAAGTGGGCTGGCGGCCTAGGCAATGACTGGACTCAAGTGCGCGCGCTGGGATCCTACATCAAGGGCACTAACGGCAAATCTCAGGGCGTCGTGCCGTTCCTGAAGGTGGTCAACGACACCGCTGTAGCGGTAAACCAAGGCGGCAAGCGCAAGGGCGCCGTGTGTGCCTACCTGGAAACTTGGCACCTAGACATCGAAGAATTCCTAGAGCTGCGTAAAAATACGGGTGACGATCGCCGCCGCACCCACGATATGAACACCGCCAACTGGATCCCCGACCTGTTCATGAAGCGGGTAGCCCAAGACGGTGACTGGACATTGTTCTCGCCGGCAGATGCCACCGACCTGCATGACCTGTATGGCCGCGCCTTCGAACAGCGGTACGAAGCCTACGAAGAACAAACTCGCACCGGCGAACTGAAACTGTTCAAGCGCATCAAGGCGGCAGAACTGTGGCGCAAGATGCTGTCCATGTTGTTCGAAACAGGCCACCCTTGGATCACCTTCAAGGACACCTGCAACGTACGTTCACCCCAGCAGCATGTGGGGGTCGTCCATTCGTCCAACCTGTGCACCGAGATCACGCTGAACACGTCAAAAGACGAAATCGCCGTATGTAACCTCGGCTCCATCAACCTGCCTCAGCACGTTGAGAACGGTGAGCTGAACATGCAGAAGCTAGAAACCACCATACGCACCGCCGTGCGCATGCTGGATAACGTCATCGACATCAACTACTACTCGGTTGAGCAGGCTCGCACCTCGAACATGCGCCACCGGCCGGTGGGTCTGGGCATCATGGGCTTTCAGGACGCACTGTATAAGTTGGGCATTGCCTACAGCTCCCCAGAGGCCGTTGAATTTGCCGATTCCTCCATGGAGGCCATCAGCTACTTCGCCATCGATTCGTCCAGCAACTTGGCCGAAGAGCGCGGGGCTTACGCGAGCTTCTCCGGTTCCTTGTGGAGCCGGGGCGTGTTGCCCATCGACTCGCTGAAGATGTTGCAGCAGGAGCGCGGCGCCGAATACCTGAGCGTTGACATGTCTGCGAAGCTGGACTGGAGCGCTCTGCGAGCCAAGGTGCAGGTTAAGGGCATGCGTAACTCCAACGTCATGGCCATTGCGCCAACGGCGACCATTGCCAACATCACCGGCGTTTCTCAGTCCATCGAACCGACGTATCAAAATCTGTACGTGAAATCGAACCTGTCCGGCGAATTCACCGTGGTCAACCCGTACCTGATTCACGACCTGAAAGCGGAAGGCCTATGGGACAAGGTCATGGTCAACGACCTGAAGTACTACGACGGCAGCGTGCAGAAGATCGACCGCATTCCGCAGGATCTAAAGCAAAAGTACGCCACCGCCTTTGAGGTTGAGCCCCGCTGGTTGGTGGATGCAGCCAGCCGACGCCAGAAATGGATCGATCAGGCCCAGTCTTTGAACCTATATATTGCCGGCGCTTCTGGAAAGAAGCTCGACATCACCTACCGCATGGCGTGGTTAAGTGGTTTAAAGACGACTTATTACTTACGAGCGTTGAGCGCCACCAGTACCGAGAAGTCGACGCTGGAAAAAGGCACCCTGAATGCGGTTTCTTCGGGCACCGATGCCGCCCCAGCTCAACAAACCGCCGCGCCAGAACCTGTCGCGCCGGTGGCGACTCAAGAGCCGGCTGCCCAAGCACCAGCACCGCAGGCGGCGGCGATGGACATTGATTTAGGCGAAGCCGCGCCAGTGCCAATGGCCTGCTCGCTGGATGACCCTGATTGCGAGGCCTGCCAGTAGGCAGGCTTTGACAAGCGAACAGAATTATTTATTAGGAGTACCACGATGCTAAGTTGGGACGATTACGAAGACACACCGGCCAGCAACACGGCCGATCAAGCGGTTGTAGGCGCTGCGGTCCAGCAAACGCTGGAAGCGCAGGAAGCCAAGGCGGCGGCTGACAAAGCTGCGGCCGAACTCGCCGCTGCAGAAAAAGCAGCAGCGGAAAAAGCAGCAGCGGAAAAACAGGCCGCTCAAGAAGCAGCAGCCAAAGCAGCCCAGCAGACGGCGGCAGTCGAGGCAGCCGCGCAGACAGCTGCGCCAGTAGCCGAAGAGCCGGTCAGCACCGAGCGAGTTACCGTGGATCAGAAGGCCATGATCAACTGCCGAGCCGACCTGAACCAACTGGTGCCCTTCAAGTACGACTGGGCATGGCAAAAGTACCTAGACGGCTGCGCTAACCACTGGATGCCTCAAGAAGTGAACATGACCGCAGACATTGCCCTGTGGAAATCCGAAGACGGCCTAAGCGATGACGAGCGAACCATAGTGAAAAGAAGCCTAGGGTTCTTTTCAACCGCGGACTCTTTGGTGGCCAACAATCTAGTGCTGGCCATCTATCGTCTGATCACCAACCCGGAATGCCGTCAGTACCTGCTACGACAGGCCTTTGAAGAAGCGATCCACACCCACGCCTATCAGTACTGTATTGAGTCACTGGGCATGGACGAAGGCGAAATCTTCAACATGTACCACGAGATCCCAACGGTCGCTGAAAAAGCTTCGTGGGCGCTGAAGTACACCAAGGAAATCAACGACCCCGGCTTCACCACCGGCACCCTCGACACCGACAAGACCCTGCTGAAGAATTTGATCGCCTACTACTGCGTTCTGGAAGGTATTTTCTTTTACTGCGGCTTCACCCAAATCTTGTCCATGGGCCGACGCAACAAGATGACCGGCACCTCTGAGCAGTTTCAGTACATTCTGCGTGACGAGTCCATGCACGTGAACTTTGGCATCGACGTCATCAACCAGATCAAACTGGAAAACCCACACCTGTGGGACGACGAAATGCAGGCAGCGGCCCGCGGCATGATCTTGGAAGGCACAGCGCTGGAAGTTGCCTACGCTCGGGACACCATGCCCCGCGGCGTGCTGGGTATGAACGCCAATATGATGGAGGAATACCTTCAGTTCATCGCCAATCGCCGGCTGGCTCAGATCGGTCTGGCTGAGCAGTATCCGGGCGTTAAGAACCCGTTTCCTTGGATGTCCGAGATCATGGACTTGAAGAAAGAGAAAAACTTCTTCGAGACCCGTGTTACCGACTACCAAACCGGCGGCGCGCTGACTTGGGACTAGCAATGCTTCGCTGAGCTGTCCGTGGAAGCCCAAGAAAAAGCCCTCAATCGAGGGCTTTTTTACGCCTAATGCTTTGCCCCTCAAACGCGCAACCTCAATCCACGGCGTCTAGCGGCAGGTTGCTTGGCGCCTTTATTCGTCTTGCGTATTGTCCGCGCTGTCGTTATCCGTCGGCGCGGATTCTACGATCAGACCCACTCGACGGGCACGACGCTCCCAGCTGCGCCGCGCCAACACCTGCATGTCGACGGTTCGGTCTGACTCATCAACAATCTCGACACCCAACAGGGTTTCAATTACATCCTCCATGGTGACGATGCCGTCCATGCCCCCAAACTCATCCACCACCAAGGCAATCTGTTCGTGGGCACTCAAAAATCGGTTAAACAGTTCCAGAATGGGGTAGTCCTCTGGTACCGCGATGATTTCGCGTTTCAGTGCTACCAAGGGCTTTTCCAGATCACCATCGACCATGCCCGCTAAGATTTCGTCTTTTAATACGTAGCCGATCACCTGATCCCGGGATTCGTTTTCATACAGCGGAATTCGGGAGAAACGATGTTCTCGATTCTTATCGAAAAACTCGCTCAAGGTTTCTGTCGCACGGGAAGAGCGCACAACCGTTCGCGGGGTCATAACATCTCTGGCCCGCACTGACCGGAACTTCAGCAGATTTGTGATGATCTCGGATTCTTGCGCTTCGAAGATACCGTGTTGGGCTCCAATATCCGCCATGGCCACAAAATCCCGCCGACTGAAGGTGCTGCCCACTTCCTGTTTTTTCAGCTTACTGGTGATCAACTGGCAGAACCAAACCAAGGGCCCAAGCAGGCGGATAATCCACACAAGACACCGGGTGGTTGCAGGCGCTAACGACTGCCAGTAATTGGCGCCTAAAGTCTTTGGAATCAACTCCGACAACACCAGAATTGCCAAGGTCATGACCACAGGCACCAGCAAGCCTGTAACCAGCGGGTTGGCCTCAGCCCAAATTTTGGCTGCCTGATCACCTACGCCGATAGCCCCGACCGTATGAGCAATGGTGTTGAGGGTAAGAATCGCTGCCAGCGGGCGGTCAATGTCTTCTTTGAACTCTTGCAGCCGCGTTCCAAGCCGAGAGCCCTGTTGCAGCTGAATCTGAGCATAGGACGGCGTAATGCTCAGCAAGACCGCTTCCCAAAGTGAACACAAAAATGACGTAACAATGGCGATGGTAAAAAACAAGAGCAGCAGGGAAATCATGGAGTTTTCCGAGTGAGTCGACGGTGTAAGTATGCCAATAACCGGCAGCAGATATCACCGATCAATAGACGTATATCAACGCTACGCAACCAACCTCATAGCCTGATATGGTTTCATCTCACCTCCTCAGGATTAACGCAATGTTCATAAGCACGCTACTGCGCAACCTCTTGGCGTTTTGCCTTTTAATCACTGGCTTCACTGGCGTCTATGCAGCAGGGCCGGAGGATAGCGTTGAATATTCGGTTACCGGCCTTAGCGCCGA
>JAYNPH010000046.1:0-14976 GCA_038113685.1 Gammaproteobacteria bacterium
ACCGTACACAGTTCGGTGCTACCGGCGCTTTGTCCTCGGAGGCCTGCTCCGCCAAGTTTTTTCTCTGCCATCAAAATTCTCCTTTGCTACTGATTCTGCACTACAACTTAATCAAGCTAGCGCTTCACGAAGCTTTTGCTTGGTCAGCAAAAAGCTCATCCAATTTTTCTTCATAGGCGTGATAGCCCAAGAAATCGTAAAGCTCCATACGAGTTTGCATCGTGTCGACGACGCTCGCTTGGCTCCCCTCGTCCTTTAACGCCTGATAGACGGTTAGCGCAGCCTTATTCATGGCACGAAAGGCCGACAACGGGTACAGGGCCATGGCGATACCGACCGCCGCCAGCTCATCCACATGATACAGCGGCGTTTGGCCAAACTCCGTCAGATTGGCTAAGACCGGTACACCTGCGGCTTCAATAATGGGGCGATACATGTCAATTTCCGTCATCGCTTCAGCGAATATGGAGTCCGCACCGGCCTCCGCAAATGCCCCGGCACGGTCAATGACCGCGTTGAGCCCATCCACAGACAGCGCATCGGTACGAGCCATAACGACGAAGTCCGGGTCAGTTTTTGCGTCGACTGCAGCCTTGATGCGATCAACCATCTCCTGCACCGAGACGATGGCCTTGTTGGGGCGATGACCACAGCGTTTTTGGGATACTTGGTCTTCGATGTGTACCGCGGCCGCGCCTGCGGCGGTCATGTCTTTGATGGTTTTTGCGATATTGAAAGCACCGCCCCAGCCCGTGTCGATGTCTACCAGCAACGGTAAGTCGGTTGCTCCGGTAATGCGGCGCACGTCTTCAAGCACATCGTTCAGAGAGGTCATGCCTAAATCAGGCAAACCGTAGGACGCATTTGCGACCCCACCGCCGGAGAGATAGATGGCCTGATGGCCAACCCGTTCCGCCATCAACGCCGTGTAGGCATTGATCGTGCCCGGAATCTGCAGTGGCGTCGGCGCAGCAGCGCTGATCGCCGCTCGAAATTTTTTGCCTTGGCTCATAAAACTCCCCCTGAATTGAAACTACGGTCTTTTTACGCGGCCCACATGATAACTGAATCGGCTCGCGCAAACAGGTCCATTGAGGAGCGATGAACGTGGCTACCGTGCCTGCCCTGTAGTCCCTCAGACAAACAACCTGCAGCTATTCTCGGGTTTGCACCTCGAGGGCTAAAAGTTCGCCTGAGCCTGCAGGATCAGCTGCCGCAGCTCTTCGTAGTCTGCGGCCAGCGGATATTGCGGAAATTGCTCGCGGACATTGTCCGGCGCCTGAAAAAAGATCCCGGCATGGGCCTCCTCCAGCATCGAGACATCGTTGAAAGAGTCCCCTGCTGCGACCACATTTAGCTCTAGGGATTTGAACGCTTTAACCGAACAGCGCTTTGGATCCGGCTGCCGCAGCTTATACCCGACGATGCGGTCATCACGAATCTGCAGCTTGTGGCAGAGCAAAAACGGTTCGTCTAGCTGGGCCATCAGCGGTGCCGCGAACTCATAGAATGTGTCCGAGATGATGGCTACCTGAAAATTTAGGCGCGCCCAACGAAGAAAATCAGCAGCGCCGGGCAGTGGGCTTAACTTCGCAATTTCTGCCTGTATTTGGCTCAGCGTAATCCCGTGCTCGCGAATGATGCCCAAACGATAGTTCATCAAGTCGTCGTAGTTGGGAATGTCTCGAGTGGTTTTAAGCAGCTCAGGTATTTGCGTTTCGTTTGCTACTGCCTGCCAAACTTCCGGCACCAGCACGCCCTCTAAATCCAAACACAATACGTCCACAACCTACCTCAAGAAAAATTTGGCGTAAGCATATAGCAACAGAGTATTTTTTTTGAATTTTTCCTGCTGTTAACGTGCGCGCCATGTTGATCAACGCAAAACCAAGGGTAGCCGCACCATCATGAATATCGACGCCACGCAGGTTAGTTCCACCAGCCAGTTGAGCAAAAAAATTGCCGATACCGAAGAACTGTTGAGCCAAGCCCTGTCGGAATTCGCCGAAGGCCAAATCGCACTATCCTTCAGCGGCGCCGAAGACGTCGTGCTCATTGACCTAGTGCAGAGCCTTGGCCTGCACGTTGATGTTTTTTCGCTGGACACTGGACGCCTGCCGATCGAGACATACGAGTACCTTGAGACTGTGCGGAACCATTACCAACAGCCCATCGAGCTCGTTTATCCGGCGCCCGAAGGCGTTGAGGCACTGGTCAAAGCCAAGGGTCTGTTCAGTTTTTACACCGACGGGCACCAAGAGTGCTGTGCCGTAAGAAAAGTTCAACCGCTCCGCCGCAAATTGAGTACGCTGGACGCTTGGATAACAGGTCAGCGTCAGGATCAGAGCGTGACTCGCAGCGAAGTTCCTCACCGCCAAGGCGATACGGCATTTTCAACCGACAACCGCGAACTGATTAAGTTCAACCCACTGGCCCTATGGACCTCAGCAGAAGTTTGGCAATACATCCGAGACTACCAAGTGCCTTACAACCCCTTACACGACCGTGGGTTCATCTCAGTGGGCTGCCAGCCCTGCACTCGCGCGGTAGGTCCCTACGAGCACGAACGAGCCGGGCGTTGGTGGTGGGAAGAAGCAACGCAGAAGGAATGTGGCCTGCACGGTCAGAATGTGATTCCTCTGACTCAGGTTTCATAGGATAAAACCGTCACAGCGCCCGGGCGCACCAACATGAAACGCCTTACCTTCGTCAAAAAAATTCAGTTGGATGGCAACCCCTGCCCCAAGTGCTTACAGGTTGAGGCGCGACTGGCTCGCGCCGGATTTCTCCAGCGTATCGACGAGATCGTGATTGCCCGGGAGGACGACCCGACATCCCCCGGAGCCGAGCTCGCGGCAAAACATGGCGTTCATCAAGCCCCGTTTTTCATCATCACCGACGACAGCTCCGGCGAGCCGCGTCAGACGGTCTACACCGTCTACTTTGCCTTTGTTAAGGCCGCGTTTCAGTCAGAGCCAAATCACGATCCGGCAACCTAGCGAACCGGCAGCTCTATTTGGCTGAATAAGGCCTCGCGTTCCGCCGACGTGAAGCAATTTTGCGCCTCTTGTACCCTGCGATGATCCAAATGCGGGGCAAAGGACTGAATCAAATCCAGCATATACCGGCGCAAAAACGTACCGCGCCGAAACCCAATGTGGGTAACGCTGGGAGCAAACAGGTGTCCCGCATCGATACGGACCAAATCCTCATCCTGGTCTGAGTTGTAGGCCATAGAAGCGATGATCCCTACTCCCAGCCCCAATCTCACGTAGGTTTTAATGACGTCAGCGTCGGTTGCAGTGAAAACTACGTTCGGGGTCAACGACAAGGCGCCAAAGGCATCATCCAAGCGGGACCGCCCGGTGAAGCCAAAGACGTAGGTGACAATCGGATGATCTGCAATATCCTGCAAGGTCAACGTCGTTGGCTCTGACGCCTTGACCGCCAACGGGTGATCCTTGGGGACTACGACCGACCGGTTCCACTTGTAACAGGGCATCATGATGAGGTCTTTAAATAGCTCCATACCCTCCGTGGCAATAGCGAAGTCTGCGGCTCCAGACGCGGCCAGTTCAGCAATTTGCGCCGGTGTGCCTTGCTTCATGTGTAACGCAACTTCCGGGTATGCATCGGTGAACTGGCGGATCACCTGAGGCAAGGCATAACGCGCCTGTGTATGGGTGGTCGCGATGGTCAAATCCCCGACGGCCTCGTCTGAACACTCCTGAGCGATTTGTTTAATCGTGCCCGTTTGGCGAAGCACCTCGGTGGCCATATCGATGATCTGCTGGCCTACTTGTGTCACTTGGGTCAGATGTTTACCGCTGCGGACAAAGATTTCGACGCCCAGTTCGTCCTCAAGCAGCCGAATTTGTTTGCTGACGCCGGGTTGCGACGTGAAAAGTGCTTGGGCAGTGGCGGAAACGTTAAGATCGTGTTTCGCCACTTCCACGATGTAACGCAGTTGCTGGAGTTTCATAGGCGGACTCGTACAGGAAGAACCGCCCATTCTACGCAAATGGTTATAAAAAGATATTTTTTATTCTTTTGTATCTGATTTTGTTCTCGCCCCACCATCCATTTGGTCATGCTCCAATCCATTTACCACACCGTGGGGCACATGACCTGACGGAATATGCGGATTCGCTCGGTCACAATGGGTGGCTTGGTCATCAAAAAAGATATCTGCCTCAAAAGCCTGCAAGAATGCGGTTTTTTCCATGCCACCCAAAAACAGTGACTCGTCCAAGCGAATATCCCAATCCCGCAGTGTGCGGATGACACGTTCATGAGCCGGAGCGCCTCGAGCCGTCACTAAGGCGGTCCGAATGGGGCTTTGCCCTTCGGGAAATTCCTGTTGCAGCCGGTGTAACGCTCCCAAGAACGCTTTGAACGGCCCGCCGGCAAGAGACTCTTTGGCTTGATCCTGTTCCGATTCGCTGAAAGCTTCGAGGCCTTGCTGCTGATAAATGCGCTCAGCCTCGTCGGAAAACAATACGGAATCTCCATCGAAGGCCAGTTTTAGCAACGCGCCCTTGGACTCTTTGGCCGGACGCATGCGACCCAACAACGTTGCAGCAGCAACGTCCTGGGCTAAAGCCTGACGCACATCATCGGCATAGGTGGATAAAAACAGGTCGCAATTAAATGCCTGAATGTAACGATACGGTGACTCCCCCCCACAAAAAGCCGCCCGGGTAATATCGAGTTCGTGGGCGCGGATGGAATTAAACACCCGCAGGCCAGTGTCCGCTGAATTACGCGAAAGAAGCAATATTTCTACTCGAGGTTTGTCAAACATCTTATTGATATTCAACAGTTTTTCTACGAGAAAAAAGCCATCCCCCGGCTCGAGGACTGTATCTTCCTTGGAGATTTGGTAGCGCCGATAAGCCTCCAATCCCTCACGCTGGTAGATCTCGTTGGACTTGCTGAGATCGAAAAGAGCGGTAGACGAGATACCGACGGTCAATGGCCTGTCAACAGCGGCTTCAGTCATATCAAGCATCCAAGTCAGGGATCAGTTCCCCTTCCAGCTTGTGAATGGCGTCTTTAAGTTTGAGCTTTCGACGCTTCAAGCGCTGAATACGCATAGTGTCGTGATGTCGGCTACTAAGCAGGTGGTTAATAGCGATATCCAGATCCCGGTGTTCGGCTTTCAGGGATTCAAGCCAACGAAGCTGCTGCTCTCTATCGTCTTCGAAATCCACAACGGTTCCTCGGCATAGAACAAAATAAAACGTCTTGATTCAGTGAATCTGACAGGGCCATGTGCCCTACAGAGACTTAAGATGCGCGCTCTAGGTCAGATCCAGTATTGCAGCGCCCTCGGCCTCCAGCTGGGACATCCGCTTAGTCCAATTCTCAAGCATGGCGAAATGTCCCTCGCTGACATCAAATGCTTTTCGAATCTCGTTGATTAAGCACTCTTCCTCAATCTCAAAGGCGCCGTCGGCATAGCTAAGCTTGCACAGGTTCATGAGCACGATGAGCTGAGACTGACGGTCGGGGAAGATGCGCTCCACACCGTCGAGCTCAAGATATTCAACCTCAAAATCACTGCCAACACCCATTTCCCGGCGAAAGCCTTCCAGCATTCCCTCTTCGTTGGGGTCCAACAAACCATCTGACACGATGACGTTATGCGCTAGGCGGAGCATAGCTTTCTGCTGTTCGTGATTGAGTATCGAAAGCCACATGGGCCTAGGCCATCACCTGCTGCACAAGGCTTGCGAACATAATCAGAACCGACAACCAGCCCAACCCCAAAAACGCTTTCATGACGATGTTTTGATCAAAGAAATCTTCGATAAGATGCCACATGTCTTCCACTACTCCTGTCAGTTTTTCAAAGACTGCGAAATATTATTCAGCAGTGCTTAGATTACTCGATTCATAGAACCGCAGATTCCCCGCCGCTCAGTCCATTTAGCGCCTAGTCCTTTTTGGCTGGACGAGAGTGCGCGAGCTTGCGTCGATTTTAACCCTTGTTGCTTGCGCTTGATAGCGCTGCGGCAAAAAGAATGCTCTTGCTCCTGCTTCCCGACGTTGTCCGCAAGCACCTTACTTCGTTAGACTCCGCTCATGCCCGCCGCATTCGCGCACATCCCAGCCCAACACCTCGACGACATTGCCGACAGTCTTGTTATTACACCTAACGAACGCTTAGCCCGCGAATTTAGCAACGCCTTCGATTTGTCTAAATTAAACGCCGGGGCCACGGTGTGGCCCAGCTTGCAATGCATGAGTTTACGCCGCTTCTGGCAGCAACAGTTTCATCAGCTCCTAAGTACCGATCTGAACCAGCCACGGCTGCTCACGGAGCAGGAGGTTAATCTTCGATTCCAACAAAGTGCCCCTGAAGGCTACGCTCAGCAATGCAGAACCGCCGTTGCGGCTTGGCAGCTTGTCAGAGGCTATGACATAGATCTCCATGGCCCTCAAATGGGTGGGGAACGGGGTCAATATTTCGCAAGATGGTGCGCTGCTGCCGTGCCCGAAGAGCGGGATGTCATTCTGTGCGAGGCGGACCTCCCTCGATTTCTCGGCTCCCGCATTACACAACTTGCCGGAATTCGAGCGCAGCGCCTTCTGCTGATCGATGTAGAACACCTAACGTCGGCGGAGACCGCGTTTTTCCAGCGATTGGTCGAAAGCGACATAGCATCCGTCAATATCCTCGCGGCCGGCAAATGGATCACCGGGTTTCGCTCCGACCTCGGTTTTGGGCAGCCCTCACATCATCACAGTTCGGCGCAAACAGCTTCACTTGACCCGTCAGATACGGCGTTGCCCAGCGTTGAAATCACTGGCTATGACTCCTTGGGCGACGAGCTAATGGCCGCTGCCAACTGGGTTCGCGAAAAAGTCACAGCAAAGCCCCATGCAACCGTTGGAGTCGTGATCCCTGATCTGAGCACCAACTACGACCGAGTTCTGCGCCAGTTTACCGCCACCCTAACCCCGCTGAACGACAGCCGAGATCCCGCCTTCGACCTTTCCGGCGGCAAGAGCTTGGTGAGCCAACCGGTGTGGCGCCACGCCAGAATTTATTTGGACTGGTTGCGTCAGCCAGCAGACCAGCGCACCTTGACTCCCCTGCTACATTCGCCCTACCTAGCGTTACCGTGGTGGGATGATTTGAAAGATCAGTGGCCAGTCTGGGCAAGGCGCAAGCTCACCAGCACCAGCATGCTGCAAGAGGAAAGCGCTAGTGCTCTTAAAGAACTGATAGCCACTCTGCCAAATCGAGCCCGGCTTGATGTGTGGGTGGCACAGATCCAAGCGTTGCTCGCTTGCGGTGGCTGGCCTCGAACGCAGGAGTTGGGTTCCGTTCAATTTCAGGCAGCCACTCGAATCCAAACAGCACTGGGCGAACTGGCAACCGAGGCAAGCGCAACCTTAATCACCTGGGCCGATGCACTGGAACTAATCGATTGGGCCCTAGACCAAACGTTTGCGCCCCAGCGTCAGGCATCCAACATTCAGCTCCTTGGCATGCTGGAAACAACGGGGCTTAGCTTTGACTATCTTTGGGTCTGCGGCATGAGCGCCGAGCAATTCCCGGGCAAGGCAGCCGTGTCGGCATTTATTCCCCGCAGCGCTGCTGTGACCTACGGCCTACCCCGAAGCACCCAAGCTCAAGAACTGGCCTTTGCCCAAAGAACGCTTGAATCCTGGGTTTCCCGCAGCGGCCAGCTACGCATGAGCTTTACTCATACACTCAACGGGGCAACGGTTCAGTGCACACCCTTAGTTCAAGCCCGCAACTCAGGCGAAAGTGACAGCCATGAAGGTATCCTTACCCTGAAACACAGACACCCACTCATGCTCCCCCAAGGCATCGCTCGTTTGAGCAAGGAAGACGGATACGGCACGCCCATTAGCCCGGGTTTAACGAGGGGTGGCAGTAATCGCCTGGAAGCACAAGCTCAATGCGCGTTCAAAGCCTTCGCCTCTTACCGACTGGGACTTGATCAACCAGCCGAACCGCGAGATTTTTTGAATGCCATGTAGCGTGGCAATGCCCTGCACTGGATTTTTGAACAACTTTACCGACGCTTCCCAGATCCTGAGGAGGCCCGAAACCAACCCCCCGACGTTTTAAGGGCACTTTGCGGTCAATCCGTACAGCGCCACACCCACTTGCCAGATATCTTTGTTTCCACCGAACAAGAACGCCTGTACCAACTCGCCACAACTTTCTTAGCCTTGGAAGCGCAACGCCGCCCCTTTGAGGTACTGCAAACCGAAGAGCGTTACGTGCTAGAGCTGGGCAATCTGTCTTTTGCTTTGCGAATCGACCGACTCGACAAGGTAGACGGCGCCATCGTGGTGATTGACTACAAAACCGGGAAGGTGAGCGTTACCGGCGTTCACGACTCTTCACTGGCCCCGCAATTACCCTGCTACAGCATTATCCGGGCGGACATAGCTGGCGTGTACTACGCCCAGCTTCGAGATGGCGACTGCAAAGTCGCAGGCGTGGGGGACAGTGACCTGCAGTTGGTGGAGGCGCGGAACCGCAGGATCAAAACCACTGTGACCGATCTGGGCTGGGAGCAACAACGCAACCAATGGGCCGATCAGCTCGCAACGCTGTCAGAGAGCATCGAAGCCGGCGATGCCGCGGTTAACCCGCAGCCCAACGCCTGTCGATACTGCCATCTCAAGTCATTGTGCCGAGTGGACGAAAAACGCCAAACAGAGCCAGGGATAGAGCAGCCATGAGTCACCGGCCACCTGACTCACATCAAGTCCAACCACAGGACCAAGCGCAGCGTCAGCGCGCCCTGTCAGTGAGCGAGTCTTTTATTGTTCAGGCGCCTGCAGGTTCGGGCAAAACCTCACTTCTCGTGGAGCGTTACCTGCACCTGCTGGCCACGGTGCGGCGGCCCGAAGAAATATTGGCCATTACGTTTACGCGAGCAGCGGCCATGGAGATGAAGCAGCGTGTTTTGTCAGCGCTGCAACAAGATACACCGCTGACTCAAGCCATCGGGCGGCAGGACGCCGCTAACAACTGGATGCTCGCCCAAAACCCAAATTTATTGAAAATTCAAACCATCGACAGTTTTGCTACAGAGTTGGCAACACAAATTCCCGGCAGTCAAAGCGCTGAGGGCATGGCCATCGAAGATAAACCCCAGCCTCTTTATCTTCAGGCGGCGCAGAATGTACTGGGTAAGCTCTTTACCACCGACCCGAGCAATTTCTACGTTGGACAGTTTCTGCAGGCGCTAGACAACAATGCCGACACCGCCGACAAGCTGTTGACTGGCATGCTGGCCAAGCGCGACCAGTGGTTGGCCGTGGCTCGGCGCATTACCGGCTTAGCGCTGAGCGGCAGCGGCGAATTAGCAGCGACCCTAAATCAAGCGGTGGATGAACTGCGGGAAACGCTGCTGGCGCCTCTGAATCAACAGCTAAGCAGCGACGATCAATTGATGATCAGCCATATAGCCAAGGCCACAGACCGGACAGACCATATAACAGCCTTGCTAGCCCTAATCCTTAGCCAAAAGGGCACCATCAGGAAGAGCATCGATCGGCGACAGGGAGAGGCCTTCACGGACAAAGCCTTCAAAACCGAATTCCTCGCTTGGCTCGAAACCCTTGAACATAGAAATTTGGCCCCACTGCTCAACGCCTGCGCCAAGTTGCCGGGCTTGCAGGAAGAGCCTGAGGCATTCGAGACCCTTATTGCCACCGCCGTAACCTTAGCTATGGCGGCAGCAGAGCTTGAATCCCTGCTTCAGCAAAGGCGTTGTTTGGATTTTACCGGCATGCTTATGCGAGCGAGCGCCGGGCTTGAAGACGAACACGGTCCCACAGACCTCGCTCTTTACTGGGACTACCGTATTAGCCACCTACTGGTTGATGAGTTCCAAGATACATCGCGGAGCCAGTTCGATTTCTTCAATCTGCTCACGGCCGGCTGGTCCAGCGAAGACACCAACACCTTTTTTGCCGTCGGCGACCCCATGCAGTCGGTCTACCGTTTTCGTGACGCCGACGTGTCGATTTTCAGCCAGTGCTGGCAGCAAGGCCTACCGAACGTAGCCTTGGAACCGCTGCAGCTCACGTCCAACTTCCGCTCCCGCCCGGAACTCGTGAACTGGAACAACGATCTTTTTTCCACTCTGTTCCCAACGGATGCGCTGCCCCACTTAGGCGCTATTCCATTTTCCCAAGCCATTGCCCAGCGCCAGGACGTTGATACCGCCTCATCCACAACAGCCGTCATCACTCAACATGCCTTTGCAGACGAGGCACAGGAAGCCGCAGCTATAGCCGATCATGTGAAGGAGCTATTGGCCCACATTCCTCAACACAGCAAGGACGACATCGGCGTCCTGTGCCGGGCACGCACTCACCTTCCTTTACTGCTGCAAGCCCTCAAGCAAGCGGGTATCAGTTATACCAGCACGGACATAGACTCACTGTCGGCAGAACCAATCGTGACCGATCTGTTGAGCTTGCACCGTCTGCTGCTGCAACCCAGCCACCGGCTGTCTTGGTTTAGCATTCTGCGTAGCCCGATGGTAGGCCTCAGCCTTGCCCAGCTAGAACCCTTTGCGCAAGCACCTGAACTGCTAACGGTTTGCGAGCAGCTAATGGAGACAGTGCCGGCCCTCCAGCGCTTTGTATCTGCTTGGAGCTGGGCACAGCAGCGACTTTTTGAGCTGCCGGTTTGCGAGATCGTTGAGGGTTGCTGGATGCGCATGGGTGGCGTGGACGCCTACCCCAAGGCGGATCTGGACCACGCTCAAGCATGGTTCGACCTGCTCGAAGCACAGCAGGACCGCGGCTGGAACCCGGATTTAGTGCTGGAAAAAACGGCGGATCTTTATGCTCAAGATCCCAGCCAGGCCAGAGTAAAGGTCATGACGATTCACAAATCTAAGGGGTTGGAGTTCACCCACGTAGTGCTGCCGAATCTGGGACGAAGGGGTCGGGCCGATGACAAAGACCTATTGCTGTGGAGGCCAACCACTAGCGGCTTACTTGTCGGTGTGCGTGATGACGAAGTCTACGAATGGCTGCGCTTTGAGGAGAAAAGCCGAGCTGAGAACGAGATAAAACGTTTGCTCTATGTCGCATGCACCCGGGCCGAGCGAAGCCTGTGGTTGTGTACCGCAAGTCATCGCTAGCGTCCTCTGGGACTTGCCCAGTATCTACCGGCGTTAAGCACTACCGAAGAGCAAGAGGATATTGCGGAGCCGGACTCAACTGACGCTGAAGACGATCTTCCAGGTGTGCCGCTCAATCGCCAACGATTGCTAAACCAGTTGCCGGCAGATTATCAATGGCAGGTTCCTGCCAATCTAGCAGAACAAACACAGCGAGTATTAGCCGATGAGAAGAGTGGCTCGCCATCGCCTGCCGAGGCGATCGAGGACGATCGCTCCAACCGCTTCAATCTAGCCCTTGGTAACCTTGTACACCAAGCATTGGCGTTTATCGGGGAACAAAACCAACAATCTAGGCCACTAGACCAAGACCTTTTGGCAAACCGGATGCGCAGTTGGCTGCCGAAATTGGATGCTGAGCCCCACCGGTGGAACGAGGTCTTCGACGCGGCCCAAACGCATATCGAGAGAACGCTGGCGGAACCCAAAGGACAGTGGCTTTTGCAGGCCCACGTAAACGGTCATTTTGAATGGCCAGTCACCGTGGCGACCTCGAGCGGTGCTAGAAAACTTATCTTTGACCGAATGTTCAGAACCGACGATGCCTGGTGGATCGTCGACTTCAAAACCAGCGAACCACAGCGGGGAGAGGCGCTGCACGCATTTTTGACCGAAGAAACTAACCGCTACGGTCCTCAGCTGCAGCGGTATCAGCAAGCGCTGTCGGCCTTGGTAACCCAGTGCCCTGAGATTTTTACCCCCACGCCCCCAACGGGACTACCCGTACGAACCGCTCTGTATTTCACCGGCATTTCCCATTTTGAGGAGTTGCTGCTCTAGCCTGCATTGCGGGCGCTGTGATACGGACCGCTCAGGGTCCATCTTGCAAGATGATTGCTTTTCCTTCGTGGGCGTTTACCATGCGCGGCCAGCATGGAGGCGGCTAGTGGGCACTCGCCCCGATCAAGGAGAAATGTGTGCAACTCGAGAACTTAAACATTGAACAACAGGAAGTGTTGGTAACGCCGGAGCAACTAAAGGCTCAGCTTCCCGTCAGCGATGCACTGCGCGACGCCATCAGTGACTATCGAGATACCGTTAAAAATATTGTGGCCCGCAAGGATCCGCGAATGCTCGTTGTTGTTGGCCCCTGCTCTATCCACGATGTAGACGCCGCCAAAGAATACGCAACCCGGCTAAAAACACTTGCCCAGGAGATCAGCGATCAAGTTTTCATCGTCATGCGTGCTTACTTCGAAAAACCGCGAAGCACCGTGGGCTGGAAGGGCTTGATCAACGACCCATACCTTGATGACAGCTTTAAAGTAGCCGAGGGGCTGCACATCGGCCGCCAGCTCCTGCTGGATCTTTCGCACCTAGGGCTGCCCCTTGCCACAGAGGCCTTGGACCCGATTACACCCCAATATCTGCAAGATCTGATCTCGTGGTCTGCCATTGGTGCTCGTACTACAGAGTCACAAACCCACCGAGAAATGGCATCTGGCCTTAGTTGTCCCGTGGGCTTCAAAAACGGCACCGACGGCTCCTTGGGCGTTGCCATTAATGCTCTTGAATCCGTGGCCAGCCCCCACCGTTTCCTCGGCATTAACCCGACAGGACAAGTCAGCGTTGTACAGACCAAGGGCAATGGGTATGCCCACGTTGTGCTGCGTGGCGGCAGTGCCGGACCTAACTACGAGGCTCCGCATATTCAGGCCTGTGAAGCCGCCCTGGCGAAGCTCGATTTAACCCAATCCATCATGGTGGACTGTTCTCATGCCAACTCCAACAAAGACCACAAACAACAAAGCAAAGTCGTGGAATCGGTAATGGCGCAAATTGCCCAAGGCAACCAATCCATTACGGGCCTGATGATCGAAAGTCATCTCAATTCGGGCAACCAAAGCATCAGCAATCCGCAGGGCCTGCGTTACGGAGTCTCCATTACCGATGCCTGCATTGACTGGGAAGAAACGGAGTCGCTGCTGCGCCATCTTGCGGCGCAGCTAGCCTCACGGCCGCAGTAACGCTAAGGCGCTGCTAGCGCCTATGAGGCTAGGTGTAGTAGGCATTCTCCGTCACCGTATGGTCGGTCATATCTTTGACTCCCGTGAGTTCGGGTACCCGCTCAAGAAGCGTAGTCTCAACGCTACCCTTGAGCGTTAGATCCACTGCCGAGCACCCTTGGCAGCCACCGCCAAACTGCAGAACCGCCTCACCATCTGCGGTCACCTCAACCAAGGACACCACACCACCATGGGCGGCCAGCCCGGGATTAATTTCGTTATACAAAACGTAGTTAATTCGGTCCTCAATGGGCGCGTCCGGCCCTACCTTTGGAACTCGGGCATTGGGCGCTTTAATGGTGAGCTGCCCACCCATTTGATCTTCCTGATAATCCACCTCTGCGTCCTCAAGGTACGGTTCACTGCGTCCCTCGAACCACGCTCGAAATCCCTCGTATTCCACCGCAATATCCCCCTCCTGCTCCTCACCAGGGCGGCAGTAAGCGATACAGGTTTCAGCCTGAGGCGTACCGGGCTGAGCAACAAAAATACGGATGCTCACGCCTTGATCGTCTTGCTTCGCGAGTAAGTCGTGCAAATAGGTCTGTGCGCTCGCGGATATCTCTATCATATGTCGTCCTGTAAACAGGTTTTTCTTAGGGTGTTATCTTGAGGTGATCTCTCACGACTGCGCCTATTGTACAGATCACCATAGCCTTTGCAGAGAATCTATCCGGACAAAAGCAACTAGGCCCAATCCACACCGACGCCGCCATCATGAACGGTTCTCAAGACCACATATCAGCCCGCGATTTGTCGCGTAACAGCGGCTTTACTAAAGTAAGGAGTTAACTACGTCCTTAGTCTGTGAAATCTAAAAACTTCGGGAATCCAAACGTTCATGCAAGCCCAATTCGCCAGCGGCAATTTACCCCATCCACGTCTAACGCGCTCCATGCTTCTGCAGATGATGCAAAAACGAATTTTAGTTTTGGACGGGGCCTACGGAAGTGCATTTCAAGGCTACAAGCTTTCCGAAGAAGCCTTTCGAGGGGAGCGTTTCGCCAACCTTGGGCAAGCACTGCAGGGTAACCATGACATCTTGAATCTGACCCAGCCAGAAATCGTCGCTGAAGTGCACAATGGTTACTTGGCAGCTGGCTGCGACATCATCAGCACCAACACCTTCAACGCCACAGACATAGCACAGGCGGATTTTGGCACTCAAGATCTGTGCTTTGAAATTAATGAGCAAGCCGCGCGCATCGCACGAGATTGTGCCGATGCGCACAGCCACGAAAAACAACCGCGCTTCGTCGCCGGCAGTATTGGCCCCACCAATCGAACAGCCAGCATTTCGCCAGACGTTAACCGCCCGGAATTTCGGAACGTAGACTTTGACGGCCTGTGCCGGGCCTACGAGGAAACCGCTCGCGGACTCATCGCCGGCGGGGTTGACTTGTTTCTCATTGAAACCGTCTTTGACACGTTAAATGCCAAGGCAGCAATTGCTGCCTTGGACCGGGTCAATGCTGAGCTGGATGAGCCTTATCCGCTGATCGTATCGGGCACCATTACCGATGCCAGCGGCCGCACCCTATCAGGGCAGACCTGCGAGGCATTTCTGTATTCGGTAGAGCATGCAAACCCCGTGGCTGTGGGCTTGAACTGCGCACTTGGCGCAGAGCAATTGCGCCCCTATATCGCGGAACTGGCGGCGCTCAGCCAAACCGGCGTCAGCGCGCACCCCAACGCCGGTTTGCCCGATGCCTTTGGCGAGTACACCCAGAATCCCGAACAAATGGCGGTGTTGATTGGCGAATTCGCGCAAGCGG
>JAYNPH010000046.1:14986-17744 GCA_038113685.1 Gammaproteobacteria bacterium
CACATTGCTGCCATTGTAGACACCGTCAAAGATGTGACTCCTAGGCCGCTAGGGGTAACCCTGCAGCCAAGCGCCGCCGAGCAACCCTCAGTTCCGCACAAAAGCCAGCTCAAGCTCGCCGGCTTAGAACCTTTGAAGCTCAATCAAGACGCTCTCTTCATCAACGTTGGCGAGCGGACCAACGTCACCGGCTCAGCCAAGTTCGCTCGGCTAATTCGAGAAAACCAGTTCACCGAAGCCCTGCAGGTGGCCCGTCAGCAAGTGGAAAACGGTGCCCAAATCATCGATATCAACATGGACGAGGGAATGCTGGACGGCGTTGAGGCCATGCAGCACTTCTTGAATCTAATCGCCACCGAGCCTGATATTTCTCGGGTTCCCATCATGATTGACTCCAGCAAATGGGAAATCATCGAAGCGGGATTAAAGTGCGTACAGGGCAAGGCCATTGTTAACTCCTTAAGCCTTAAGGAAGGGGAGGAAGCCTTCGTGACTCTTGCCAAGCGCTGCAGAGCTTACGGTGCTGCCATGGTCGTTATGGCCTTCGACGAAGAAGGTCAGGCTGATACTTACCAACGCAAGATCGACATCTGTCAGCGCAGCTTCAATATTTTGACTCAGCAGGTGGGTGTGGACGCCAGCGACATCATCTTCGACCCGAATATTTTTGCCATCGGCACAGGTATTGAAGAGCATGCCAACTATGCCGTGGACTTTATCAAGGCAGTGACTTGGATTCACAGCAACTTACCGGGGGTTAGCACCTCAGGCGGGTTGAGTAATGTTTCCTTCGCGTTTCGCGGTAATAACCACGTCCGAGAAGCGATTCACACGGTCTTTCTCTATCACGCGATACGCGCGGGCCTGACTATGGCCATCGTCAACGCAGGCCAGCTGGGAATATACGACCAATTGCCCCAGGAGTTGCGGGAGGCTGCCGAAGACTTGGTGCTTAATCGCCGGGAAGACGCCACCGAGCGACTGTTGAGTCTGGCCCAGACCTACGCAGGTGCCGGCGACACCAAGTCCGTACAGGAAGAGGCTTGGCGAACCCTGCCGGTGAGCGAACGTCTGACCCACGCCTTGGTGAAAGGCATCAACAGCCATGTAGTTGACGATACAGAAGAAGCCCGTCAACAGGTCGACCACCCACTGGAGGTTATAGAAGGCCCACTGATGGCCGGCATGGGCGTCGTGGGTGATTTGTTCGCCACAGGCAAGATGTTTCTTCCCCAAGTGGTCAAAAGTGCCCGGGTTATGAAACAGGCTGTGGCGCACTTGGTGCCTTTCATTGAGGCTGAGAAGGCCAATCAAACGGATACCCAACAGCGCGCCAAGGGCAAAATTTTGCTGGCGACCGTTAAGGGCGATGTTCACGACATTGGCAAGAATATCGTTGGCGTCGTGCTTCAGTGCAACAACTACGAAATTCTGGATCTTGGGGTCATGGTGCCGGCGGAAAAAATTTTGCAGACGGCCATCGACGAAAAGGTAGACGCCATCGGCTTGTCCGGGCTCATAACGCCGTCCCTAGATGAAATGGTCAATGTGGCGGCACAAATGCAGCGTCTGAATTTGAACATACCCTTGCTCATTGGCGGAGCTACGACCAGTAAGGCTCACACGGCGGCCAAAATAGCCCCCGCATACGCCAATCGAGCGACGGTTTACGTAAGTGACGCGTCTCGCGCCGTTGGCGTTGCCGCAAAACTTTTGGCACCCGAGGCGGCTTACCAAGACTACGCACAAGAGATCCATGAAGAATACCTTAAGATCAAAGACCGGGTAGAAGCGCGCCGAGAAAAGCGGGCCTTTCTAACCCTCGAGTCCGCCCAAGACAATGCCTTAGACTTCGACTGGGCCAATTACAGCCCACCCAAGCCTAAAATGTTGGGCACTCGTGTTTTGACGCCCAGCCTGGAAGAATTGGCGCCACTGATCGACTGGTCACCCTACTTCATGACTTGGGAGTTGGCTGGGAAATTCCCCAACATTTTGCAAGACGAAGTCGTGGGTGAAGCCGCGAGAAATCTATGGGAAGACACTCAGGAGCGCCTGCAGTGGTTAATCGACGACTCACGCCTGCAGACACGGGGCATTATCGGCATCTGGCCGGCCAATCGCCTAAACTGTGACGACATTCGGCTGTACACCGACGAAGATCGGCAGACACCCTTGGCGGATCTGTATCACCTGCGCCAGCAGGCACCCAAGCCCGACGATCTGAGCCCGAATCTTTGTTTGGCGGACTATGTCGCGCCCCAAGGCCCAGACTATCTGGGGGGCTTTGCAGTAACCGCAGGTATCAACGTGGACGACGTGTTGGCAGATTTTCCCAACGATGACTTCAATCAAATCATGATTAAGGCTCTGGCGGACCGATTTGCCGAGGCCTTTGCCGAGTATGCCCACCGAAAGGTGCGGCAAGAGTTCTGGGGATACGCAGAGGACGAAGACTTAGATAACGAGCAACTGATTAAAGAAAAGTATCAGGGCATCCGCCCCGCTCCGGGCTATCCCGCCTGCCCAGAACATAGCGAGAAAGAAACGCTGTTTGCCCTGTTGGACGCCACCTCAAAAACCGGCATTACCCTGACTGAAAGTTACGCCATGAGTCCCGCGGCTGCCGTCAGCGGCTGGTATTTTTCCCATCCAGAAGCCCGGTATTTTGGTGTCGGTAAGATCGACGAGGACCAGCTGCGCAACTACGCCCAACGAAAGGGTTTGGATGAGACCACGGCCAGACAGCGCCTGCAGC
>JAYNPH010000047.1:0-2145 GCA_038113685.1 Gammaproteobacteria bacterium
AGTTTTGGATCCACCAGCAAGTGGTGTTGCAATCGGTTAGGGCGGGGCAAAGTTCGGGAGGGAATAGTGGACTTAGGTATTAACGGAACGGGGCTGGTGCAAAAGGCCTCGGTTGCAGCAGTTACAGAAAGTGCGCGACAGGCCAAGGCCGACGGCTTTCGTCACTATTGGTTGGCAGAACATCCCACCGGAGGATTTGATGCCATAACGGCATTGGCCATGGTTGGCGCTCAGGTGCCGGATATCGAGTTGGGCACCGCTATCGTACCTACGTTTCCACGCCATCCAATGACCTTGGCGGGTCAGGCCCTTACCGCAAGCAATGCCATGGGCGGCAATTTCACCCTAGGCGTGGGGCTGTCTCACGAGCCGATGATGGCTCAATTAGGCATAGGCTTTGAGAAACCTATCCGTCACTTGCGCGAATATCTGAGCATTTTGATGCCACTGCTGCACAGCGGCACGGTGACTTTTGAGGGGGATCTTTTGCGCTGCTCAGGGCAGTTTTTTAAGGCGCCAGAAAGCCCTGTACCGGTACTTGTGGCGGCCTTAGGCCCCCAAGCCCTTAGCGTGGCGGGACGGTTAGCCGACGGTACGACGCTTGCGTGGGTTGGGCCGAAGACAGTAGAAGAACACATCGTACCTCGAATCAGTGAAGCGGCGGCTGCCGGTGGGCGGCCGCGACCTCGTATTTTGGCGACGCTGCCGGTTTGTGTAACCGATCAGCCGGAAACTGTCCGTCAGTCCATTGGGCGAGGGCTCTCTATGTACGGCAAGCTGCCATCCTATCGGGCGATGTTCGACCGAGAAGGGGTGGACGGTCCGGCGGACTTGGCCCTCGTTGGCAGTGCTGAGCAGGTTAAAGAAGCAATCGCTGGTATGGCCGAGGCTGGTGTGACGAGCTTTGCGGCATCTGAATACTGTTTGACGCCGCAGGAGCGTAACGATACTCGACAGACATTGATCAATTTAATTGAGGAGGTGTGATATGGAACTACAAACGTTAGCGGCCACGGCGAGTCAGGATGACATCCTTCAGGCACTGGAAGTTGCCGGGGCGGTGATCGTAAAGGACCTGATCAGTGAAGAGGTGGTAGCGCGTTTCGAGTCCGAGGCGCGGCCATTTATAGACAGGACGCCAACGGGCCGAGACGAATTTTCAGGCAAAGGAACCAAGCGAACCGGGGCTTTGGCGGCTCGTTCGGCAACCTGTCGAGATCTGATCCTCAACGACCTGGTCTTGGGTACTGCCGAGCGGTATTTACAGCCCTTTACGCGCAAGATTTTGCTGCATTTGACCCAAACCATCGAGATTCACCCGGACAGCCCGGCTCAGCAAATTCATCGCGATCGATACGCGTGGGGGGCCTACATGCCCCGCGAGATCGAACCGCAGTTGAATACCATTTGGGCCATGACCGACTTTACGGAAGAAAACGGAGCGACACACTGCGTGCCGGGCAGCCATCTGTGGGACTGGAAACAAAAAGCGCTACCCGATCAAGTATGCCAAGCCGTTATGACCAAGGGCTCGGTGTTTTTTTACAGCGGCAGCGTCTTACACAATGGCGGCGCAAACCGGTCTGACAAGCCTCGACTGGGCTTGAATTTGACTTATTGCCTAGGCTGGTTGCGTCAAGAAGAAAATCAGTATTTGTCCTGTCCTCCAGAAGTGGCTAAGGACCTTGACCCCAAACTCCAAGACTTACTGGGCTATACCCAAGGGGAATACGCGCTCGGCTACTACTCAGACCCATTCGACGAAACGGGTAGCCGTGAAGTTGCTCCGCCAGAGCACGTGTTAAATGCATCGGCCAAGGGGATCGCTTTTGGCGATTTGCCAGACTAACTCGATTCTGAGCGTGGGCGCTGACTGTCGGTAATCAGCGCCCGCAGCATGGCCACAGTCATCAAGGCCATGACAACGGAAAATGGCAGGGCGCCTACAATCATAGCCGAGCGCAGTGCATCCATGCCCCCAGCGCCCAATAATGAGCCGATCAGAAAGGTGAAAATAACCCCCCAAACGATGATGTGACGAGTACCTTTTTGGCTCTGACTGCCCCCCGAGGCGAGGGTATTTATAATCAAAATACCGGAGTCGGCAGAGGTCACCAGAAATGTCAGTAACAGAACGACCACGAC
>JAYNPH010000047.1:2155-3947 GCA_038113685.1 Gammaproteobacteria bacterium
GTGCCACGGCAAGACTCGGTGACAGCATCAAGTTGATGGTGGCGAACAGTTGAGAAGAAATGTCAGCATTCACGATGCTGCCTTTAGCCACGCCCTGTAATTCTAAGTCGATGGCAGTAGCACCTACGAACGTGAGCCACGTCAGGCAAATGATGGCTGGCATGATAATAGCCCCCAAGACGTATTCGCGGACGGTGCGCCCTTTTGATACCCGGGCCAGAAACATACCAACGAACGGAGCGAAGGCGATCCACCAAGCCCAATAAAAGATATTCCAGGCGCCCTGCCACTGCTGCAGAGCAGCGCCTATTTCCGTGCTGGCATCATTCCAAACGGTAACGGACATGGCCGGCAGGGCCAGCAGATAGTCCCAAATTGCGTAACCAAAGGTGATAACCGCGAAAACAGTAGAACCAAAGGCGATAAAGAACATCACCAGAAAAATAGACAGGCCCATATTTATATTGGAGAGCCACTTGATGCCTCGCTGGATACCAGACATAGCTGACACACAAGAGATGCTGACGATGACCACCAGACCTAGAATTTGCGCCGCCAGCGTGGGTTTGCCTGCGGCATCTACCAGCATCTCGAAAGCGCTGATGTTGAACAAGCCTGCAGCAAATTGAGAAACCCCGTAACCAATGGTTACGCCCAATCCGATCAGCGTTGCCAAGATAGCTGCGATATCGACCGCATGCCCCAGCCAGCCGGATAGTGAATTGCCAAACAGAGGCTGCAGGCCGGAGCGAATGGTGAGCGGCAAACCTTTGGCGTAGCTCAAATAACCCAGGGAGATCCCCACAACGCCGTAACAGGCCCACGGTGTAAGTCCATAGTGCAACAAGGCCCACTTATAGGCGTTGCGAACATTGTCTGGGTCTAACGGGGTACTGAGTCCTTGAATCGTTTCGGGATTGTTGGCGAAGTGAAAAATAGGTTCCGCCGTCGAGTAGGTCAGCATGCCGATACCGATGCCGGCTCCAAACATCATGGATAGCCAGGTAAACGTCGAAAACTCCGGTCTGTCGTCAGCGCTGCCAAGGACTAGCTTACCCGTCTTCGGCCAAATGGCGACGCCCAAGCATGCAACGCCGAAGAAAGCGGTGGCATAAATGTACCAACCGCCAAAAGACGCCGTTGACCAAGTTTGAAGACTCATCAGTTGAGTTCCGGCATGCTCGGGTGACATGGCAACCCACAAGATCAGCGATAAGATGATTACCTTGGGAACGGCAGCCACCCAGACGTTGAAGCCTTGGTAGAAACCACTGGACTGGGTGGCAATGGAAACGTCGGCCCGAGAAAGCTGGGTCATATCAAATGTCTTACTTTGGTTAATGGCTCTGTCTTGCATTCGCAGTCATAGATGCGCCGCCGATGGCGCGGGAGCTATGAGGGGTCCGCAATCTTCAGCAATTGTTTGCCCAGATTGGCGCCGGTAAATAGACGCTGCAGCGTGTCTGGAATGTTGTCGAAACCTTCCTGCAGGTCAATCTGGTATTTGAGCTCTCCAGCACCAATCCAGCCAAGCAGGTCGCCAATGGCTTCCGCGGCCCGTGGCATGTAGTCCAAAACGATAAAGCCTTCCATGCGCGCGCGATTAGTAACGACATTCATTAAATTCGAAGGTCCGGGCACCGGCTCGGTGGCGTTGTAACCGGATATGCCCCCGCACATGACGATCCGCGCCCGCAGATTGATATGATTCAACGCAGCTTCAAGGATCTCACCGCCGACATTGTCAAAGTACACGTCAACCTTGTTCGGGCAGGTTGCTTGAATTTGCGCG
>JAYNPH010000047.1:3957-6889 GCA_038113685.1 Gammaproteobacteria bacterium
ATCAATGACGTCATCAAAGCCCGCTTCGTCCTTGAGCCAGGCGCACTTTTCCGGTCCACCGGCAATTCCAACTACGCGGCAGCCTTTGATTTTCGCGATCTGACCCGCCACCGAGCCTGTTGCTCCGGCCGCCCCGGAGACCAGTACGGTTTCACCGGGCTGGGGGGCACCCAAATCTAACAGACCGAAGTAGGCGGTGAGACCTGTGATGCCCAAAACCGATAGCATCATTTCAGGCGTGACGTTAGCCGGTAGCTTTGTCAGGCCCATAGGCCCCTGGTTTGGCGCGGCGATAACGAAGTCCTGCCAGCCACCGGTAGTTTGCACTAGATCGCCAACGGCGAAATCGGCATGGCGCGAATCCGTTACCTGACCAATGGATCCCGCGCGCATGGGTTCGCCAATGCCCACTGGAGGCAGGTAGCTCTCGCGATCCTCCATCCAGCCTCGTTGGGTTGGATCGAAAGACAGGTAAAGGTTCCTTACCAAGACTTGTCCCTCTAGCGGTTCTGGGATCGGGGTTTCGGCGTATTCAAAGTTATCTTGGGTAACCAGCCCGGAAGGGCGTTTGGCCAGCAGCCATTGGCGGTTCGTGTTCATGGCGTATTTTCCTTGTTATGCAATAGAGCGGACAGTGTTAGTTGCTTACGGAAACCGGGCGAAACGCACGCATAGAATAAGGCGACTGGCCTGATCGTCGGAAACAAACCGTAAAGGGTTGTCTGCGATGTTTCGTCTGCGTTGACCCATAGTTTTCCTGTCCGGTGAAACGGCAAGGGCGGCTAAAGAAGTCGGGACCTGCACTGGTTTTGTTAAGCGTCAGTATGGCTGACCGAGGCATCAAAGCAATGTCTGGAGCAAGGCGCCACTGCCCGTGCTGGCTAGGCAAATACCACGGTCCTAGGCCCGTTTGGTAACACGCGATGACGTACGTGCAACTTAACAGCCCGGGCCAGCACGGATTTTTCCAGATCTCGACCAATCTCCATTATGCCTCTGGCGTCCATAGCATGGTTAACACGCGCAACGTCTTGTTCGATGATGGGTCCCTCGTCAAGATCGGCTGTGACGTAGTGGGCCGTTGCGCCAACGATCTTAACGCCTCGAGCAAAGGCCTGATGATAGGGGCGAGCGCCCTTAAAGCCCGGCAAAAACGAGTGATGGATGTTGATGATTGGACAGGGCGCGTGCTCGCACAAGTGTTCCGAGAGAATTTGCATGTAGCGGGCCAATACCGTCAGCTCAACTTGTCTGCTGCGCATAAATCCCAAAAGTTTTTCTTCGATGGCAGGTTTGTCGACGTTCGTTGTGTCCAGATACTCAAACGGTATGCCGTATTCCTTGGCGAGACGCGGGGCATCACCCAGATGGTTGGAAGCAACACCGACAATGTCCACCTCCAACTCACCGGTGCTGTGCCGGTGCAGCAGGTCGGCGAGGCAGTGGGTCCACTGCGAAGCAAGCAGAAGTATCCGCGTTTTGGTGGAATCGCTGTAAAAACTGGATTCCATGTGCAGACGCCTCGCTATGGGAGCAAAGTCTAATGAAAGGCTTTCGCTGGTTTCATCGGCGCTGTCTACGGTGAACGCAACGCGCATAAAGAATCGGTCGGACTCCTCGTCATCGTATTGGGCGCTTTCAGTAATGTTGGCCCCGCGCTCAAATAAAAATCGAGACACTTGGTAAACGATGCCGATGACGTTGGGACAGTGCAGGACGAGGGTAAAGCGGTTCAGGGGAGCTTCCTTTTTCCGTGTCGAGTGTAGTGTTGCGTTTAGGCTCTAGGTATTGACGAAGACGATGCGTTAGCGGCGACGAGTGCCGGCGAGCATGATAGACGAAAGATTGCGAAGTGGAAGGCTATGCGAGCACGTGTTCCGGAGAGTCAGTGCCGCGCGTGCCCCGCATTTGCGGCGGGGCGGGAGATTTCAGGCTAGTCGCGGGTTTGTTCCACCATCCAAAGCTCTCTGCCGTGACAGTCAACGATGGTCTCGTAGCGAGCGAACAGAGCGCCAGTTTCCGCGCCGCCAAAGAACTCCATCATGGATTGTCCCATCGACTCTAGGTTTGGAAACGCCGTCGCAACGACCACATCGGCGCCTTTTAAGTCACTCACAAAATAGGGCGTCCAGAGCCATGAGCGAAAATTGCCGTTGTTCATTTTGTCCGACAAAACATTAAAGTCTTTGTACCAGTCGCGCAGGTCTGTGATGGATTTGCCTTCTTGGTAGTTGCATACCCAGAGCTCAACAGCCGATTCCCCAGCTGTTGCTGGCTCGCTGTGATCGTCAGCAAATCCGGGCAGCGCTAACAAAGCCAAAATTAGAGCCGTTATTGGTTTCATCTCGTGTCCTTTTTGTTGTTATTGAAGTTTGAGCTTGAGCTAAATCACGGGGCTGGACAAGGACAATCTTGGAGGCCCGGTGAACCGCGAGCCGTTGATCAAGCCGCCGGCGATTGCTTTGGCATGGCTATTTAGCCCCACTCTGATATGTTCATGGGCAGTTGCGTGACCACAAGTACTCTTGCCCACCATCGTTAGCTGGGGAATAAGCCATTGGGCTAAAAAACCGGTACTGCGATGATGCGATGGTGCGCAAGCTACTCAACAACAGGAGTAACTAGTGAAACACGACCTCCAAGTAACCATTATCAAAGAATTGATGGCCCAGCTCGACGCAGGTAAGAATGTCGACGCTGGGGTTCAGTACAAAATGCCGACCGAAAGTTATGTGTGCCCGGATATTGCGGCGCGGGAGCGCCAAGCCTTCTTCCGAGATCATCCACAGCTTATCGGCTTGTCAGGTGACCTACCTGAGGCTGGAAGCTATCTAACGCTGGAAGACTTTGGTGTGCCGATATTAGCCACTCGGGACAAAGCCGGCCAATTCCGTGCTTTTTTAAATGCTTGTCGGCACCGTTCGGTAAAAGT
>JAYNPH010000048.1:0-5233 GCA_038113685.1 Gammaproteobacteria bacterium
AGCTTGGGGTCGATCCGAAGATTGAGCCAACAAAATTGAGCGAATGAGAAAGGAGTGCGTCCATGCCCAGCAGTAAAGCCGAAGTCGACATTATCCGCACGACGCTGCGCTATCACCAAGAGGGGACCACGCACTTAGAACCTGAGGTGTTGCACAATCCAGTGACCCACTACGCCGACGCTCAGCGTCTGGCCCAGGAACAGCAGGTGTTGTTTCGCCAGTTTCCGATCATCGTGGGTCATGTTGAGCAGGTGGGGCAGCCAGGGCAGTACTTCACTCACGATGAAACCGGCACGCCAATATTGGTCACCCGTACTCGGCAGGGTCAAGTCAAAGCCTACATTAATGTGTGTCGGCACCGGGGCGCCCGAATCGTTACCGACGCCGGCGGTACCGCCAGCACATTTTCCTGTCCCTATCATTCCTGGACCTACGATCTGGAGGGCAAGTTGCGGGGTATGCGACAACCCTCTGGCTTCAACGACCTAGACAAAGACCAACACGGTTTGGTTGAGCTTCCAGCCTTTGAGCGCTTTGGTTTGATTTGGGTGCGCCCCAGTGTCTCTCCTGCGCCGCTCAGTATTGATGCGTGGTTGGCCCCTCTTGAAGAACAGTTGTCAGCCATCGACCTAGCGACCCACACCGTGTTTAAAGCCTGGACCGTGGACCTCAACATGGGCTGGCGGATTGCCCTCGAAGGGTTTCAGGAGTCCTACCACTTCTGCTCGGCCCACAAGGACACGGCTTGCTCCGCCTATCTGGATAATCGCTCAGTCTTTGTGGATCTGTACCCTCATGTGCGTCACGCGGTGCCCTTGGCTCAGGTACCTAAACTGGCCGATCGGCCCGAGCAAGATTGGGACTATCGGGCTAACTACATGGATCAGAACTACGTATTCCCGTGTAACTTTATCCAGGTGATGACGGACCATGTGTACATCCACTCGGTGATTCCAACGGGAGAGGGCAGCTGCGTTTTTAAATGCATGATGCTGGTGCCACAAGGTCAGATGGATGCAAAAGCCCAGCGTTACTGGCAGGCCAACTATGACGTAGTACGTACCGTATTCGGTGAAGACTTTCAGATCGGCGAAGGCATTCAGCAAGGGCTGAGTACGGGAGTAAACTCGGTTTTTACCATTGGCAAGTACGAAAGTGGAATTCAGCTGGCCGAACGAGCCATAGACGATGCTTTAAAAGGACGACTAGTTTGTCCAGAAGTTGTGAGCGTGGCGTAAGCCCTGCGCATCTCGATGGGCCGCTTCCACCAACGCCTAAGCGCGGCCGCTATGGGCATTCTTTGCATGTTGGAAGCTGTCGCTGAAGGTCATCCGGGGCGTGTGCCAAAGCCACCCAATATCGTTTTAATCATTGCCGAAGACCTTAGTCCCCGAGTTGGCGCCTTCGGCGACCGCGTGGCTCAGACCCCTAACATCGATGCGCTCGCCCGGCTGGGGATTAAATATACCCAAGTTTTTTCGGCTTCTGGGGTTTGCGCTCCTAATCGCTCCGCACTGATTACAGGTGTCTACCCTCAGACCCTTGGTACCCAGCATATGCGCACATCCACCTTGGGTTATGAGGCCGTACCCCCGCCCCAAGTGAAGGCGTTTCCCGAGTTGCTGCGCCGGGCAGGTTACGTTACCGGGAACACGGCCAAAACCGACTATCAGTTTGGCGAACCCGCAACCGTATGGGATCTCAATCACGGCAGTTTTGCCCAGCCACCGGATTTGGCCCTGTGGCGACGATTGCCCAAGGATCGGCCGTTCTTTGCCATGATCAATCTGATGTCCACCCACGAAAGCCGATTGGTTACGAGCGAAACTCGGGGGCAGGGCCCCTTGGGACCCATGGTGACCCGGTTGGCGGCGGCACGAGCGGCACAGGTCAGGCCAGTAACGAACCCTCTGAGTATCGAGGTGCCCGAGTACTATCCCGACACGCCGGCGGTGCGACAGTCCATGGCCCAGCATTACGACAACATTCACTTTATGGATACGCAAGTCGGCCAAGTGATGAGCAATTTGGAGGCCGATGATTTGTTGCACAACACCATCGTGCTTTGGACCACAGATCACGGTGATGGTCTGCCCCGCGCCAAGCGCAGCGTTTATGACAGCGGACTGCACATTCCGCTGATTGTACGGTTTCCTCATGCCGAGACTGAAGAACGTCGAGATTCGAATGGGGTTAACTGGCAAAGCAGTCTGAAGGGTGGGCCGGTAACGGGGCGGGCGGCTGAGCATGAAGCTGGGCAGGAAGATAGCCGTTTGATCTCCGTTGTTGATCTAGCGCCCTACCTGCTGAACTTGGCAGGAATTGAACCCCCGGACTTCATTCAGGGGCGAAGTTTTCTAGACCCCCAAGAGCATCGTCAATACGTCTTTGCAGGCCGGGACCGTATGGATCACGTGGCGGATCATGTGCGCGCGGTGCGGGATAAGCGCTACAAGTACATACGCAACTATCGCCCGGAGTTGGCGTATTTTCGGCCCTTGGTCTTTCGCGACATGTTTCCTGTGATGCAGGCGCTTTGGCATGGTCATAAAGCCGGAACCCTGAGCGCCGCGCAGGATTTTTATTTCACCGCGCCTCGACCGCCAGAGGAGCTTTACGACTTAGTCGCAGACCCCAAGGAACTGGTGAATGTTGCGGCTAAGGCAGAGCATCAAGACACCCTGATGCGCATGCGCGACGCATTGAATCAATGGCAGGCAACGGTGGGTGATCCGAGCGCGGCGGGAGAAGCGGCCATGATTGAGGCCATGTGGCCCGGCGGCGAGCAGCCAGTAACTCAGGCGCCTGAGATTGTGCTGGACGAACACGGCCTAACAATGCGATCAAAAACCGCTGGCGCGTCGATTACCTACCGGTTCGCCAATGATCTTCGCGGGTGGCAATTGTACTCCGGGCCACTGATTTGGCCTGTAGGCGCTCAGACCCGTCAACTTGAGGTTAAGGCGATACGCTATGGCTATAGAGAGAGCGCGGTGATCGGGTACCCAAATCAAACCAAGGCCACTGCAAGCAAATAGCTGGCAAAAGCCGCGCACAAGTGCGGTGAGTCTGGCGATGCTCGCGCTGCCACCAGCCCTAGGTACTGAGCGAAAGGCTGGGGTTAACGCGCGCCTAGTGGGCTGCGGCCACCCCGCATCGCCGCAGTTCGGTGACCAGATCCGCGCCCAGGGCCACCTCCTCCTCCGCCTTGTGAGCACACACCTTCAGGTTGAACAGACTTGCTCCGGCTTCTACGTAGGGCGCCAACTGCTCGGCCACTTCAGACGGCGTGCCGCTGGGGGTATAGCGCTGAAACTTTTCAAAGGGAATTCGATAAAAGGCTTCCATGCCTGTTTTTACGGCGTCGTAAGCTGCGGAACTGTCGTTGTAGTCGAGGCCAACCCATGGCTGATAGCCGTGCATCCAATCGACGTGAGCGCGCCCCAAGGCTTCAGCTTGTGCCTGTACGCTCTCGACCGCCTGAGCAAATCGGGTTGGTGAACACCATACGCCCAGCCACCCGTCTCCGAATCGGGCTGTGCGAGTCAACGCCGCATCAGAGCGACCGCCTACCACAACGGGGATAGGGGTCTTGGGTGTAGGTCGAATCAGCGCCTGTTGCACAGCAAACTCTTTGCCCGAGAACGTGACGGTTTCTCCCGCCAACAGACCTTTGATAATGGCCAAGGATTCGTTAGCCCGCACGCCCCGGCGCTTGGGGTTCACACCGCATACCTCCAACTCATGAGGGTCTTCCCCGCCGATACCAACCCCAAAGATCATGCGGCCGGGGGCGAGGTTTGCCATGGTGGCCAGCTGACGGGCAATCGGTAATGGATGGCGCAGGGGTATTAGGTAGATCCCCGTCATAACACCCAGAGTTGGATGCAGCTGTGACAGGGCCGCCACTTCCACGAAACCGTCGGTGCCGGAGCCATTGCGAAATGACACATGGTCCGCCATAAAAATGTGGTCAAAGCCTGAGTCGGCAATTTGCTCTACCGTGCGTTGGCGTTGGGTCCAATCCAGTTTCCAGAGATTGCTGGGTGTGGCGAGTCCAAATTTCAGTGCCTCGGTCAAAACCGGCTCCTTTTTTATTCTGTGGTGTTCTTTTACTGGCGGTGGTTAGAGGCCAAGGGCATTTTCATCTAAGCCCAACATGACTCGTCCGGCCAGCTCCATAACCGGCTCGCCCACCATCATATGGGCAGCGGCTACGTGCACATCGCGAAAGTGCCTTTGCAGACATGAGGTCTCATAAACAGAACTGCCGCCCATGAGGCGGAACATCTGATCGATGACGTCGATGGCCGTGGTTACCGCATGGACGTTGGCTGTGCGCATTTTGCGTCGGTCTTCCAAGCTGCCCGGGGCATCTTGAGCTGTCTGCCATCCCTCTTCAATGGTCCGATAAAAGTAGGCCCTTGCCGCGCTGAGGGCTGCATCGGCTTTAGCGACATCAATGTGCAGGGAAGGGCGAAGGGCCAGTGGACGCCGACTACCCTGCGGGGTTTTTTCCTTGGACGCTCGAATGACCTCATCCAGACTCGCCCGAGCCATACCCAAACTGATGGCGCCAATGGGGATGCCCAGCAAGGCAAATTTAGGGAAGCGGTAAATCGGCTTGCTGGCATGCTCCGTGTCGTTGATATCGCCGGCCATGCGCTCGGCGGGCAGCCATAGGTCCCTTGCTACGTAGTCGCTGGAACCGGAGCCACGCATGCCTGCGACATGCCAATTGTCAGCTATCTCGATTTCCTCCGGAGTAAAAAAGGCGCGAGTCAGCGGCGCTGCAGATTTCACGGCTTCGCCCCGAGCGTCTACCTCGTGAATGCCACCGGAGATCCATTGAGCGTTACGGCAACCGGAGCCCCAGCGCCAATGACCATTGATCACGTAGCCCGGCTCGCCGTCTCGTTCTTGGTATAAGGCCGTACCGCTGTCGGCAAAAACGCCGCTGGTGACGACGTTAGGATTTTGCAGCATTTTTTGTAGCTGAGACGTCGGCAGCGCGCCGAAGAGATACTGAGAGGTCGCTCCGATGAAAATGCACCAAGCCGCAGAGCCGTTTGCCGTGGCCAAGGTTTCACATATTTCACAGAACACATCAGGCGCAATTCCCAGTCCCCCCAGATCTTCTGGGGCGACCAAGCGATAGAACCCAAGGTCTGCCATTCGTTGCGCTAAATCTTGGGGCAGGTGACGTAGGTTGTCGATTTCTTGGCTGCGCGCG
>JAYNPH010000048.1:5243-17022 GCA_038113685.1 Gammaproteobacteria bacterium
AGCTTCAGCGACTAGCGCGGCGCTTGCTGTTGCGGTGGTGTTCATGGCTGACTCCCTTGAGCTGGCGAAGCGTCGTAGATACGCCGCCAATTGTCATCCATCTGGGGTAGCCACTGCAGCAGCAGCGGCGTACTGGCCTCTGCCGACGATAGGCCCTGCTGCTCGGTCAAATACCGATAGGTAAAAGCTGAGGCGCGATAGTTGGCTGCACAGTGAACCCAAACCTTATGGCCTTGCGCGACCATGGCATCCACCACCCCGAAAAACTGCTGTAGGTGCGCTTCGGTGGGCGCCTCCCAAGGCACCGGGATGTGTACATAGGTCATGCCTTGTTCGGCGACCAGACGGCCTTCGTCGGGCAGGGCGTTGTCCGAGGTTGGCATGGCGAGATTGATCACCGTATCGAAGCCGGCAGTCTTGATAGCGGCAAATTGTTGCGGTGTCGGTTGACCTGAAGTACCAAGGCCTGCGGGCATCGGGTGATAGTTGTAAATGTCGGTTACCTGCGATGCCGCGAGGGCGCTCATTGGACAAATGAAGCAAATCAACAGCATTGCCCAGCGATTGTTTGTTCTTTTTTTGCACCCCATTCGGCCCCCGGTCGGTCACTATCTCAGGCTCGATAGTGGCAGCAACTGTGGATTCGGGCAATGTTGTCGGTTGGCCGACAGGCCCCTGCCTACCCCAAAGCCGGCTATAAATTGCCCTAGTCCCTAGGTAGCATCAGCATCTGAGTGTGAGGCATATACAGGGTAAGGAATGTTATGGATGTACGCACATTGATGCGCCGAGCGGCTCGTCATTACAGCGACTACGAGGCCATTGTGCATAACGATGTGCGCCTAACCTTTGCCCAAGCCTGGGAGCGCGGGGTTCGTCTTGCCAACGGTTTGTTGGCCATGGGACTGCAGCCCGGAGACCGGGTTGGGGTTCTGGAAGATAATTCTGTGGAGGCCGCGGATCTCTTTCAGGCTGCGGCCATTGCTAACTTAGTACGGGTGCCTCTCTATCCGCGGAACGGTCGACCGGCCCATACGCACATGCTCGGGCACACCAACTGTAAGGTTCTGTTGGTTAGTTCCAATCACGCCCATGAAGTAGAGGGGTTGCAGGACGAACTCCCGGACCTGACCCGGATCTTTGTCAGAGACGAGGGTTATGAGACTTGGCTGGCAGCCCAGTCGGCGGTAGACCCAGATGTGCCGGTTGAGTCCGCCGACTACTTCATTATTCGCCACACAGGCGGAACAACGGGCTTGTCCAAGGGCGTGGCATATACCCACAAGGCATGGCTCGATGCCGGGCGGGATTGGTTTTACACCTTTCCGCCAGTGGAGCCGGGGGATAAGTGTTTGCACCTGGGCCCCATTTCCCACGGCTCAGGCTACCAGTACTTGCCGATTTGGTTAGCCGGTGGCTGCAATATCATGCTCGACCACTTCGAGACCAGTCATACCTTGGATGTGATTGAGCAAGAGGGCATTAACTTCGCGTTCATGGTGCCCACCATGGTCAACGCAGTAGTACACGATAACGGCGCCAGAGGCAGAGATTTCTCGTCCTTAAAGTGCTTGTTGGTCGCCGCTGCACCCATCCAAGACGCCACCGCTCTGGCGGCGCGGGAGGTGTTCGGTGATGTTCTTTACCAAGGTTACGGGCAAACCGAGGTACTGCCCATTTCCATGATGAATTCAGCTCAATGGTTCGCGCAGATCGATGGATCTAACCCGCTGCGGGCCTGTGGTCTTGCCCTGCCGTTCTCCGAAGTGGAGATCTGGGACGAAGACAACAACCCGGTGGAAGCAAATGAAGTCGGCGAAATTGTTGCCCGGTCCGACGGCATGATGAGTCAGTTTTGGAACAATCCGGAAGCCACTGCGGAGCGCATCGTCAATGGCTGGATCAAAACCGGTGATCTGGGCAAGCTGGATACCAACGGCTATCTGTATGTGGTGGATCGGGCGGACGACATGATCATTTCCGGTGGCTTCAACATCTGGCCCGCGGAAATTGAGAACGTCCTCGCGGGTCATCCGGACGTAGTGGAAGTCGCAGTATTTGGTGTTCCTCACGAACGCTGGGGTGAAACCCCGCACGCGCTGTGCGTCGTTGTTGAAGGTTCTGCGGTAACACAAGATCAACTGATTGATCTGGTTAGCGATGATCTAGGGTCCTATAAAAAGCCCGGCAGTATCACCATTACCACCGAACCACTGCCCAAGAGTCCTGTGGGTAAAATTAAGCGCAAAGACCTGCGGGAACCTTTCTGGGCCGGTATCGATCGTCGGGTATCCGGCAGTTGAGCCAAGGCTTATCGGTTGCCGTCGTTGGTGGCGGCATCGGCGGACTTACCGCGGCCCTGTGTCTGGCTCGCGGTGGGCATGAAGTCCATGTGCTGGAGCAGGCCTTGGAATTTGTGGAGGCTGGAGCTGGCATCCAGCTTTCGCCCAATGCAACCAAGGTCTTGCTCCAGCTTGGTCTTGGCGAAGCCTTAGCCAAAGTGTGTGTGCAGCCTGAGGCAACGCATATTCGCAGTTGGCGCAGCGGACGGCTGATTTCCCAAACACCCTTGGGTGAGGCGGCTTTGGCCCGCTACGGCGCGCCCTATTACCACGCCCACCGAGGTGATCTGCTCAAGGTGCTGGCCGATGCTGCCCAGAGTGAACCGTCTGTTCATATCCACCTTGGGACTCGGCTCGACGACTTTGCTCACAACGATGACCACGTGACGCTAACGGCGCCGGGCCAGTTCCAGCGATACGATGTCATGGTGGGTGCCGACGGTATCCACTCTGCTGTGCGCGCCAAGCTTTGGGGCGAGCAGCCGGCGACTTTTACCGGCAACATGGCGTGGCGAATGTTGGTGCCAATTGACAATTTACCCAAGGAGCTGGCGATACCCAAGGCTACGGTCTGGTGGGGTCCGGGCAAACATTTTGTTCATTACTTGGTCAGTGGCGGGCGCTATATGAACTGTGTCTGCGTTGTTGAAACCGATACTTGGCAGGCGGAATCATGGACGGAGCCGGGCTTTGTTGCTCAATTGAGGGCTGACTTTTCCGGCTGGCACCAAGACGTGCAGGCGCTGTTAGCCCAAGCAGATGAATCAACCTTGTTTAAGTGGGGTTTGTTTGACCGCCCACCCATGAGCGCGTGGAGTCAAGGGCGTGCCACCTTGTTGGGAGATGCCTGTCATCCCACGCTGCCCTTTATGGCCCAAGGTGCGGCCATGGCAATTGAAGATGCGGTGATCTTGGCAAATTGTTTGACAGAGCAACGGGATGTGGCGGCGGCGCTGCTGCGTTATGCCAAGCTGCGTCAAAGTCGAACAGCGCGGATTCAACGGGGGTCTCGACGCAACGCCAAAGTCTTTCACATGTCAGGTATTGCGGCGTGGTTGCGAAATCGAGCGGCTTCCCGGGCTGGTCAGCAGGCTATGGACGGGTTGTATCGATACGACCCGCTGTCGGTAGGTTTGGATAATCGGTGATGTTGGAATATGTCAGGCCCCGGTGAAGTCGCGTGGCTGCTGCTGGCGTTGGCGCTATTTGCCGGCGCTGCTTCCCCGGGGCCTAGTTTGGCCTTGGTGATCCGACATACGATGAGTGCCGGCCGTGGTGCGGGTTTGAGCGTTGCCGTCGCCCACGGTCTCGGTGTGTTGATATACGCATTGGCCGTGGTGTTTGGCGTGGCAACCTTAGTCAGCAATCTGAGCGGCTTAATGCTTGCGGTGCAGTTCGCCGGCATGGTTTTCCTATGTTATCTGGGTACCGGGATGATTCGCAGTGGATGGCGTACCGCGTCAGATACGCCGCTGAACTCACCGACTGACATAACCTCGGACACCGGCAGGTACTTTCGCGATGGTTTTTTGATCGTTTTTTTGAACCCCAAGATCATGGTCTTCTTTCTTGCGGTTTTCAGTCAATTTTTGACCTCCTCCCAGAGTTTCGTCGAGCAGGCTTACGCGGCGTCGCTGGCGGGTTTGATCGACGCATTATGGTACGCCCTTGTAGCGTTGTTGGTCAGCGGGGGCAGGGTGTCCGGGTGGCTACAGCGATATCGCAACCGACTGGACATTCTTTTTGGTCTAGTGCTCTGGGGGGTCTCAATTACCATCCTGTATGGCATATTGTTCAACTCCTGAAAATTCAGGACACAGCGGTCAGCCACAGATATTGGACCTTTTCTATGTCGCTTTATGATAAATATGTGTTGCCTCACGTTATCAACTGCGCCTGCGGTGCGCCCGCTGTGCGTAAACAGCGTGAAAAGGTCGTGCCCCTGGCCAAAGGGCGGGTTTTGGAATTGGGGGTGGGTACCGGTCTAAATGCCGAGTTTTACCGGGCCGAAGCCGTTAGCGGCGTTGTTGGTGTTGATCCAAGCCGAGAGAGTTGGGTTTTGGCAGAGTCTAAAATCGCCAAGGCGCAGGTCCCCATCGAGTACTGTCAGGCCAGCGCCGAGGACTTGCCTTTGGCAGCGGACTCCTTTGATACGGCGGTTATAACCTACACCCTATGCACGATCCCGGACGCTGCCCGCGCGCTGGCAGAGGTTGCCCGCGTGCTACGGCCCGGCGGTCTTGTTCTGGTAGCAGAGCATGCTCTTGCGCCGGACGCGTCGGTGGAAAAATGGCAGCATCGGCTGGACGGGCTTTGGGGCAAAATTGCCGGGGGCTGCCACATTAACCGGGACATCCGCCGCCTACTGGACAGTAGCCCATTAACGGTGACAGGCTGGCAAGGCATGTACTTGCCGCAAACACCCAAGGTGGCAGGTTATAACGTATGGGGTGCGGCCACCTTGGCCTAAGGTTCTGCTTTGGCGCTAAAAACAATCGAAACGAAGATGTCCCGAGGCGAAGCGACGCGGCTCGCCTTGATGAGAGCTGCGGAAAAACTGATTGCCGAAAACGGTTCGTCGAACGTGACCATTCGAGAAATTCTTGAGCTGGCCGGACAAAAGAACGAATCGGCATTGCAGTACCATTTTAAAAATATGGCTGGGCTCGTCGCGGCGACTCATCGGTTTCGTGATCAGCAAATTATAGGTGCTCGGTTACTCTGCTTGACCGAGTTGGCGGCTAAACCGCAGCCGCCTGCGCTAAGAGATATTGCCTATCTCATGGTCGCCCCGACGTTCAAATTGGCTCGGGAGCACGCGGATTTTCGCCGCTACATCCGAGCATTCAGTCTTGAGCTCGCCAGCGAAAAGGGTCGGACGATTTTGTCTGTGCGCAAAAGTGTTGGGGGCACAGATGTGCAGATAGCAACACTGCTGCGACACGCCTTGCCCCACTTGGATGCCGATGGATACGAAAGACGTTTAGAGGCGGCCATTCGTTTTGCCAGCGTGTCGATGCATGCGCATTCCCAGCAGCCCCACGCTTTTCGAGGTAAACCCAGTGACCTGTTCTTTGAGAGTCTACTGGATATTTTAGTGGGACTACTTGGCGCTGAAGAGTCCGATCAAACCCGAGAGCTGTCCAAGCAGGTGGCAGAATTTCAGGGGCGGTAACGCCACCAAACCTATTGCTGGCTCTCAATATGTCGCATGACGACAGAAAAGTCTTTGCCGCTCAGACCCTGTTCGTCCAGCAAAGCATAGGTGCGTTCCGCCTGTTCCCCAAAAGGAATTGAGGCCCCGGCGCTGGTTGCCGCATCCTGAGCCAAACGCAGGTCTTTCAGCATCATGGCCACAGCAAACCCCGGTTCGTAATCGTTATTGGCGGGTGATGCGGGCACCGGGCCGGGTGCCGGGCAATAGGAGGTCATAGACCAGCATTGGCCTGACGCCTTGGACGAAATGTTGAAAAACGTCTCGGCATCCAAACCCAGTTTGGCGGCCAAATTGAAGGCCTCGGATGTGGCGATCATAGAAATGCCGAGCAACATATTGTTCGCGGTTTTGGCCGCCTGACCGTTCCCAGATGGTCCGGCGTGAAAAATGTTCTGCCCCATATCCGACAAAATCGGTTGGGCGCGATTGAAGTCAGCCTCTTCGCCACCCACCATAAAGGTGAGGGTTCCCGCCTTGGCCGCGGCGACCCCGCCAGAAACCGGCGCGTCCAAGGTGCTAAAACCTTGGGCCTTCGCTTGTTCGGCGGCGCTGCGTGCTTCGTCGACCGCAATGGTCGAACAATCGATGAGCAGCGCTGATGAGTCGGCCTTGGCCAAAACGCCATCCGTATCAAAGTACACCGAATGCACATGCTTGCCCGCGGGTAACATGGTGATGACAAATTCCGCAGCGGCGACGCAGCCGCCGATATCCGCTGCAGCGTTAGCGCCGGCGGCAACTGCGTCATCGACGCTTTGTGGGTTCAGGTCAAAGGCGTTCACCTGATGGCCTGCCTTGGCTAAGTTGGCACACATGCTGCTGCCCATATTGCCTAAGCCGATAAATGCGATTGTGCTCATAATGTGCTCCCTGCGGTGATTGGTGTGATTGCGGGCGTATAGCTGCCGCGAGGGCGGGTTACCACTCAGCAATACTGCCGTCTGCGTGACGCCAGATCGGGTTGCGCCAACGATGCCCCTCGGCGGCCCGCTGACGTACAGCGTCTTCGTTAATGTCGATGCCAAGCCCGGGTCCTTGAGGAATTTGCACGAAACCATCGGTAAAGTTAAAGACCTGAGGGTTTTTCAAATAGTGGGTTAGGTCGTTGGCTTGGTTGTAGTGAATGCCCTGACTCTGTTCTTGGATGAAGGCATTTTGGCATACCGCGTCGACCTGTAAGCACGCGGCTAAAGCAATAGGCCCGAGGGGACAGTGAGGAGCTAGCGCGATATCCCAAGTTTCTGCCATATCGGCGATCTTTTTGCACTCGGTGATGCCGCCGGCATGGGACAAATCCGGTTGAACAATGTCTGCCGCGCCCAAGGTAAACAGGTTCTTGAAGTCAAAACGTGAAAACAGACGCTCACCGGTGGCGATGGGCACGTGGGTCTGGCGTCGCAGATCCGCCATGGCGTCGAGATGCTCGCTGAGCACCGGCTCCTCAATGAATAGGGGTGAATAGGGTTCGATCGCGTGGATCAGTGTCTTAGCCATGGGCGCGTGGACGCGCCCGTGAAAGTCAACGGCGATGTCCAGCGCACTCCCCACGGCCTCACGCAAATGCGCGATGCGAGCAACCGCGTCGTCGATCTTGCTGTAACGATCGACGATCTGCATTTCCTCAGTCAGGTTCATCTTGGTGGCTTTGAAGCCATCATCGATGGCGCGCTGCGCGCTGCTGACAATGTCGGCGGGTCGGTCGCCGCCCACCCAGGCATAAACGCGGATGCGATCTCGTACTTGGCCGCCCAGCAATTGGTGTATCGGGGCGTCATGGAACTTGCCCTTAATATCCCACAAGGCTTGATCAATGCCGGCGATGGCGCTCATATGAATTCCACCGCCGCGATAAAAACCGCCTCGATAGAGGGTTTGCCAGTGTCGTTCGATTTGCAGCGGGTCTTCCCCAATAAGATAGTCGGCCAACTCATTTACCGCTGCCGCAACGGTATGGGCGCGGCCTTCTAGCACCGGTTCGCCCCAACCAACCAAGCCTTCGTCTGTGGAAATTTTAAGAAAGCACCATCGCGGCGCCACGATAAATGTTTCCAAAGCGGTAATTTTCATCCGTTTTGCCTCATGCAGCTGTGGACGTGGCGGGGAGCCGTGTGCAGTCGGCCTCGTTGAAACGGGGCTAAAGGCCCAGTGTGTTTAATCTGCTGTGTTGCACTTTGCGTTGGACTGAACCGGCCATACGTGCTCCCCTGCCGGCTGACGGCAATGGTAGCAGGTAATGGCAGATTGCTCAGTAGCGGAATCGGTTTAGCGAATTGATATGACCGAAGAGTCCGGCGGCAGTTCGAAAGTTTGAAGATCGTAGGCGAGGAGTGTTTCATCCTTAAGACCGCGTCGAAATATTAATTCCATCAAGCCATTCACCGGCGTTGGCACCAAGTGATACAGCACCAGCTGCTGTATGCCTGCTTCCTCTGCGGCATCTTCCAGCGTGCGAGTGTCTGCGTGATAGTCGATGACGTCGTTAAAAATTTTCGTCAGGTTGTTTCGGCCTGCCTCGGTTGCGGCCTCAATCATGATGTCTAAGGAATGTCTGGCTAAGGCGTCGTGGAACAACAGGTCGGCGTCTTGTGCGGCGGCAAAAAGACTCTCGGTAGCATTGCTATCGCCGCTAATGACGACGGAGCGTCCTTTGTAGTCCAGACGGTAGCCGACTGCTGGGCTGACCGGGTCATGTTCGACAATAAAACTGCTCACGGTTAGTCCAGCGTCTTGCCATAGTATGCCGGGCTCCACGGTTACAGGTGTCATCGGGCCAGCTGTCGGGGGCAGTAGCTCAGTGCCGTGATGGGCAACTCGGTAGCCTTGATCAAGGGCATAGGCTTCGTTGAAGCCACCGACCACCCGGTCAATACCCTTGGGTCCAAAAACACGCAGGCTCGCTTGTCTTCCGGCCACCCATGACTGCAGGTTGACGTCGGGTAGTGCTGCAATGTGATCGGAGTGGTAATGGGTCAGCAGCACGCCGGTAATGCGGCCCATTGGCAGTTGCGCCTGCCCGATGCGTACGGGGGAGCGGGCGCCGACATCAATCAGGAAAAAATGCTCGGGTGTGACTACGGCGATGCAGGCCTGAGCGCGCTCCATGGAGTTACCCAAGGGAGACGCACTGCCACAGACTACGACTTTTAGCCCGTCGACAGGCTCGGGCGTTGAGGCCAGCACGACGCTACTGACGCGTTTGAGCAAAACATCCTGAACGGCCGGAAGTCGGTAAAGGATTGCGCCGGCGGTGATGGTTTTACGGTTCATTAGTAAGAACTCCTAGATCAAAGCGTTAAGTGAAGGCCACGGCTCCTCCGTGACGGTTGGCCGCAGATGGCCGCTCAGTCGCAACAGTCAGTCTCCGAGGAAGGCTTCGCAGCCGGTGCCTTGAAGAACGGTGTCGACGCCTTCTCGGTCCTCGGGGTCGAGGTTGAAGTAGCCGTGTCTGAGGCTCTGCAAGCACTTTGCCTGATAGGGGAAGGTGGGCTGAGTCCAAGGTTGGCCGTCAATGGTGGTGTTCATTTGATCATCACCCGCGTCTATGGCGGCGTTATTCGCCAGCAAGGCGGGAATGTAGACGCGGCCAACTTCCTTGAGCAGGTCGCCGAGATGGGTGCGAATCTGATCCGGCTCCAGCCAGCTGTCGTCTGCGGCTGGCTGACCGCTAAGGTCGTCTACAATATCGGTCCAAGCGTGAATCCTCGGCGCTTGTTCCAAGCACAGCTTCATCGGGGTCGGGTCGAATTTGGCCAGTTGGGTCAGCTGGGCATAAATAGCGAAATCGGCGCTGCTAGGCCGGTCACCCAAGACAAAGGGATGACGCTGCAGCAAGGCGTCAAATATCTGCAAAAAGCGCAGATAGCTGGCTTCGATAACGGGCGCGGTGATGTCGTTGGAGCCAACCACGTAAAGGCGCGAAATTTGTCGTTGAGAAATGAACTCGCCCATTTCCGACAGCTGGTCTTCCGGAGCGCTGTTATTTGACCAGCGCGGCAAAATTTTACCCGCGGTTGTGATGTCGTCTTGGTAGTACCAGCGGTAATGGAACATGGCCTTGGTCAGCCACTCATCGCCGTAGTCCTCCAACAAGTCGTTAATGAATCCCAGAACTGGATTGCTTGGCACTGCATGCCTGCCCAGATAGTCGCTCTCGAAACGGCGGATTAATGGTGTGGAGTCTACCGCGGCCTCCAGTTCACCCTGTGCATTGGGTAGATAAAAAGTTGGGAGCAGTTGAACCTTGGCTTCTGGAAAGCCTTGGCGGCTAGCTTGATCACCAATGAGCAGTTCATAGGGGATATGCCGGAACCTGAGGTAAGCCAGCATTTTTCGGGTGTAGGGGGACCCTGGGACGCCTTTGAAAAGAAGAGGTTGGTGAGAGGTCATATGTGCTCCATGTTATTCGTTGGGTTGAGTCTCCACGGCGATCAAGTTTAACTAATGCAAGCCATTATTTCGACGGTATTACGAGGGCGCGGGTTATGCAAGGACCGACGGTATCGGGCTCTTTTTGGCTGATTGCTGAAACAAGCTAGACCTAACCTTGCCCCGCATTTGCTGGCGTGTCGCCGGCGCGAGAAGGTGGATAAGATGCCGTGAAAACCAGTTGAGAACGCGATGACAGAGGAAAATGCTCAGGATACTTACTTCGGTTTACCCAGTTTTTGGTTTCAGCGGCCAGATAATGAAACCGATGACGTGTTCTACGAACAAGCCCGGATGGTTGCCCACATTGACGATGCGACCATGGCCGCTGTAACGGATTTTTACCGAGAATTTATTCCCGCCGGCGCCAGCGTGCTGGATCTTATGTCGTCTTGGTTGTCCCATCTGCCTAACGATGTAGCCCTCGGTCGGGTAGCGGGCTTAGGCATGAACGCTGAAGAGCTAGCGGCAAATCCTCAACTCACCGAGTGGTGCGTGCACAATCTCAACGAAAATCCGGAGATTCCCTTCGCTGCAGGCAGCTTTGATCGGGCGTTGATCGTGGTGTCCATTCAATACCTGACCCGGCCAGTTGAAGTGCTGCAGTCGGTGCTAGGTTCTCTCAAGTCCGGTGGCGCTATCGCCATAGCCATGTCCCATCGGCTATTTCCCACCAAGGCGATAGCAGCTTTTCAGGGCATGGAGCGAGACGACAAAATGAAGTTGGTAGGATACTGTTTGCAGCAGGCGGGCTTCGGTGACATAACGTTTCACGACCGTTCGCCCCTAGGGGCAGATCCAATGTGGATAATGACGGCGATCAAGCCCTGAGCATGAAAGGCAAGCGAACAAAGTCTTGCGGCAAACCAGTTAAGCTCGGAGAGAATTCATGGACATCGTGCCTGATTCGATGCGCGACCCGCGCATAGCGACCACGACAGTGGAGGTTCGGGACGGACTTCACTTTGAGATAGACCAGTGCGGCGACGGCGAGGAGATGGCGCTGTGCTTGCACGGCTTTCCAGAACACAGTTTCTCATGGCGCTATCAGTTACCCATGCTGGCGGAGCTGGGCTTTACCGCCTGGGCACCGAATTTGCGAGGTTATGGCAGCAGCAGCCGGCCACTCGGGCTACAGTCTTATCGGTTAGACGAATTGGTGGAGGATGTGGCCCGCATCATTGAGGCCAGCGGCAAGCAGAAAGTGACCCTCATTGCCCACGACTGGGGCGCGGTGATCGCATGGGAATTTGCGCTGCGACAGCGATTGCCGCTGGAGCGGTTAATCATATGTAACGTCCCTCATCCTCAAGCTATGAAGGATTATTTCGGCTGGACCCAGCTGAAAAAAAGTTGGTACGTATTTTTCTTTCAAATCCCCTGGCTGCCTGAATATCTGTTGGGGCGTCATCAGGCCCGCCCCATCGCCGACACATTTCTGACCACCTCCAGCAATGCGGCACAGTTTCCCACCGACGTCAGAGAGGTTTATCGGCGTAACGCGGCTCAGCCCGGTGCGCTGACAGCGATGATCAATTTCTATCGTGGATTGTTACGGGGTAAGCGTAATCGGCCCAGAATCGATCCACGCACGCCCATTGAGACGCCGACGCTGATGATTTGGGGCGAGGACGATGTGGCGTTGGATAAAACCACCACCCTGACTACCGGGGACTACGTCACAGATTTTACGATTCGCTATCTATCCGGAGTGTCACATTGGGTTCAACAGGAGCAGCCGGAGGCTGTAAATGCCATGATCAGCGCCTTCGTGAAGGGTCAAGACATACCGCAT
>JAYNPH010000048.1:17032-17452 GCA_038113685.1 Gammaproteobacteria bacterium
ATATGACTCAGCGTACAAAAGAGGGGCAAAAATGATTGGACGGGGCTGTGCTGAAATTACTCAAGCCTTCGAGTTGTTGGCTGAGCAAGACGTAGATTTGCTGGACCCTTTTTACCGGCGCTTTTTTCTGCTTTGCCCTGAGGCCGAGGCGTTAATGGGGCATGCTGACGAACCCATGCGGGGGCGAATGCTCGAGCAAACCATCGAACTGTTGATGGACCGTGAACTGCAAGGCCCCGCCAGCTATTTTCGCTGGGAGATCGCCAATCATCTGTCGGCTTACGGGGTAAGCGCTGATATGTACGCGGCCTATTTTCAGGCCTTGGGCGACGAAATGCGGGACGCATTAGGAGCGTCTTGGCTTGCCAGTTTTGAAGAAGGATGGCAGCTGCGTATTGCCGACCTATTGCAGGATGTGGC
>JAYNPH010000049.1:0-1103 GCA_038113685.1 Gammaproteobacteria bacterium
TATCGTTGGTACAGCACGGCCACCGTGACACCAGCCTCCGCTGCGATGTCTGTCATGCGCGTCTGATCGTATCCGTGTTTGGAAAAGACATTTAGTCCGGCCTTGATCAAACGATCCCGCTTTTCTCGACTGCGCTCCTGGCGAGCAGGTCGAATATTAGTACGTGCATTTTTGTTCACTTAATATTGCTCACTGGTTATTCCATCGTTCCTTCGCAATTTCGATTTCAGATTCATGCATCCGGTGGCACAAATCCCTGCAGCATTGAACTGAGTATCGCTGGGAGGGCCCGCGGACGCCAACGGCCTAACAAATCTGGCGGCAACACGGCTTGGCTTGAAGCCATGCCGCCGATGTGCCGCCTCTAAGGCGCGAAACTAACTCTGGGCCTCCAATATTAAAGGCAGATCACAGACGCTGTCGCCAGAACGAACCCTCGTCCTTACACTTTCTTATCGAAACTTATGCGACAGGAGAACGCGTTAAAGGAACTGCAATAAAGTTATCGCGTCTACCGCAATCCAGACCCAGTACTGGATCTCCAATCTTGAAATGACATACCCGGGGCCGCAAAGAGAAGGCTACGGCGTGATTTGGTGGAAGCAACTGTCTATGCCGCGCCGTAAACAACGCTTCGATTTGAGAAATTGGTGGGCCCACCAGGACTCGAACCTGGGACCAATGGATTCACATTGTCACGATTTTTCAACCGTGTGCGGACTATCTCACCTCCCTCGCCGGTTTCGGAAACCGCGTTAGGGAGCGGGACGCTCTTGCCTGTTATTAAGAACACTTGGGGCTGTGCACGGACAGCCGCCAGTTCTCAGGTAGTCTCTGCACCTTCCGACAGTGTACTGTCGGCTTGGCTCAGGGTTGCCGGCTTTGCGAATACGAAAGCTACGGTTTCCCTGAATTCATCCCGTTCATCCTGACCTTTTCAGCATCAGGCGCACCATTTTGATGAGTCCACTGCTCTAACCAACTGAGCTATAGGCCCAATTTCTCAACGACTGCCTGACACACATCAGGAAGCCCGGCTTGGTGGTTTAGACGTTTCGTCCTTTACCACCCTCCAAACTTTCGTCCAAGAAGCTACGCAAATG
>JAYNPH010000049.1:1113-16851 GCA_038113685.1 Gammaproteobacteria bacterium
TCCACTGCTCTAACCAACTGAGCTATAGGCCCAATTTCTCAAGTCTGATTCTAGCTGCCGCTTGGGATCAGACGTTTCGCCCTTTTCCGCCTTCCAGACTCTCGTCTAGGAAGCTTCGTAAGTGCTCGGATCGGCTCGGATGCCGCAGCTTACGCAGCGCCTTCGCCTCGATTTGACGGATCCGTTCTCGGGTCACGTCAAACTGTTTGCCCACTTCCTCTAGGGTGTGGTCGGTATTCATATCAATGCCAAAACGCATACGCAGCACTTTGGATTCGCGAGCGGTCAGCCCACCCAACACATCCTTGGTTGCTTCGCGCAGGCCTTCCCCGGTCGCCAGATCAATCGGCGAACCGATGGTGTTGTCTTCAATAAAATCACCCAAGTGCGAGTCTTCGTCGTCACCAATGGGCGTTTCCATCGAGATCGGCTCTTTGGCTATCTTGAGTACACGGCGCACTTTTTCCTCAGGCATTTCCATACGCTCACCCAACTCCTCTGGCGTAGGCTCGCGACCCATCTCCTGCAACATCTGCCGAGAAACTCGGCTGAGTTTGTTGATGGTTTCGATCATGTGCACCGGGATACGAATGGTGCGCGCCTGATCCGCTATTGAGCGGGTTATGGCCTGACGGATCCACCAGGTTGCGTAGGTGGAAAACTTGTAGCCGCGTCGATATTCAAACTTATCTACCGCCTTCATCAGACCGATATTGCCTTCCTGAATCAAATCGAGGAACTGCAAACCACGATTGGTGTACTTCTTCGCGATCGAGATCACCAAACGTAAGTTTGCTTCAACCATGTCTTTCTTCGCGCGGCGGGCTTTGGCCTCGCCCAAGGAAATACGGCGGTTAATATCTTTAATTTCGAGCACCGAAAGTTCGGTGATTTTGCTCAGGGCTTTTAGCTTTTTCTGGGAGCGGGCAATGTCTTCACGCTGGGACTCCAGGCCTGCGGCGTACTCTTTCTTCATTTTGCCGATCTTGTTGATCCAGCTCACGCTGACTTCACTGCCTTGATATTCCTTTCGGAAAATATCCCTCGGCACGCGGGCGCGACGCACAACGGCGTTCATGATCAGGCGCTCCTGATGCCGCACCACCTCCTGAGAATCGCGAGCCAGTGACACCATATAATCAAAGTGTTTGGGCACCAGCTTGAAGCAGCAGTAAGCCTCCGCCAGCTTAATATGCTGTGCTTCGGCTTCTTTGCTGTTTTTGCCTTTTTCTTCAACCAGTTTGTTGTACTTGTTGAATTGGCGCTTTAGCAATGCGAAACGTTTTTTTGCCTCAACAGGATCCGGTCCCTTTGGCTCGTCATCTTCTTCTTCGTCTTTGACAATGGGACCGTCAGCGCCGATCTGGGTTGCTGCCGGCACATGCTCCGTTGGATCAAGGTAGCCAACCAGCAAATCCGCAAGCTTGTCCTCTTTGACTACTTCCGCATAAGTTTCCAGCAGGTATTCCACCGTGCCCGGATAGCTGGCCAAGGCCGTGAGCATATCCCGTATGCCTTCTTCGATACGCTTGGCAATCGCGATCTCGCCCTCTCGGGTAAGCAGTTCAACCGTCCCCATTTCGCGCATATACATGCGCACAGGGTCCGTAGTGCGCCCGGCCTCGGTTTCTACCGCGGCTAGGGCGGCGGCAGCTTCTTCTGCCGCCAGTTCATCGGCGGTATTTTCTTCCGTGGATAGCAAGTCATCAGCATCCGGTGCGGTTTCATACACCGTGATCCCCATGTCGTTGATCATGCGGATGATGTCTTCGATCTGCTCAGGGTCAGAAATATCATCCGGCAGGTGATCGTTTACCTCGCCATAGGTCAGGTAACCCTGCTCTTTGCCTTTGGCAATCAGCTCTTTCAGGCGCGACTGTTGCTGTGCGTTCGTAATTTGTTTGGTCATTTTTCCCCAACTTGAATGCTTCGGCGTCTGCAACGCTGGCTACCAAACACCTCTGGCACCATCAGACGACTTTGTTATCAATATGGCTGGACTGCCTCACTTTCGCTGGGCAATCGTTTTTGAGCAAAGTTTTTACCCTCCTTACTTTGCTGGAGCACTGCTGCGACCCTCGATGACCCACCTTTGCGGCTGAATGAAGTGGACGGGAAAGCGCGCCAAAGTCCTTACTTAACGTCTTGGCGAGTTGTCCAGCGCCTTTCGATATTGTCGGTTTTATTCGAGATATCGGTGGATTATACCAATGCGCGTTCCCGCGCGCCATACGCAGGCGTGGGTCAGCCGCTGAACGACTCGACTCACGTTAGGCAGGACCAACGCCCCGACGACGAAAACGCCATAGAAAGGCCACTAATGGCGCTAGCTCTTTGGCCGGGTCTGGGGCCGGATTTTTTGCTCTGTCTGGGCCCGAGTTGACGACTCGGACAACGCCGCTTTTATCTTGTCGTCCTCTCCTTGAGCGGCCAGTTCCGCCAGCAGCCGTTGGCGTTGGGTCTTTTGCTTCTGGCGCAGCAGATTCGAAAATCCTTCCGCTAGTGTTTGAAACCAAGCCTCCTCACCTAAATCCAGCGGTTTTTTTGCCATCTCAATAAGGATTTTCTGCCCTTCCTCGTCGGGCCAGCCGATCAACACATCATCTATCGTTGCCTGAGGCCGATCCAACAAGAAGTTCGTCAGTTCTCCAAGCAGTCCCAACTCTTTACTGTGCGCTATGACTTGGCGCCGCAACTCGTCGTCTAACTGGTGCCAAAGCATTGGCGACTTTAATAAAATCGTCAGCAGCCGCTGTACCAACAATGAAACCTTGCCAGAGGCAGCGCTCTGGCCCGCGCCCTGACGCTGACTAGAAGCCCTCGCATTGCCAGCCAGCGGCGCAGCCATGCCGCCAATTTCTCGTACACGGGCTTTTACTAGGTCTTTTAAGATTCCATCAGGGATCTTTTCTACGTAAGGGTTAGCGAGCCCCATGAAACGTGCCCGCCCGTCTAAGGTTTGAAGGTCCAAGCCCTCGCCAAGCTTGCTGAACAAAAATTCAATTCCCGGCGTTGCGTTGCGCAAAAACTCGTTAAAGGCTTCTGCGCCACGACCTTGCACAAGCGAGTCGGGATCTTCGCCGTCTGGCAGAAACACGAACTTGAGTTGCCGATGCTCGTTCAGGACAGGCAGCGCGCTCTCCAAAGCCCGCCACGCAGCAGACCGGCCGGCTTTGTCACCGTCAAAACAACAGATTACCTCGTCGGTATAACGATAAAGCTTGTGGTAGTGAGCCTCGCCGGTGGCGGTGCCGAGAGTCGCTACCGCGTTGCGAAACCCGTGCTGAGCTAAAGCCACAACGTCCATGTAGCCTTCTACTACCAATAGCCGGTCAATATTTCGTAGGGCTTTGCGCGCCTCGTACAGGCCGTAAAGCTCCTGACTCTTGGAAAACACCTCTGTTTCCGGTGAGTTCAGGTACTTCGGGCCTTCTTCGTCCCCCAGCTTTCGACCACCAAAGCCAATTACCCGGCCGCGAAGATCTCGAATCGGAAACATAATGCGATGACGAAAACGGTCATAAACGCGACCATTGTCGTTTTTTATCGTCAGCCCAGCCTTGAGCAGCGCTTCGCTGGTACTACCTTTGGCCATCAGCGCTTCGCTAACGTTGTGCCAGCCTTCCGGAGCATAGCCGATTCCAAAGTCTCTGGCGGTAACACCGGTCAAACCGCGACCCTTAAGATAGGCTACCGCCACATCAGCGCCACGCAGCTGTTGGCGGTACAGGCCCTCAGCTCCCTCCAAAGCCTGATAAATCCCCTGATCCACTTCCACGTAATTGCGATTGCTTTGCTCTCGGGGCACCGTAAGGCCCATGTCTTTGGCAAGAGCTTCTAACGCTTCCACGAAGTCCATGCGCTCATATTTCATCAAGAACGTCAGCGCGGTGCCGCTTTCTTGACAGCCGAAGCAGTGGAAAAACTGTTTGTCCGGGCTAACCGAAAACGAGGGTGATTTTTCGTCGTGAAACGGGCACAGCCCTGAATAGTTCTTGCCGGTCTTTTTCAGCGCCACGCGCCCATCAATCACGTCAACAATGTCGACGCGATCGAGCAGGTCATTAATGAATGATTGCGGTATTCGGCCAGCCACGAAAGAACCCGTATGGAGATGGCTTCTTACAATAACATATACCGGCTGCGGCGCCGGCAGCCCTTTACCCTGAGCGTTGTGAACGCTGTTTTAGGCGCTTAGCTGAGCCTTGACCATGGCACTGGCCGCACCCATATCCACCCGGCCTTGACCTTCTGACTTGAGTAAAGCCATCACCTTGCCCATATCTTGCATACCCTGAGCACCTGACTTCGCTACGAGCTTTGCGACAAATTCGGCCAACTCATCGCCTTGCATCTGAGCAGGCAAAAAACCTTCCACAACGCTGATCTCATAGGCCTCAATGCTAGCCAAGTCATCTCGGCCCGCATCTTGGAACTGCTGCATTGCATCCTTGCGCTGCTTCAGCATCTTATTCAGTACCGCAAATACATCATCGTCGCTAAGGTCCCGTCGCTCGTCGACCTCGATACGCTTAAGCTCAGCGTTGACCATTCGCAGCGTAGCCACCCGATCTTTGTCACGGGCCTTCATGGCTTCCTTGGTCGCCTGACTCAGCGCAGCCTTTAATTCAGACATTTCCATTCCCTGTTTCGTCACGTCACAAACCCAGAATCCCCAGCCACAAAAAAACCCCTACTGGAGGGGTTTTAGCATAGCTGAAAGGCGGTGGTTCGGGGATCGGCTGGGCGTTTTCATTTGCCTAGTCTTAGCGGGTACAAACACCCTTACTGCACGCCGCACCTCACCGGCAGCAGCCGAGAGTCCCTGCTAGTAGGAGCGCTCGAACTTTCGAGATTCGCGCTGCAGCTTTTTGATGTGCCGTTTAACCGCCGCGGCCGCTTTACGCTTGCGCACAGCCGTGGGCTTTTCATAAAACTCTCGACGGCGCACTTCGCTCAGGACGCCGGCTTTTTCACATGAGCGCTTGAATCGACGCAGGGCGATATCAAACGGTTCGTTTTCTTTGACTCTTACGTGAGGCATGGTTCAACTTGTTTCCAATGAGGGCGCGGATTCTACACACAGGGTTCAGGTGCGGCAACCCCGTGGGAGAGATGGGACAGTGCTTAACCGAACCCAGATTTAACAGCATCGCCGAGCGCATTTTTGTAACATGCGCCCATGCTTATTCTTGGTATCGAAAGTTCCTGTGACGAAACCGGCTTGGCCCTCTACGACAGCAACGAGGGGCTGCTTTCTCATGCCTTACACAGTCAGGTGGCCCTGCACGCCGATTACGGCGGCGTGGTTCCAGAGCTGGCTTCTCGGGACCATATTCGCAAGATCACGCCATTAACTGACAGGGTTCTCACCAGTGCCGGCAAAAGTTTGGATGACCTTGATGGTGTTGCCTACACCGCCGGCCCCGGTCTCATGGGCGCTTTGTTGGTCGGTGCTTCGTTCGCCAAAAGTCTTGCGTGGAGCTTGGGCATTCCCGCTCTTGGTATTCATCACATGGAAGCCCACCTGCTGGCTCCGCTGATCAATCGACAAGGCAGCCCGTTAGATCTGCCCTTTGTCGCCCTCTTGGTATCTGGGGGGCATACCCAGTTGGTACACGTAAAAAACTTCGGCGCCTATGACCTGCTGGGAGAATCCGTGGACGACGCTGCGGGTGAGGCCTTTGATAAAACAGCCAAACTTCTGGGACTGGGCTACCCCGGTGGCCCGAAGATTGCCGAGCAAGCCAAGCAAGGTGACCCCGGGCGCTTTCGCTTTCCTAGGCCAATGACCGACCGCCCGGGACTGGATTTCAGTTTTAGCGGTTTGAAGACCTACGCGCTCAATACCGTGCAAAGTCTGAACGCGTTAACCTCGCAAGATGTGGCCGATGTTTCGGTCGCTTTTGAGATGGCGGCGGTCGACACGCTTGTGATTAAGTGCCGTCGGGCCATGGAGCAAACCGGTGCCCGGCAGCTGGTCATAGCCGGCGGTGTAAGCGCTAACACGCGGCTGCGCACAGAGTTGGCAGACAAACTAAATGTGGAGATTGTTTATGCGCCGCTGGATCTGTGCACTGACAACGGCGCCATGATCGCCTATGCAGGTGCTCTGCGCATGGCCGGCGGCGAGTCCGAGGGCTTGGCCATCGTGACCCGCCCGCGCTGGCCGATGACCGAATTGGCGGCGATATGACAGGCGCGCCGCGTCGGGACAAGGTTTTTATTCGAGATCTCACCTTCAACGCAATTCTCGGCATTCTGCCTGAGGAGCGTGTTCAGCCTCAGCCAGTAATCATCAACCTGACCCTGATCACCGATATCACTGTCGCCGCTGCAAGCAAGAACATCGGCGATACTCTGAACTACGCGGAGGTGGCGGATGCCGCTCGGAGCCTGACCGTTGAAGGCGAATACCTTCTAATAGAGACCTTGGTGGAGGATATCGCGAAGGTCTGCCTTGAGGCAGGCGCCGACGCTGTCAGCGTGCGGGTGGAAAAGCCCAATGCCGTCTCAGAGGCGTCGGCCGTTGGCGTCGAAATCTACCGAGAGAGAATTTAGCAAGTCGCTGCGTCAACACGGCTACAAGCCAGACAGATACGTTTGTACATGACGCTCGCGCTGATCGCTGAGAGCCTGACCAAATTCGGCTCCCTTCAGCTGCGCTTGCTCGTCGGCAAGTCGCACTTCTTTTAGCTCGGCACACAGCAACAACAGTTGTTGCTCAAGCCGCCAGCGATCTTCAGCCTCATCGAGCAGCCCGACTAGTCGGATCAAACGCTGTGTGTCCTGAAGGGCCCTCAGCTGTTGCAGCATGGCCCATAACGTCGCCGCATCAATCCGCGGCCAACGCTGCAGCAGCGGCAGATAGGCAAAACGATCTTGAACCGCCTGAGCGCAGGACTTTGGCCCCCTCAGACGATCCACCAGTGTCAACAACGCAGCTTCGGATAGCGGCAACTTCGCATATCTGACCATCGGGTCTGGGCGCGGGTCGAAGGCCAGATCCCAATTCGTGTCCTGACACTCGGGCAACCAATCTGCCAGGCCGCCGCAGGCTTCCAGCACCTCGAAAAATCGTTGCGGCTCGGGGCCGGCTAAGGCTTTGACAAGTTCCTGCCAGACTCGCTCCGAAGACAAAGTCTGCAGCTCACCTTGAGCGCATATCTGATTCATCAGCAACTGGGTTTCAGGTGCAACCCGAAACCCAGCCAGTTGGGCCGCAAAGCGCGCAACACGAAATACTCGCAATGGATCTTCAACAAACGCCGCTGAAACATGACGCAGCCAACCCTGGGCAATGTCCTGCTGCCCCCCGCTGGGATCAATTAGTCGCCCCTGGGCGTCTTCGGCTATGGCGTTTATGGTGAGGTCGCGCCTGGATAAGTCCTCCAGCAGAGTCACCGTGGGACTCGCATCCACCTCGAAACCCGTATGCCCGCTACCGCGCTTTCGCTCGGTACGCGCCAAGGCATATTCTTCCTTTGTTTCTGGGTGTAAAAACACCGGGAAGTCCTTCCCGACCTGCGTGAAACCAAGCTCCAGCAGTTGGGCCGGTGTCGCGCCCACAACCACCCAGTCCCGATCTGTCGTGGAAGCGGGTTGGGGGCGGTTGCTGCGGGCGTCGATCAGACGATCCCGAACAGCGCCGCCCACCAAATATGTTTCAAACGTCTGGGTTAACACGATAATGTCTTTTGTGGGGATATCCCGTTACTGTGGTGGAAGTGGGGCTGACTTCGCAAGGCCCCTTAGACTCTTTAGACAAGACACCTTGCTTGAAGACAGCGCCACCGTTTGGGCCGCGTTAGTTGCCACCAAGAGCTGATTGGACGATTTTCTCGCCGTTATCCAAACAATAGGCGGTAAGCTGCCGGCCCCAAACGCAGCCGGTATCCAAGGCGATGCAATCCGCTACATTGGTTTCACCGTTCAGCGCGGCCCAATGCCCAAACAAAACCTTGTGCGGCCGTCGTTGATGATTAGCCTCTGCAAACCATGGCAACAGGCCGTCGGGCCTATCTTCGACAGGCCCCTTATGGGCGAAATCCATCGCACCACTGGGCTCCAGCAATCGCATGCGGGTCAGGTAATTGACGATAGCCCGCAACCGATCCATGCCGTTTAGGTTCGCGTCCCATCGCGCCGGACTATTGCCATACATCGCGGTAAAAAAATCCCGATAGGAAATCTCTGCTTGCTCGGCCTGTGCATCGCTCTGGCCGATCACTGTCTCGACTTCTCGCGCGAAAGCTTGAGCCTGCGCTACAGACCACTGAGGCGGGATCCCGGCATGAGTCATGACATGCCCATAGCCGCTGTGAATGAGCTTCTGACCACGCAGCCAATGGGCCAGCTCCTCCACATCCGTCGCCGCCAGCAGCTCGTCGAAGGTGTCTTTGCTGTGCGGGCTTTTACCGCCGAAGAAAATCGCCAAAAAGTGCAAATCGTGATTCCCCAGCACAACGCGGCACTGATCCCCCATTTGCCGAGCCTGTCGCAACACTTGGAGCGAATCCGGACCGCGATTAATCAAATCACCGGCCAACCAAAGCTCGTCGCTATCTTTGAGGTTGACCTTTTTCATCAGCGCGTCGAGTTCAAGCCAACACCCCTGAACGTCACCTACCGCGTATATCGCCATCTGTTCTAGTGCACCACACCTGCGACGCGCAACGAAAAGACGTCGATGGGCACCTCAAATAGCTCACCATCGTCGGTTCGAAACTCGTAGCTGCCTTCCATTGTTCCCACAGGTGTCTTGATCACCGCGCCACTGGTGTAGGTAAATTTCTGGCCGCGGGCTAGCCGAGGTTGCTGCCCGATGACACCGGGACCACGCACTTCCTGAACATCACCTCCACCATCGGTTATGACCCAGTGTCGATTCAGCAATTGACTGGGGATCGGACCGTGATTGGCAATGGTAATGGTGTAAGCAAAGGCAAAGCGCTCTCGCTCCGGAGCAGACTCAGCCGCCAGATAGTTTACCTGCACCGACACATCAAAAGTTTGTTTTGGATCCGTTTCGGTCACCGTTTTTTCTCGCTTAATTTGTGCGGTTCAATCCTGCCAGCATTTGCAGGGATGTTAACCCGATTGCGCCTCGGCGCTGTCGGCAGCGCCAGCCAACGCTATAAACCCCTCAATGGTGACATCGTCTGCCCGCAATGCAGGGTCTACGGGAACTTGCTGCCAGTCCAAATTCAAATTTTTTAACGCGTTAGACAAACGCTTGCGACGCCCGGCAAAAGCTAAACGTAGCACTTGGTCCAAACTCTTTCGCCGCACGGGTAGCGCGCAGTCTGGCTTAGGCGTTAGCCGGATCACTGCTGAATCAACTTTTGGCGGCGGTCGGAAACTCTCAGGAGGTACATCGAATAGATAATCGGTATCCAGAGTCACTTGCGTCATCACACTTAAACGCCCCCAAGCCTTGGTCCCGGGCACCGCAGTGAGGCGTTGGGCCATCTCCTTCTGCAGCATAAAGTGCATATCGCGGACACTGTTCGGGCAAGCGAGCACGTGGTCAATCAACTGCATGAGCAAAGGCGATGAAATGTTGTAAGGCAAATTTCCCACGACCCGCCAACCATCCTGAGCTTCTGAGGGGGTCAAAATCTTTCCCAAGTCGGTTTTCAAGATGTCCTGCTGCAGTACCTCAATACCGGGAAACTTAGGTCCCAACAGCGGCGCTAGATCGCGGTCGATCTCCACAGCAAGGTAGCGCGTCAGGCCATCATCAAACAGATACTCGGTGAGCGCACCTTGACCGGGACCAATCTCAAACACCCGCTGGTTCTGCCGCAAAGACATGGTGCTGGCGATGTTTCGCAACACCTGCTGATCATGCAGAAAGTGCTGCCCAAAGCGTTTACGCGCGCGCATGCACCGGTTCCGCCAATACGACCGCTTGCGCCACGGCTTGGTTAAAAGAGCCAACGTCTGCTCGCCCACTACCGGCCAAATCTAAGGCGGTACCGTGATCCACTGACGTGCGGACAAAAGGCAGACCCAGCGTGATGTTCACCGCTCGGCCAAAACCGGAGTACTTCAACACTGGCAGGCCTTGGTCGTGAAACATAGACATCACCGCATCAGCCTGCTCAAGATACTTTGGTGTGAACAGCGTGTCGGCGGGCAATGGCCCGACAATATCGAAGCCTTCTTCCTGCAAGCGCCGGCAAACTGGCTCGATCACATCTATCTCTTCTCGTCCCAAATGACCGGACTCACCGGCATGAGGATTCAACCCACAAACCAATAGCCGCGGCGAGGCGATGTTGAATTGTTCCTGCAGCGCCTGCCGCAGAATGCGCAGCCGACGCTCCAACAGCTCATGAGTAAGTTCAGCGGATACCGACTGCAGCGGCAAATGGGTAGTCGCCAGAGCCACCCGCATGGCTTCACTGGACAACATCATGACCACATCTGGTGCCCCAGATTTCCGGGCCAAGTACTCCGTATGACCCGAAAAGGCGATGCCTGCCTCCATCATGACGGATTTCTGCATGGGACCCGTCACTAAGCCATGAAAACGGTGCGCCAAGCATCCCTCTATTGCCAAGTCGAGAGCCCGCAGCGTTCCGGCTGCGTTATCAACATTCAACACACCAGGCTGAACAGGAGCCGCCACGGGTGTATCTAAAACGGTGAGGTGCGTTGCCTGAGTACTGGGATTACTTATCTGCTCATCGAGCCGCAGGGGCAGCGCCAATGCTCTTGCCCGATACGCCAGCATTCGTTTGTCGGCAATAACCACCCAAGCCGCTTCACGGTTTTCTTGGGCGGCTTGGATGACTAGGTCAGGACCAATACCGGCGGGTTCACCGGGGGTAATGGCAATCACAGGCATAGGCAGCTACAGCCGCATTTCAACAAAGGCTTCGTCGCGAATTTCCTTCAACCATTCTTGGCGCTCCTCTTCAAATCGACGCCGGAACAGTAGATCCATGGCCATATTACGGCGGGCTTCGTCACTCATGTCCTGCTCCCGACGATCCTGCACAAGTAAAATGTGCCAGCCAAATTCACTTTGGAACGGCTCGCTGATTTGGCCAATCTCCGTTACCGCCATGACTTGCGCGAACTCCGCGACGAATTGATCTGGCGTAGACCAGCCCAACGCGCCGCCGTTCAACGCACTACCGGGGTCTTCTGAATATCCCTTTGCCAGCTCAGCAAAGTCTCCGCCCTGCTCAAGCAATTGATAAACATCGTCCGCTTGGTCCTTGGCCTCGGCTAACGTGAGGATTTCCGACGGTCGAATCAAAATATGGCTGACATTGGTTTGCGACAACCGCTCGGTGCCGGCACCGCGCTGGCCTAGCAACTTGATAATATGAATGCTCGAACCGGTGACGATTGGATCCGCGACCTCATCTACCCGCATGTCCAACACCGCGTCAGAGAACAGCGTAGGCAGTTCGCCCGCTCGACGCCAACCCAAATCTCCGCCCTCTAGCGCCGTGCTGGCCGAAGACTTGGCTATCGCCATCTGGGCAAAATCCGCACCACCTCGAAGCTCCTCAATCAAACCAGCTGCTTCTTTTATGGCCGCCTCTTTATCCGCATCACTGGCATCGTCTTCAAGACTGCGCATGATGTGCCCCACCCGATACTCGTCTGAGAACATCTGCTGATAGAAGGGCGAATTCAAAAGCGCTTGGACGTCTTGCTCACTGATCGCGATGCGCCGGTTAATCATTGCTCGTTGCAACCTCGTGATCGTCAGCTCACTTCGTATTTCCTCGCGGAACTGACGGTAACTGGTGCCGTCTCGGGCCAAATTTTGTTGGAACTGTTCCAAAGTCATGTTGCTGCTTCGAGCGAATTCCGTCACTGCCCGCGCCAAGGTTTCGTCATCAATCGTGACGCCTCGTTTTTCTGCTTCTTGGAGCTGTATGTTCTCGATAATCAATCGTTCCATGATCTGATTAACCAACACATCGCCCGGCGGCACCTGCAGATTATTTTCCTTAATAGAGCGCCGAACCGTCTCCAACCGCGCGATCAGCTCGCTGGCCAGCACCACGTCGTCATCCACGACAGCGACGATGGCCTCTAGGCGTTGATATTCAGCCGATGACTGAAGGGGCAGCCAAACCAGTGCGAGCAATGCCAAGTGCTTTGCTCTGCCGAGCATGGTACGAAGAGTCTTTGAAAGCCCACTGCCAAGTTGTTGAATGTTCATGCTGTTCTTGCTCTGTTCCATTATTCCGTTGCGGGCCCCTGCCAAACACGTGTGCGCGGGCCCTTAGTTTGCGTTGTACCGCTGCATCCGCATGGCTGGAGAGGCGTAACCGTACACGCCTCGTTGCAACAACGCCTCTACTTTACTCCCAATTTCCGCCAAACCCTTCAACTGCACCTCAAATGATACGCTGCGATCAGTGCGCAGAAAATTACTTGGCAACACAGAAGCAGGCGCGCCGAACAAACGGTAGCTGGGATTTTCTAGGTATTGGCGAGCCACCAGACGCATGCGCAAACAGCAGTCGTCGTACTCAAAACCTGCAAACGCTTCCAAGGTTCGGTGCCCCTCCAGATCGTAGTGCCAGCGGGCGGTCAATGCCACGTTTTGGTTCACAGGCGCATAGGCCGACATTTCTGCTTGTTTGATGTTATCCAAGCGCCGGTCTTTGAACCCAAAATTGAATCGCCTCAGGCCTTCACCGCGCCAATGCAGGCTCCCACCAACTTCTTCCCACTGGCTTTGATCATAATTCCACAGTTGTTGACTGCGTAACTGCCAATGATCGCTGAGGCTAAGCGCAACGTCGCCGGCGAACATGTCGTTAATGCCGACATCAGCAAAGCCCGGGACCGTCACGCGGGGTGTGGAAAAGTGCTGAAGATGCCCGGCACTAAGCGTCAGCACTTCTTGTCCTGCCGGATTGATAAGACGGCTGGTTATGGCAAGAGTCGCTCTATCGGCATCACCGATGCGATCCAGCCCGGAGAAATGGTTGTCCAAAAACAACTGCTCAAAGGTCATGTTCAGAGGCACGCTGTCGAAAATTGGCAGAGCATCTTGCCGTTCATAACCCTGTCTCAGGTAATAAACCCTGGGCTCCAAAGTTTGCAAAAAAAGTCCGCCATTCAGGCTGAGCTCACGGTCAAAAAACAGCCCTGCGTCGACACTGAAAAACCCAACGTCTCTGTCGGTTTGAGCCTCCAGCGTCGCAGACGCTGCTGCAGGCACATGATCTAAATCGTAGCGCGTCAACTTGTAACCGCCTGTCACAGCCCAAAAGCCGCCGGTGTAATCCCGGCGATAGCTCAGAGATGGCGCCAAGTGACTACGGTTGCCTTCAATGCCAAGGGCCGAAGCAGCGCCGGAACTATAGACCGGTGCATTGCGGTTAAACTGGGACCACTGTGCCTGAAGGTTTACCCCAAACCCGCGATCAAGGGGATTGGAGCGATAGCTTATCTGCAGTGACGGCACAGCTTCGTAGTCGGCAATGTTCAACTCATCCAATCTTTGAAAACCCAACGAGCGCAGACTCACATCCAAGTTTTTACCGGCATATGACACTTCAACCAACTGGTTTAAAGCGTTTGGCTTGGTAAAACCAACATACGAATCGAGGTCTCGGAAAAAATCTCGGTCACTGGCCCGCGCGAAATCCACGCGAGTTCGCAAGACACCTACTTTGCCCGCCTGATCTGCCGCGATAAGCCATCGGTCTGCCGCATTAAAATCACCGAGGGCACTGGCACCACCCAGCTCTTTATAGACGTCTTCATCATACAGTCCGTTGTACAAATCATCCGATGGCAGGTAAGCGACATCCAGCTGGCCCACTTGGGCTTGGTTGGCGAAACTCAAGTTGCCATCCACGCCAAGCCCTCGTTCACTGATCCAGCGAGGTGCCAAGGTCGCGTTCATCTGCGGCGAAACCTGCCAGTAATATGGCACCTGAATGTCCAAGCCGTCAGTGCTGCTCAGGCTGCCTGAGGGCATTTGCCAGCCCGTGGTTTGCTCTCCGGCTAAAGGCACCCGCAGGCGAGGTAGGTAAGCAACCGGCACCGAGCGAACCCGCAACACCGCTCCCTTGCCCTGGGCATAAGCCTCGGCTTCGTTAACTTCCAGTTCGTTAATATTGAGAAGCCACCCTGCATTGTCCGGCGCGCATCGAGTAAGTAGAGCATCACGCAGCAAAATTCTGCCGTCGGCGGCCCGGCTTAATCCTTGAGCTGTGCCGCGCAACCCCTGACCGGGTATCACCCATTGCACCCCTTCCAGCGATAGGGACTGTCCATCCAGTTGCAACTCCCCGCTCTGACCTTGAACTACAAAATTGGTCTCGCTGAGGAACAGACCTTGAGGAAACTGCACCCGCTCATTGCTCTGTTCCATCAACGCCGACGGCGCAAGTAAGCGTCTACCGCCCTCCTGTATTACCACATTGCCTTGAAACTGGATTGAACCGCCGCGCTGGCCGATCAAACGGTCCATGGCCGCAGAAATGACTCGATTGCCGGAGGCATCTGTCGCCGGGACATGCTCGTCTGAGCTGATCGGCGCGAGCTCGTAGTCCCCAAGACACTGACCAAAATTTCGAGCGGCGGGCTGATGCTGCTGCCGGTAAAGGTCAGACGCTAGGTCCTCAGCAAACGACGGCGAGACATCTGTCCGTTCGCCGGAGTAGGTATGGCTGGACAACAAGGCCAACAGGCCGGCGGCAAGCAGCGGCAAACGGAAACAGAAACGGGTATTTTTCATCGCCGCATGATAAAAGAAATGTCTCACCGGATATAATCTTATCGTGCAAAACTCAGTGAACGAATTAAATGCTTGGTGCCAAGCGCAGCTGCAGTCCCAACAGAACACCGGTACGCCCCCGACTGCGCAGCAACGGCCAAATATTTCCCTTCAGGCTCTTCGGGTAGAGGCAAGTCATCGGCACTTTTATCGGGTTCGTGACGATTCGCTGGAGCAATCTTGGGTGGCAATGTGGAGCCCGCCAGAGCTCGAGAACAACCCGCAATTCGTCGCATTAGCATCAGTTTTTGCTGGCCTAGGAACACCGCAAGTGCTCGCACAGGATCACGATCGCGGTTTTTTTCTGATGGAAGATCTTGGCGAAATCCACCTAATCGACGCCTATCAACAAGACGCAAAGAACCAGCTGCATCTCGCCCAATGCGTCAATCTGGCCTTGGATGCGTTGATACCTTTCCAAACGGTTCAGGATCCCGCCATACCAACCTACGACGAGGACCGCTTAGTCATGGAATTCGACTTGTGCGCCCAGTGGTTGGTAGAGGGGCTGATGAACAAAAGCCTTGAGCCTGAGACAACTGATGTTCTGGCTTCCAGTAGGCAACTCTTAATTGACGCCATGCTTGAACAACCCCGGGTCTGTGTCCACCGGGACTACCACTGTCGCAATCTGTTAGTAACCGGGAGCGATTCCAACGCCAAGTTAGGCATCGTGGATTTTCAGGATGCTTTAATCGGTCCAGCCTTGTATGACCCTGCATCGCTGTTACGAGATTGTTATTACATTCACGAGGAATCCTTAATCATCAGTTCCTTAGAACGGTTTGCAGAACACAACCACAAGCTGAGAGGGGTCTCCCTGAATACACTCACTTGGTGGCTGGATGCTTGCGCTATTCAGCGCCAACTAAAAGCAATTGGTATCTTTGCTCGCCTGCATCTGAGGGACAACAAATCCAGTCACCTAGGTTACATCTTGCCAACCTTGCGCCGACTCACGGTTTTAA
>JAYNPH010000050.1:0-2037 GCA_038113685.1 Gammaproteobacteria bacterium
CCAAGGGTCGGAAGCCCGTTATTGGTGCTATTCGGATAATGCGCGCTGGTACTCGGCGATTCTTGCCAGATGACCATCCACATTGGTTTCCCCGGCGTTGTGGGTGGCGATTGCCAGATGGCTGCAGCCCATGGTCTGCCAAGCCTTGGCATGTTTCACCCAACGCTCGGGGGTACCACCGGCATACTGGGCCTGAGCTTGAATGCCAAATCCCTCCATACTTTTGCCCAGCGCTTCTCGGCCGCTCTTAATCCGATCGATGCAGGCTTGGGCTTTCTCGTTAGCGCCCATGAGGGGAATCCAGCCATCACCGAGCTTCGCGCAGCGATCCAGCAGGGCAGGGGCCGAGCCGCCAAACCAGATTGGAATGTCCTTGCTGGGTCGAGGTTTAATGCTCGCCTTATCAATGCGGTGAAATTCTCCGTGGTAATCTAAGGAGTCCTCCTTCCACAGACGGCGCATCAGATCGACCTGCTCGCTTTGACGGCGACCTCGGTTGCTAAAGTCCTCATTCAAACCCACGTACTCGACTTCGTTCCAGCCAACGCCAATGCCCATGGTGAAACGGTTTTTGGAAAGCAGGGCAACCTGGGCTGCTTGCTTGGCCGCCAACACGGTTTGGCGCTGGGGCAAGATCATGATCGTGGTGATCATCTGCAAACGCTCGGTCACGCCAGCAATAAAGGCAAAGGTTGTCAGTGGCTCATGAAAGGCAACGTCCTTATCGTAAGCGCCGCGAAAGCCACCCTCGCGATCCGGGTCGGCGCCCAGCACATGGTCGTAGATCAGCAGGTGGCTGATCCCCAATTCTTCAACACCCTGAGCGAAGGCTTTGATGTCTTTCGGATCGGTACCGATTTCGTTGTGGGGGAAGACCGCGCCTAGCTGCATGCCGTTAAGATCCATAAACCTCTCCTGTTTATCTGCCTGAGTGAACCCAAGGATGCTTTTATCTCTGAGGATTCGGCATCTAGGGTCTAAAGCAGGTACTATAGCGCCGTTTTTCCCAACAGATACCCACCATGTCCGAGAGTTCAGACAACAGCGCCTTTTCCTTCGTCGGTATGGAGCACGATATCCTTAAACTTTGGGAGGAAACCGACGCCTTTAAACAGTCTTTGGAAAAAACCAAGGGCAAGAAACCGTTCATCTTTTACGACGGCCCACCTTTCGCAACGGGCTTGCCCCATCACGGGCATCTGGTGGCCAGTACCATAAAGGACATCGTGCCTCGCTACTGGACTATGAAAGGGCGGTATGTCATGCGCCGCTTTGGCTGGGATTGCCATGGCCTGCCCATTGAGCACGAGATCGACAAGCAGTTGGGTATGTCGGCTCAGGAGGCAGTGGCCAAATTGGGTGTGGCGGGCTACAACGACGAATGCCGGGGCATCGTCCAGCGGTATGTTGCTCAGTGGCGGCATACCGTGACTCGGATCGGGCGTTGGATTGATTTCGATGACGACTACAAAACCATGGACGCGTGGTACATGGAGTCGGTTTGGTGGGTCTTCAAGCAGCTTTGGGACAAGGGGCTGATTTATCAGGGTGTGAAAGTGGTGCCCCTCTCCACAGCTCTAGGCACGCCCTTGGCTAACTTCGAGGCCACATCAAACTATCAGGATGTGCAAGATCCCGCGGTAACCGTGCTGCTGAAGCTTAAAGACGAAGATGCCTCCCTCGCGGTTTGGACAACGACGCCTTGGACGCTGCCGTCGAATTTGGCCGTCTGTGTGGGCGCAGACATTGACTATCAGTTGGTTCAAGACGGCGAACGAAAGATCTACATGGCTGCTGCTCGCGTGGAGCATTACCTTGGCGATGAGGCTCAGGTGGTGAGAACGCTCAAAGGTTCAGAATTGGTAGGCCGGCATTACGAGCCGCTGTTTTCGTACTTTACCGATCAGGCAGAACTGGGGGCCTTCGTGGTGGTGAGTGATGACTATGTCACCACGGACAGTGGTACCGGTCTGGTGCATCAGGCGCCCGCCTTTGGTGAAGATGACAACCGGGTGCTGAAAGCGAACGGTATTGAAG
>JAYNPH010000050.1:2047-8107 GCA_038113685.1 Gammaproteobacteria bacterium
GTATTGAAGCCTTGGTTTGTCCTGTGACGTTGTCCGGTGAATTCACCGATGAGGTCCCGGACTTTGCCGGACAGCATGTAAAAGAGGCCGACAAGGGCATCATTGCCAAGCTCAAGAGTGAGGGCAGCCTTTACCGTCAGGAAGTAATTCAGCACAGCTACCCCTATTGTTATCGCTCCAATACGCCGCTGATTTATCGGGCTATTCCATCTTGGTATGTTCGCGTGACCGCCATCAAGGACAAACTTGTTGCGGCCAATGAGCAAATCAATTGGGTGCCCGAGCATATAAAGGAAGGTCGCTTTGGTAAGTGGCTCGACGGCGCCATCGACTGGGCGATTTCGCGTAATCGCGTGTGGGGAACGCCGCTGCCAGTGTGGATCAACGATGTCACAGGCAACGCGTTATGCATGGGCTCCGTTGACGAACTGGAACGCTACAGCGGTGTCCGCGTAAGCGATTTGCATCGAGAGCATGTGGACGGTTTGGAATTCACCGTTGATGGCGAAGAGGGAGTTTATCGGCGCATCGAAGAGGTTCTGGATTGTTGGTTCGAATCCGGCTCCATGCCTTACGCCCAACTACACTATCCCTTCGAGAACGAGGACGTTTTTGGTGCTGGTTTTCCTGCGGAGTTCATTGCCGAAGGCTTGGATCAAACCCGCGGATGGTTTTATACCCTGACAGTGCTTGGAGCCGCCTTGTTCGACAAACCGGCATTCCGAAATGTGATCGTCAACGGCATGGTTATGGCCGAAGATGGCAAGAAGATGTCCAAGAGCCTGCGCAACTACACGCCGCCGGACGAGCTGATGGAAGCCTACGGTGCCGATGCCCTCAGGCTTTATGCCATTAATTCCGGGCTGGTAAAGGGTGAAGAGCAACGCTTTGCCGACGCTGGGGTTAAGGATATGGTGCGCCGGGCCTTGCTGCCTTGGTACAACGCGTTTTCGTTTTTGCGCACTTATGCCGCCATCGACAACTGGTCTCCGGACAAAGGTCTGCACGCCGGTGACAATGTTTTGGACCATTGGCTGTTGTCCAGGGTGCAAACTTTGAAGAGTACGGTTGCTCTGGAAATGGAAGCCTACCGGCTCTATAACGTAGTGCCCGCGCTATTCGGTTTCATCGAAGATCTGACCAATTGGTACATTCGCTTGAACCGCGGTCGCTTTTGGGGCGAAGACATCACGCCGGATAAGATTGCAGCCTACAGTACGCTGTATGAAGTGTTGCTGGAGCTGTCCAAGCTGATGGCGCCTTTTGCGCCATTCTTATCTGAGTATCTTTACCAGCAATTGGAAGCGCTGGCGGATCGTCCAGCGTCGCCCAGTTCGGTGCATCTTTGTGATTACCCGGTGGCGGAACCCGCGCAGATTCGCCCGAATCTCGAGCTGGCCGTAGACCGCATGCAGCAGGTGATCTTGCTGGGCCGGCAAAAACGCGAAGAAGTGAAGATTGGTCTGCGAACGCCCCTAGCCAAGCTGACCATTGTGCATCGGGATGAGAATTTGTTGACGGATATGCAGTCTCTGGAGAGTTACCTGCGTGAAGAGCTGAACGTGCTGGAAATCGCCTACAGCACTGACGAGGCTGCCTACATTGGTTTGCAGGCGAAACCCAACTTTCCGCTTTTGGGTAAGCGTCTTGGCAAACGCATGAAATCCTTTGGCAAGCAGATTGGGCAGCTCTCCGATGGGCAAATTGCGCAGCTTCAGAGCGAAGGCAGCCTAACCTTGACAGTCGATGGCGAGAGCGAAACATTCACCAGCGAAGAAATTGAGATCAAACAGCAGGCCAAGGCGGGTACCAATACCGTATCCAACAGCCGAATCAGCGTGGACCTTGACTGTGAGTTGACACCGCAACTGATTCGCAGCGGATACGGGCGAGAGGTGGTGAATCGAATTCAGCGTGAGCGCAAGGAACGTGGCTACTCGGTGAGCGACCGCATCCATGTCACCTATTACGCCCAAGGTGAGCTGGCTCAGGCGATTAGTGAACACCGGGACTACATCATGGGGGAGACCCTAAGTTTGCAGATGGAAGTCGCCTCGGGACCCCAGTCGGTTGAGTCAGAGGTCGACGGACAGGCCCTGAGTTTTCAACTGGCCCGTGCTCAGTAGCCGCTGGGCTAGGGATAACAGCTTCAGGGGTTGTCAGTGAAATACGAATTCGTCAGCGCGTCGGAAGATTCAAGGCTCGATCATGTGGGCAGCTACCGGCGTCGGCTGCCGGTCACTTTGGATCGTATGTACGAAAACGCCCTTGATTGGCAGCACTTGCCTTATCAGCACAGCAGCAGTTTTAGTGGCATCGACTGCCTCGATCACGGTGGCTGGGGCTGGCGGGCAAGAGTGACGTCCGGTCAGGGAGCAGAGGCTTCTACCAGTTTGTTGGAGCTGATGCTGGATCGCGATGCGCGCTGCTGGATCACCCGAAACCTCGAGGGTCCGAATAAGGGTGCAGAAATTTGGACCCATGTGTTTGTGGTGTCTGAGCGAGTGCTGGACATAGTCGTCGACTTTTTTGTGCCTGATGTGCCAAAGGTCGCTCGCGATAAAGTGGGTATGGCCTACGCCAATGCCTATGAAGTTCTGTACGACGAAGATGTCGCTATGATGACGGAACGTCAGCGGCAGTTGGATCGACGCCTTGACGGCATAAACCGAGTAGAGCAAGTCAGCTTGGGTGCGGCGGACAGCTTGGTGCTGCCCCATCAAGTGACCCTCTCTGGCCGGCACTTTCTGCTAAACCGTTTGACAGATCAGGCCTCGGGCCGCCCGGCAGATTGGGTGGTTTATCCGGCCCAATGTCCCCATCAACTCGGGCCGCTGGATGAAGCGCCGTTAGTGGAGGGAACCGTACGTTGCCCTTGGCATGGTTATGTCTTTGACGTGGCCAGCGGTGCTTGCGTGAGCGGAAGCCATTGCCAGTTTGGCGAAGTACCGCAAATTACGGTCAGTGAAGCGGGTGTGACGCTTTCTTGGAAACCGTCGCCCTGAGCGGCTCGCACAGGCCTTAGTTGGCCTCTTTATTCTCAATTGCCGGATTTTCAGTTGCCGGTGAACTCACCTGATTCGTGATTCAACTTGTTCTGTATGGCTGTTGCGCGATCTTCGGTGGAGGCCGTTAGCAGGTTCTGGTCGCTGTCCATGTGCATGATCGAATTACCCAGAGCGTAGGCCAACTGGTTGGTGGATTGTTTGATCATTTGTACCGACAAAGGCGGCTTCGCCGCATAGACGCCGGCCATCTGAATCGCTTGATTCATCAGTTCGTCATCCAATGTGAGGACGTCAAGAATACCCCAGTCAGCTAAGGTCTCCGCGTCCAGCCGCTCACCTCCAGCTACCAAGCGTTTTGCCCGAGCCGGGCCTACCAGCGCCAAAATTAGGGGCAAGCTCTTCCACATCAGGTTGATGCCAAGGTCCACTTCCGGGTACTGGATGAATGCCGTTTCTGATCCAACTCGGAAGTCACAGGCTGTCGCCACACAGGCGCCGCCGCCCATGGCGGCGCCGCGCCAAGCGGCAACAGTGATTTGGTCCATTTCTAAGATGGCTTGAATCGCACGTTGGCCCATCCGGGCCCGGCGGCGGCGTTGTACCAAGGGCATATCTTGTGGCGGAGCGGGGTCGCGTAAGTCGGCCCCTGAAGAGAAGTGCTTGCCCGCGCCGGTAATGATGACCACCCGCACCTCCGGGAGGTCGCGAAAACCGAGGGCGGCTTGCTCAAGTTCGGCTAAGTGATCGTAGCTGAGCGCATTTGCCCGTTCGGGGCGGCAAAGAGTAATGGTGCCAATGGCGGCCTCGGTAGATACCGTTAGATGCTGAAAGGTTATTGAATTGCTCATGAGGGCATAGTACGACGAGCTACCGTTTTGAAACAGGCATTGGGGACGGAAAAGCAGTCAATAAAAAAGGCGGAGGACCTAGGGTCCTCCGCCTTCGAAAGAAGGGGATTTCCGAGGAGGGGAGGGGAGAGGAGGTTCGGAAATCCCCGTAGTCAGCGGCGTGTTGCCACGTTCCCGCTGAATGAGGCCATTGTTACCTTGGGTAACAAACTTTGCAAGGGTTTTGTGCAAAAAAGTAGCCAAATAGTTCAAACTTTTGCTCGAAACCGCCCAAATTCCCCAAAATACCGCCTGAGGGTTACATTTTTGGGCCAATTTAACCCTAAGTTCTCGAATTGATCGTGGGATCGGCAAAATTTCTGCCTTGTGGGGAAATAAAGTAACAACATGTCGCTTGCCGGTGAGATATGTAAAATGTCGCCCGCCGGGGGAGTTTTCGCTCCGGAAACATCAGCTGTTACCTTTCAGTAAGGAGTTTTCATGTTGAAGGGTTCTTCATCGAGTTTGACGCCCACTTCCCACCGTTATTTTTCGCAGCGTTTGCGCATGCACTACGTGGAGTGGGGGTCCCCCCAAGACCCGACGGTGGTTCTGGTGCATGGCGTTCGCGACCACTGCCGCACATGGGATGACCTGATTCAGCGTTTGTCCGCAGAGAGCAACTATCACTTTGTTGCCCCGGATTTGCGGGGACACGGCGATTCGGAGTGGGTGCAAGGGAGCGGCTATCAGTATTACGACTACATATACGACTTACAGCAGCTAATTGAGCAAAATGAGTTTGGCCCGGTAATTCTGGTAGGACACAGCTTGGGAGGCGCTATCGCGGCGTTTTTTGCCGGCGTGTTTCCTGAGCATGTAAGTAAGCTCATATTGCTCGAAGGGATTGGTTTGTGGCGAGGCGATCAGGAGGCCGCCGGCACCGCATCGCTAATACGTCAGTGGAGCGATATAAACCGCGATTTGGCCGCGCGCTCGCCGCGCCGCTACCCTGACTTGCAAACCGCTTATCAGCGTATGCAGGACGCCAACCCTCAGTTGACTCAAGAGCAGGCCATGCACCTAACCGCGCACGGGGTGGTGCAGCTGGAAGACGGACAATTTACCTGGAAGTACGATCAATACACCTACAATTTTCTCGGTGCGGGACTCTCTGAGGCTCAAATAGTTGAGCTTTGGCAAAATATCCAAGCACCAACCCTGTTGATTAACGCAGATCAGGGATTGGAGAAGCGCGCGGGTCAAGACGGTACCTTGGCGCACTTTCGCCAGGCGGAGCTGCGCATCGTCAAGGATGCGGGGCATTGGACTCATCACGATCAGCCGGAGAGCGTGACGGCGATGATCAAAGACTTTCTGGACTAGCCTCGCCAGGATCGTTTAACCGGCCAGTCAGCGCGCGGCGGTACGTCGTTCCAAGAGCCTAATGCGGGGTGTTGCAACCAAGAGTTTTCTCCGGACCTAGGGCCGCGCCTGCAAGAACTCGGTGACCGCTGCGGCATTACCCCGAAAGGCAACTCGGTGAATTTTGCGCTGGAGCTGAAAATCGTACATAGGGTCGTAATACTCCCGCAGCAGGTAGCTGATCCACGCCCGATGATCTAAGGTGCCGGCGAAGGCCTCCCGAATCTTCTGGCTTAACTGCTCAAAGCGCACGCCCCCAAGGCGGCGTTTGATACGCCCAGCCGCCTCCTCGTATTGGTGCTGAAGGGCACTGATGGGCAAACCCGCCTGCTCGTGTTCCAGTTGGGCATCGACAACGTACTCTTTATGGATGTGTTCCACCCGCTCATCAAAGGACGCTTCGACCAGCGCAATGGGCGCTTCCTGCATCTGTTGGCGCCAAGCCAAGGGCAGGCCAATGCGCCCAATGGTGCGTGACTCGTCCTCAACCACAAGAGATTCAAATTCGTGCTGCAGGTATTTTACTGCCAAGGCATTTTCAAAGGTCACCGGCGTCGGCTGGGGGCTGAGCCGACGACCGAAGGCCGATCCTCGATGGTTCGCCAGCCCTTCCAGATCAATGCTCTGGTCGATGTTTTGCACCAGTACCGTTTTGGCGGAGCCTGTGCGACCACTGATTAGCCACCAAGACTTGTCGGGTTGATCGAGAATTTTCAGGCACGCATTTCTCAGTGCCTTAAAGCCGCCCGCCACGCGAGGCACGTCTACCCCAATGTCGGCGAGCCATTGTTGCGCAAGAC
>JAYNPH010000051.1:0-15603 GCA_038113685.1 Gammaproteobacteria bacterium
CTATCGTCCCCACGTTTACGTGAGGCTTGTTACGTTCAAATTTTTCCTTAGCCATGTGGGCCTCCCTGTTGCGTATATATCGATCTCTATGGTTTTGGGGTTTCGTGGGTCAGCCGACGAATGCCCAGCCGATCCATGACGTTTTCTGGTACTTCTGTGTAATTCACAAATTCCATGGTGTAGGTTGCTCGGCCCTGTGTGCGACTGCGCAAATCCGTCGAGTAACCAAACATTTCCGACAGTGCCACTTCTGCTCGCACCAGCTTGCCTGACGGGCTCTCGTCCATGCCTGAAATCATGCCTCTGCGACGGTTCAAGTCTCCGACCACATCGCCCATAAATTCTTCCGGCGTTACTACTTCAACGGTCATCACCGGCTCAAGTAACGCTGGGTTTGCGCTGAGCACCGCTTCGCGAAGGGCCATGGAGGCGGCGATTTTAAACGCCATTTCGGAGGAGTCAGTTTCATGGAAGGAGCCGCCGGTGAGGGTCGCTCGAATGCCCATCAGACGGTGGCCGGCAAGAACACCATTGCGCATTTGATCTTGGATGCCCTGATCAACAACCGACACATACTCTGATGGAATTTCATCCCTCGAGCTTTCGTTGATAAATTCGTAAGCGTACTGTCCGTCGTCATCTTTTAACGGTTCAATGCGCAGCTTGACGTGACCGTACTGGCCTCTTCCACCCGCTTCCCGGATGAACTCAGCCTCGCGCTCTGTGCTTTGGCGGATTGTCTCCCGATAAGACACTTGGGGCTTACCGATATTGGCGGCAACGGAAAACTCCCGCTTCATACGGTCAACGATGATTTCCAAATGCAGCTCACCCATTCCGGAAATAATGGTTTGCCCCGTGTCTTTGTCGGTTTCTACGCGGAAGGACGGGTCTTCCTGAGCCAATTTGCCCAGGGCCTGAACCAGCTTGTCTTGATCAGCTACCGATTTGGGTTCAACGGCGACTGCGATAACCGGCTCCGGGAACTCCATGCGCTCTAGTGTGATCGCGTGTTCCTTTGCGCAAAGGGTTTCGCCGGTGCTCACGTCTTTGAGACCGATTACGGCCGCAATGTCGCCGGCTCGCACCTCGTCAATCTCTTCACGATTGTTCGCATGCATTTGCACCATACGGCCAATGCGCTCTCGCTTGCCTTTGAGTGGATTAAAGACTTGGTCACCGGTCCTAAGCACGCCGGAGTACACTCGGAAGAAGGTCAGTGTTCCCACGAAGGAGTCTGTGGCGATTTTAAAGGCCAAGGCGGCAAAGGGTGCATCGTCCTTCGATTCCCGTTGAGCCGGGCTGCCGTCACTCAGCTCGCCCTCAATCGCTTTGACCTCGGTAGGCGCCGGCAGATAGTCAATTACGGCGTCTAACATTGGCTGCACGCCTTTATTCTTGAATGCGCTGCCACAGGTAGCTAAAACAATTTCATTGGCCAAAGTCCGAATGCGCAAACCCTCTTTTATTTGCTCATTGGACAACTCGCCTTGGTCGAGGTAGTGCTCCATTAACTCGTCGTTGGCTTCAGCGGCGGCTTCTACCAACGCTTCTCGATACTCGGCGGCCTGCTCCTGAAGTTCATCTGGAATGTCTACAGCTTGCTGGGTCAGCCCTTGGTCGGCTTCATCAAAAATCACCGCCTGCATGGTGATCAAATCAATGATGCCGTTGAACTGCTCTTCGGCGCCCCACGCCAACTGAAGCGGCACGGGCTGGGCACCCAGCCGTTCTTCTATTTGCTCAAGCACGCGAAAGAAGTCCGCGCCTTGTCGATCCATTTTGTTGACGAAAACGAGGCGCGGTACTTGGTATTTATCGGCTTGCCGCCACACGGTCTCTGATTGAGGCTCGACGCCGGAAGTGCCGCAAAAGACGACCACTGCGCCGTCGAGCACCCGCAAACTGCGCTCAACTTCGATGGTGAAGTCAACGTGCCCGGGGGTATCGATGATGTTTATGCGGTGCTGATCGTACTGCTGCTCGCTGCCGGACCAAAAACAGGTTGTGGCCGCAGAGGTGATCGTAATGCCACGCTCTTGCTCCTGTTCCATCCAGTCCATAACCGCGGCGCCGTCATGGACCTCACCCATCTTGTGGGATATGCCTGTGTAGAATAGCACCCGCTCGGTGGTCGTTGTTTTACCAGCGTCCACATGAGCCACGATGCCTATATTGCGGTAGCGATTTATAGGCGTCGTGCGGGCCATAGAAAATACTGCTGCTGGTGGTCTAGGTGCTGCTTAGTAGCGGTAGTGGGCAAAAGCCTTGTTCGCATCAGCCATACGGTGCGTGTCTTCACGCTTCTTCACGGCACTGCCACGACCATCTGCCGCGTCCATGAGTTCTCCGGCAAGTCGCGCTGCCATGGATTTTTCGCTTCGTGATCGAGCGCTATCCACAAGCCAGCGCATGGCTAAAGCATTTCGGCGTGATGGGCGAACTTCTACCGGCACTTGGTAGGTTGCACCGCCCACACGGCGAGATTTCACCTCGACCATTGGGGCAATAGCGTCCAGTGCTTTTTCGAAGGTTTCGATCGGATCAGCGCCGTCTCGGCTTTGTACTCGGTCAAGCGCGCCATATACGATGCGCTCTGCCACGGCCTTCTTGCCACTAACCATGACATGGTTGATGAACTTGGCGATGATTTGATTGTGAAACTTGGGATCGGGAAGTACTTCCCGTTTCGCGACGACTCGACGTCTTGGCATGGTTTTCTCCTTTCTTCAGGTATCCCCTGAATCGATCAGGGCCTTACTGAGAATGATGTTTAGTGTTTGGTTTGCGCTTTATTTAGGTCGCTTGGCGCCGTACTTGGAGCGGCCTTGACGACGATCTGCCACACCGGAGGTGTCCAGAGAACCACGAATGGTGTGATAACGAACCCCGGGCAGATCCTTCACGCGGCCGCCACGAATAAGAACAACAGAGTGCTCCTGTAGGTTGTGGCCTTCGCCGCCAATATAAGAGGTCACTTCATAGCCGTTGGTCAAACGCACACGACAAACTTTGCGCAAGGCAGAGTTTGGCTTCTTGGGCGTGGTGGTATAAACGCGAGTACATACCCCTCGACGCTGCGGGCAAGCTTGTAATGCAGGGACAATGTTCTTAACAACCTTGCGCTTGCGAGGCTTACGGACTAACTGGCTAATTGTTGCCATCTTTATTCGATCTCCGTCGTTTCTTGCGTGAGCCGGGTTTCGTGACCCTTTAGCATCTACGCAATTGTTTCCGCCCCTGTATTGGGGGGCGGCATTCTAATCGGGCCTTAGACGATTAACAAGAGCCTCAAGCCTTGGCTTTGCATACAGCCAAGGCGGCTCACCTGTTTACTCTATTGGCTTTGCGTTGTTATTCAGCTTCCCGAGCGGACAGGGCTTCGCTCAGCGCCTGTTCGATATCGTCTGCCGTTACTGTGTCACCACCGGCCAAGTCTTCTTCGCGCTGACGCTTGCGATCCGCATGATAGGACAGTCCGGTGCCCGCAGGAATCAGACGTCCTACAACGACGTTTTCCTTCAGGCCACGCAGGTAATCCTGCTTGCCTGTCACAGCAGCCTCGGTCAGCACCCGAGTTGTTTCTTGGAAAGACGCGGCTGAGATAAAGGATTCCGTGGCCAATGACGCCTTGGTAATACCCAGCAACAAGCGCTGATATTCCGCAGGAGCCTTGCCCTGGGCCTCCAGTGCCGAGTTCGCCTCACGCAACGCGGTATATTCCAACTGCTCGCCGCGAATAAACTCGGAATCACCTGAGTGGGTAATTTCGACTTTGCGCAGCATCTGACGGCAAATCACCTCGATGTGCTTATCGTTAATCGTCACACCCTGCAGTCGGTAAACCTCCTGAATCTCGTTGACGATGTACTTAGCGAGTTCCTCTACCCCTTTCAGGCGCAGAATGTCGTGGGCACTGAATGGCCCGTCGCACACGGTTTCCCCTCGCTCTACCTGCTCGCCGTCGAACACGCCGATGTTGCGCCACTTTGGAATCAACGTTTCTACCGGGTCACCACCCGCTGGCGTGATAACCAATCGGCGCTTGCCCTTGGTTTCTTTACCAAACGACACCGTACCTGTTGCTTCGGCAAGAATCGCAGGCTCTTTTGGCTTCCGTGCCTCGAACAAGTCGGCTACCCGGGGCAGACCACCGGTAATATCACGGGTTTTCGACCCTTCCTGAGGAATCCGCGCGATGATGTCACCAATGCCGATTTTGCCTCCGTCTTCCATGTTCAGGATGGCATTACTTGGCATGAAGTAGTTCGCTGGTACCTCACTACCGGGCAGGTTCACGGCGTTGCCCTTGGCATCGTTTAAACGCACGGCCGGACGCAGATCTTTCGCAGCACTGGGCCGGTCTTTGGGGTCCAGTACCGTAATGTTGGTCAGTCCTGTCAGATCGTCTGTCTGACGATTCATGGATAGACCTTCCTCCATCTCAACGAAAGTTGCGACACCAGCCACTTCCGCAACGATTGGGTGCGTATGCGGATCCCACTGAGCGATTACCTGACCCGCTTCAACCGCATCGGCCTCGGCAACAGATATCACCGCGCCGTAGGGCAGCTTGTAACGCTCGCGCTCACGTCCGTGCTCATCTGCTACAGCGATGGCTCCAGATCGCGAAATCGCAACCAACTCGCCGGATTCGCGTTCAACCGTCTTCAGATTGTGCAGGCGGATAGTGCCGCCATGCTTGACCTGAATATTATCTACCGCAGTTGCCCGTGATGCTGCGCCACCGATGTGGAATGTACGCATCGTCAACTGAGTACCCGGCTCACCAATGGACTGAGCAGCAATAACGCCAACGGCCTCGCCCACATTAACCAAGTGGCCTCGTGCCAAATCCCGTCCATAACAGGCACGGCAGACGCCGTGAGGGGTTTCACAGGTGATCGCCGAACGAACAATCATCTCGTCCACGCCCAACTCGTCGAGTTTTTCCACCCAGGCTTCATCAATCAGGGTGCCGCGCTCTACCAACAGCGTTTTGCCATCGGCGGCAAATACGTCTTCGGCAACGGTTCGGCCCAACACGCGATCAGCAAGAGCCTCGACGATATCGCCGCCTTCAATAATCGCTGTGGTGAACAAGCCAGCCTTGGTACCACAATCTTCATCGGTGATCACAACGTCTTGAGCCACGTCAACCAAGCGCCGGGTTAGATAACCCGAGTTCGCTGTCTTGAGCGCTGTGTCTGCCAAGCCCTTACGTGCACCGTGGGTGGAGATGAAGTAATCGTTTACGGTCAAACCTTCACGGAAATTCGCGGTAATGGCATTTTCGATGATGCTGCCATCGGGTCGCGCCATCAGACCACGCATACCTGCTAGCTGACGAATCTGGGCTGGTGAGCCTCGAGCACCGGAGTCGGCGTACATATAGACGCTATTAAAGGACTCTTGCTCCTCGGTTTCGCCCTCGCGGTTGGTAACTTCCTCTTTGGAAATCCCGTCCATCATGGAGCGGGCAACTAGGTCGTTTGCTCGCAGCCAAATATCGACCACCTTGTTGTACTTCTCGCCCTGCGTAACCAAGCCCGAGGCGTACTGTGACTCAATCTCGGCAACTTCAGCTTCGGCCTCGCCAATGATTCGCTCTTTCGCATCTGGGATAACGAAATCTTCAACACCAATTGAGGCGCCGGAGGCTGTTGACTGGGCAAAGCCTGTGTACATGAGTTGGTCTGCAAAGATGACCGTATCCTTCAGACCACAGCGTCGGTAGCAATCGTTGATCAGCGTGGAAATGCTCTTCTTGTCCATGGTCTTGTTGACCATGGCGAAAGGCAGGGCCTTGGGCACAATCGCATAGAGCAGGGTTCGCCCTACCGTTGTGTCGTGAAGCACTTTATTGGCGACGGTTTCACCGTCTTCACCGGTCGATTGTTCTTCTACCCGCACTTTTACCCGGGCATGCAAATCTACCTGTTTGGCGTGATAGGCGCGGTGCACTTCGTCGACGTTTGCGAAAACTGTACCTTCGCCCCGTGCATTGACCTTTTCTCGAGTCATGTAATAGATGCCCAAAATCACATCTTGAGACGGCACGATGATCGGCTCGCCACTAGCCGGAGACAAAATGTTGTTGGTGGACATCATCAGCGCGCGGCTTTCCAACTGGGCTTCCAGCGTCAGCGGCACGTGGACGGCCATCTGGTCGCCATCAAAGTCTGCGTTGTAGGCGCTGCAAACCAATGGGTGCAGTTGAATAGCCTTCCCTTCGATCAATACCGGCTCGAAGGCCTGAATACCCAAACGGTGAAGCGTTGGCGCCCGGTTCAACATTACCGGGTGTTCACGAATCACGTCTGCCAGGATATCCCAGACTTCGGGTGTTTCGCGCTCGACCATTTTCTTAGCGGCCTTGATCGTCGTCGCCAGTTGGCGATCTTCTAGGCGACCAAAAATAAATGGCTTGAACAGCTCCAGAGCCATTTTCTTAGGCAGACCACATTGGTGCAGGCGCAACGTCGGGCCGACAACAATTACGGAACGACCGGAGTAATCTACACGCTTGCCCAACAAGTTCTGTCGGAAGCGTCCTTGCTTACCTTTGATCATATCCGCCAGTGATTTCAGCGGACGCTTGTTAGAGCCGGTGATGGCTCGACCGCGCCGACCGTTGTCGAGTAAGGCATCAACAGACTCTTGCAGCATGCGCTTTTCGTTTCGCACGATAATATCTGGGGCTGCAAGATCCAGCAGTCGCTTGAGCCGATTGTTTCGGTTGATCACCCGGCGATACAGATCATTCAGGTCTGAGGTCGCAAAACGACCGCCGTCTAGCGGCACCAGTGGACGCAGATCCGGCGGCAACACCGGCAAAACCGTCATAATCATCCACTCAGGCTTATTGCCGGAACGAACGAAGGCTTCCATAAGCTTCAGCCGCTTGGAAAACTTTTTGATCTTGGTTTCGGAGTTCGTTGCAGGAATCTCTTCCCGAAGCACCTCGATTTCGTGATCCATATCCAAGTTAAGCAGCAGCTGCTGAACCGCTTCTGCACCCATCCGAGCGTCAAATTCGTCCCCGTATTCTTCGATCTTCAGGTAGTACTCTTCATCCGACAGCAGTTGGCCGATCTCCAGATCCGTCATGCCTGGGTCGATCACCACGAATGATTCAAAATACAAAATGCGTTCGATATCACGCAAGGTCATATCCAGCAGTAAACCTATTCGGCTGGGCAGCGACTTCAAGAACCAAATGTGGGCTGTGGGACAGGCTAGCTCGATATGCCCCATACGCTCGCGACGTACCTTGGTCAGCGTCACTTCAACGCCACACTTTTCGCAAATCACGCCGCGATGCTTCAGGCGCTTATACTTTCCGCACAGGCACTCATAATCTTTCACCGGCCCGAAAATCCGCGCGCAAAAGAGACCGTCGCGCTCAGGCTTGAACGTGCGGTAGTTGATGGTTTCCGGCTTTTTGACTTCACCGAAGGACCAAGAGCGAATCATTTCTGGAGAGGACAACCCGATACGCAGCGCGTCAAATTCCTCAACGTCGCTCTGGGATTTCAGCAAATTAAGTAAGTCTTTCACGATGTTTCCTTATATTCTTTTGGAGCAATTCAAGTGGTTTTACTTTGCTTGAATCCGTTCAGTCAGTTTCCAACTCGATGTTGATGCCCAGAGACCGTATCTCCTTGACCAACACGTTGAAGGACTCCGGCATGCCCGGCTCCATTTTGAAATCACCATCCACAATGTTTTTATACATCTTCGTTCGGCCGTTAACGTCGTCGGATTTAACCGTCAACATTTCCTGCAGCGTATAAGCTGCCCCGTAGGCCTCTAGCGCCCACACTTCCATTTCTCCGAAGCGCTGACCACCAAATTGGGCTTTACCTCCCAACGGCTGTTGGGTCACCAAGCTATAGGAACCTGTGCTTCGCGCGTGCATCTTGTCGTCAACCAAGTGGTTGAGCTTGAGCATGTACATGTAACCCAAGGTCACCGGACGATCAAAGGCATCGCCTGTGCGACCATCGTACAGAGTGGTTTGTCCGCTGCCCGGCAGTTCCGCCAGTTCCAACATCTTCTTGATCTCGGACTCCGCAGCACCATCAAAAGCACGAGTTGCGAAAGGCAGACCTGAGGTCAGATTTTTCGTCAAGTCCAGCACCTGTGAATCATTCAAACTCTTCAGATCTGCTGGCGCACCGCCTACCTGGTTATATACCTCATCCAAGAATTTGCGGATTTCGGCGGTTTTTTGCTGCTGCTCCAACATGGTATTGATCCGGCGACCAATACCGTGGGCGGCCCAACCTAGGTGCGTTTCCAGAATCTGGCCCACGTTCATCCGCGAGGGCACACCTAAGGGGTTCAACACGATATCGACGGGTTCACCATTCTCATCGAAAGGCATGTCCTCTACCGGCATGATCACCGAAATCACGCCTTTGTTACCGTGACGGCCCGCCATCTTGTCGCCGGGCTGGATACGTCGCTTGATGGCCAAATACACTTTCACGATCTTCAAAACGCCCGGCGCAAGGTCGTCACCCGTTTCGATCTTGCCGCGCTTATCTTCGTAGATGGCATCCAGGGCTTCCTTGCGCTCTTGCAGGTGCGCCTCGGCTTTTTCCAACTGCTCGTTCAGCTTGTCGTCTTTCATACGAATGCGGAACCAATCGTCGGAAGCTAGCTCGCTCAAATACTCCTCATCAATGGCTTTATCTTTGCCCAGACCGGGAGCGCTAGCCACCTTGGCCCCAACTAAGGCGCGCTGCAGTCGTTCAAAGGTAGCCGACTCGATGATGCGCATTTCGTCATCCAAATCCTTGCGGATTTTGGTCATCTGCGCCTGCTCGATATCTTTCGCCCGTTCGTCTTTCTCAACGCCATCGCGGGTGAATACTTGCACGTCTATAACCGTGCCCTTCACGCTGCTGGGCACACGCTGAGAAGTGTCTTTCACGTCCGAGGCTTTCTCACCAAAGATTGCCCTGAGCAGCTTCTCTTCTGGTGTGAGCTGGGTTTCACCCTTCGGAGTGACCTTGCCAACCAAGATGTCACCCGCGCTCACCTCTGCGCCGATGTACACAATGCCGGATTCGTCCAGCTTAGACAGCGCCCCTTCGCCGACATTGGGAATGTCGCTGGTGATTTCCTCTGGCCCTAACTTAGTATCCCGAGCGATACAGGTCAGCTCTTGGATGTGGATACTGGTGAACCGATCTTCCTTCACCACGCGCTCAGAAACCAAGATGGAATCTTCAAAGTTATAGCCGTTCCAGGGCATAAACGCGATGCGCATATTCTGCCCCAGCGCCAGTTCGCCCATATCGATGGACGGGCCGTCGGCCAAAATGTCCCGAGCACTTATCACATCGCCGGGCTTGACCAGCGGCCGCTGGTTTATGCAGGTGTTCTGATTCGACCGGGTGAATTTGGTCAGCGTGTAGATATCGACCCCGGCGTCTCCAGCTTCGATCTCGGCATCAGCAACGCGCACAACGATCCGGCTGGCATCAACACTGTCGATCACACCGCCGCGCTTGGCGATTACACACACACCAGAGTCACGAGCGACGTTGCGCTCCATCCCGGTACCAACCAATGGTTTTTCGGCACGAAGCGTAGGCACTGCCTGTCGCTGCATGTTGGACCCCATCAAGGCTCGGTTTGCGTCGTCGTGCTCTAGGAACGGTATCAATGATGCCGCAACAGACACCACCTGCTTGGGCGACACGTCCATGAAATCGACGTTTTCTGAGGCGGTTTTTGTGAACTCGTTTTGATGTCGAACATCAATTAGCTCTTCGGTGAAACGCCCCTTGGCATCCACCGGCGCACTTGCCTGGGCAATAACGTATTGGGCTTCATCGATGGCGGACAGATATTCAACTTCCTTGGTCACCACGCCTTTCACCACTCGGTGATACGGCGACTCTAAAAAACCGTACTCGTTGGTTTGCGCATAAGTCGCCAGGCTATTGATCAAGCCAATATTCGGCCCTTCAGGGGTCTCAATTGGACAAACGCGTCCATAGTGCGTTGGGTGCACGTCACGGACCTCAAAGCCTGCACGCTCGCGCGTCAAACCACCCGGCCCAAGCGCGGAAACCCGGCGCTTGTGGGTAACTTCGGACAATGGATTGTTTTGGTCCATAAACTGCGACAGCTGGGAAGAACCAAAGAACTCTTTTACCGCCGCAGCGACCGGCTTGGCGTTGATCATGTCTTGGGGCATCAACCCTTCAGACTCGGCCAAGCTCAAACGTTCTTTCACAGCACGCTCAACTCGGATAAGCCCGACGCGGAACTGGTTCTCAGCCATTTCGCCCACAGAGCGAATGCGTCGATTACCCAAATGGTCGATGTCATCCACGGTACCCTTACCGTTACGAATATCGATCAGTGTCTTCAGCACGTCGACAATGTCTTCCTTGGACAACGTGCCATCGCCAACAATTTCCTCGCGGCCTAAACGACGGTTGAACTTCATTCGTCCCACGCCGGAGAGGTCGTAGCGGTCACTTGAGAAAAACAGGTTGCTGAACAGGTTTTCCGCTGACTCTTTTGTCGGCGGCTCGCCCGGGCGCATCATGCGGTAGATTTCCACCAAGGCTTCTAGCTTGTTGGAGCTTGGATCGACACGCATGGTATCGGATATGAACGGACCGCAATCTAGGTCGTTGGTGTAGATGGTTTCAAAACTGCTGACTTTTAGCTCGAACAGTTTTTCCAGCACTTCCTCAGTAATGATGGAGTTGCAGGGAATGGCAACCTCGCCCGTGGACTCGTCAACAATGTCCTTAGCGGTTATTTGCTCGAGCAAATACTCTCGCGGTACCGCCAGTTGTTTCATGCCGCTGTCTTCCAGCAAACGCACGTGACGGGCAGTGATTCGGCGGCCGGTTTCGACAATCACCTTGCCGTTGGGTCCGACGATATCAAAACTTGCTACTTCACCGCGCAAACGTTCCGCGATGAGCTTAATGGAAACGTCTTCACCCTTGATAGAAACGGTATTGGTATCGAAGAAGGTTTCTAAGATTTCTTCGCTGGAATACTCAAGCGCGCGCAAAATAATGGACGCCGGCAGCTTACGGCGGCGATCGATTCGGACAAAAACTGCGTCCTTGGGATCAAATTCAAAGTCCAGCCATGAACCACGGTAAGGAATCACCCGGGCGTTATAAAGGAGCTTGCCGGAGCTGTGGGTTTTACCTTTATCGTGATCAAAAAATACGCCGGGAGATCGATGTAGCTGGGACACCACAACACGCTCTGTGCCGTTGATCACAAAGGTGCCGTTTTCCGTCATGAGCGGAATCTCGCCCATATAAACTTCTTGCTCTTTTACGTCCTTAACTTTCTTACTGGAGGATTCCTTGTCGTAAATGATGAGCCGCACTTTCACACGCAGCGGTGCAGCGTAAGTGATACTTCGGGACACGCATTCCTTCACATCGAAGGTTGGCTCCCCGAGTCGATAATCGACGTACTCCAACTCGGCACTGCCAGAGTAGCTGGCGATGGGGAACACCGATTTGAATGCGGCGTGCAGGCCTGACTCGGCGCGATCTTCAGCGCTGGTGCCCACCTGTAAAAACTTGCTGTAAGAGTCGGTTTGGATCGCCAATAAATAGGGCAGTTCCATTTTCTCGGACAGTTTTCCGAAATCTTTCCGAATGCGCTTCCTTTCAGTAAAGCTGTAAGCCATGCGAATCTCCTACGTGGTCAACATCGAATCCAACGTGCTTTCCTCGGACAAGCACGAAAAGCTGGCACCAAGCTGTTTTTTCAACAGCTCGGTCCAGCTATGTAGCGCCGTTTAATGTAGCGCTTTTCAAAAGGCTAACGGTGGCTGTCCTACTTCAGTTCAACCGTAGCACCAGCTTCTTCAAGCTGCTTTTGAATGTCGTCTGCTTCGTCCTTGGTGACGCCTTCTTTAATCGCGGAAGGTGCGTCGTCTACCAGGGCCTTGGCTTCTTTCAGACCCAAGCCGGTGACTGCTCGGACTGCCTTGATAACATTCACCTTCTTGTCACCTGCGGATGCAAGCATTACATCAAACTCAGTCTTTTCTTCACCACCACCAGCGCCAGCGTCGCCGCCACCGGCTGCCGGTGCTGCAACGGCTACTGCGGCTGCAGCAGATACGCCGAACTTTTCTTCCATATCCGCAATCAGCTCGACAACGTCCATGACGCTCATTTCTGCAATTGCATTCAACACATCATCTTTTGACAATGACATTCCATTTCTCCTAATTATCTAAAGCGATTCTTGGATTTACGCTTCTGCTTCCTTCTGATCTTTGACCGCAGCCACTACTCGAACCATCTTGCCGGGAACCTCGTTCAAGGTTTGAGCCAGCTTGATAATCGGCGCCTGCATTACGCTCATTAACTGAGAACGAGCTTCATCCAAGGTAGGCAGCTTGGCCACGCGATCGATTTGATCCGCGGCGAGCAGAGCCCCTCCGATGGACAACGCTTTGATTTCCAGTTCTTCAAAATCTTTGGCGTAATCTTTTAGCAGTCTTGCTGCTGCACCGGGGTCTTCCTGGGAAAACGCCAGCAATGTAGGGCCCACTAAGGCGTCGTTTAGACACTCAAAGTCAGTCCCTTCAACAGCTCGCTTAACTAACGTATTTCTTACCACTCGCAAGTACACGCCGGTCTCTCGCGCTTTCACGCGAAGCTCGGTCATCTCTGCAACGGTTAATCCACGATAGTCAGCCAAGACAGCGGACAAAGCAGATGTAGCAGCACCGTTAACCTCAGCAACAATTTCTTGTTTCTGTTCAAGTCTTAACGCCACACTTTTCTCCTTTTCAACCAATCTCGCAGAACGAGACTGGTCACGTTATCGAATGCTGCTAATGCAACATTCGCTAGCGGCGAGCCTCTTTCGCTTTAGTTTCAAGGTTACTGTCGTACCTTCTCACTAAACCCTCGGAGACGAATTCGGAGTGGCCATTAACGCCCATCCTCTTTCTTTCGCTTTATCAGCGACTCACCATCTGCGTAGGTCATTAAGCTTCGCGCAACGCTAGGCCCCTACGGTTTTTGACGGCACGGGACGTGGAAGATCCAGTCCCAACCTCCAAATCTCTTTATCTGTGCAGGCCCTATCCGGTCTGCAAAGATGCTTGATCAATAGACACCCCTGGACCCATGGTCGTAGACAGGGTCACTTTCTTTAAGTAGACGCCTTTCGCTGACGCTGGCTTGGCTTTTTTCAGATCAGCCATCAATGCCTCTACGTTTTCACGAATCTGCAGCGGATCGAATCCCACCTGGCCAACGCTGCCATGGATAATGCCCGCCTTGTCTGTACGAAACTGTACTTGGCCAGCTTTCGCGTTCTTAACCGCAGTCTCTACATCTGGTGTGACCGTGCCTGTTTTCGGGTTTGGCATCAGGCCCCTAGGGCCAAGCACCTTGCCCAACTGGCCAACAATTCGCATCGCGTCTGGCGTGGCAATGACGACATCAAAGTCCATCTCACCGGCCTTGACCTTGTCACCGAGGTCGTCAAATCCAACGAGGTCTGCACCAGCGGCTAACGCTTTTTCGGCGTTTTCCCCTTGAGCAAACACTGCCACTCTGACTGTCTTTCCGGTACCGTGGGGCAATGTTGTCGCGCCACGAACCACTTGATCAGATTTCCTAGGATCGACACCCAAGTTGACCGAAATATCAAAAGACTCTTTGAACTTGGTGCCCGCCAGTTCATTTAGCAAAGCAACGGCTTCGTTGATGTCATAGGCCTTATCTACGTCGATTTTCTCAGCGATCGCGCGCATGCGCTTACTTAGCTTAGCCATTTACACACCCTCCACGTCGATTCCGGATGCACGCGCCGTACCCGCTATGGTGCGAACCGCGGCGTCCATGTCAGCTGCGGTCAAATCGGGCATCTTCATCTTGGCGATTTCTTCAAGCTGCTCGCGATTAACCTTTGCCACCTTCACGGTATTGGGGGTGGATGAACCCTTGGCTATGCCAGCCGCCTTTCGTAACAACACGGCCGCAGGCGGTGTTTTGGTTACGAATGTAAAGGATCGGTCTGCGTAGACAGTGATCACCACCGGAATAGGCAAGCCTTGCTCAACCGATTGAGTTTGAGCATTGAACGCCTTACAAAAATCCATGATGTTCACACCATGTTGGCCCAAGGCTGGGCCTACTGGGGGACTGGGGTTCGCTTGACCAGCTGCAACCTGCAGCTTGATGTAAGCATCTACCTTCTTAGCCATGTATTACTCCTTGCGGGTTCAAACGCGGGGGACCGGTTGCCCTTCCCTCACTCCCCGGGGTTATGTATTCGCCCTCACAGCGGCAAACCGCGTGGGCGCTTCCTTTCTGTCACGGGTCCACCGTTAGTGGCTCCGATCAGTTTAATCAGCCCTTTTCGACCTGACCAAAATCCAGTTCAACCGGAGTTGAACGTCCAAAAATCGTTACCGCCACGCGCAGGCGGCTTTTCTCATAATTCACTTCTTCGACAACGCCATTAAAGTCGTTGAACGGACCATCAATTACCCTAACGATTTCGCCGGGTTCAAATACGGTCTTCGGCGTCGCTTTCTCACTACCGGCAGCTACTCGGTCTAAAATCGCGGCGGCTTCTCTTGGCGATAGCGGCGCTGGCTGGTCGGCCTTACCGCCTATGAAACCCATCACTCTGGGGGTTTCTTTCACCAGATGCCATGTATCGTCATTTAGTTCCATCTCAACTAAGACATAGCCGGGAAAGAACTTGCGTTCGCTGCGACGCTTCTGTCCGCCGCGCATCTCGACGACTTCTTCAGTCGGAACCAAGATCTCACCAAAGCTGTCTTGGTGGTTGGACAGATTTACGCGCTCCTGCAATGCCCGAGCCACGTTCTTTTCGAACCCGGAATAAGCGTGCACCACATACCAGTTCTTCGACATCTTGGACTATCCGATAATTGAGCTGACAATCCAGCCCAGCAGGGAGTCTAGCCCCCATAAAATAAGCGCAAATACGAAAACCAGCAGCAATACCACCATGGTTGTCTGCGTCGTTTCCTGATTCGTCGGCCATACCACGCGACGCACCTCTGCTCTGGATTCCTTCAGCAGCGACCAGATACTGCGGCCGCGCTCAGTCTGAAGCGCAATCAGAACCGCCACAGCCGCCGCGACCAGCAAGCCGATTACGCGGATCAACAACGCCTCGTCTTGGTAGTACCAGTTCGCAAACACTCCACCGGCCAAAAGCGCCGCCACGACCAGCCATTTCAGCCAGTCCAGCGCACCCGAATTTTTTTCTGCGTTGGCGTTCAAGCTCTTTCCCTTTTCGCGACTACTGCTTCCGACAATTTGGTTCGTTGCCTCTAACGTGCTCTCGCAAGCCGGTTAGATGGCAGGCCAGGAGGGAATCGAACCCCCAACCTGCGGTTTTGGAGACCGCTGCTCTGCCAATTGAGCTACTGGCCTATCGTACGAACCTGAGAATCGGTTTCTTTCCTTCGAAGACAACAAGGGAGCGAAACCGCTCCCAAGTAATTCGCTTAGGGCTTACGCCCCAAGCAATCCTCTTTCTTTAGTCGATGACCTTAGCCACGACGCCGGCGCCGACGGTACGGCCACCTTCGCG
>JAYNPH010000052.1:0-14665 GCA_038113685.1 Gammaproteobacteria bacterium
AATATTTCTGATGCGTCAGCATTGATGAATGCGGCCGATGGTGCGATCGAGCAGGTCAAGACGATGCTGCAGCGGATTCGCACCTTGGCCATGCAGAGCGCAAACTCGACTGCACAGATGGATCGACCGGCGTTGCAGGCGGAGGTAGACCAGCTTACAAGCGAAATCGACCGGCTGACCAACAGCGCGATGTACAACGGTCAGCGCCTTCTGCAAGGCGAGCAGCAATACCGCGAGTTTCAAGTCGGCAGCCGTAGCCAAGATGTGGTTGCCCACCGGTTCTCGGGCTTTGAGTCGAGGGAGATTGGGGCCTATTCCTATGTGAGCGCCGGCGAGGGTGTTTTCGCCGCTGCGTCAAGCGGTGCCGATGTGCTGCGAACCGCTGGAACCCGCGAAATCAAACTGACCGGGAATAACGGCAAGATTATTCAGTTTCAATGGCCTGCAGATGCCAGTGCCGCTGAATTGGCGCGAAAGATCAATGAGCAACAGGCAAATACGGGCGTAACCGCTAAGGCGGAGACTCAGGCGGCTCTGTTCTCTAGCAGCCCGGCTCCGCAAATATACAGCCTGCGTATCAACGACGTTGCCACAGGTAATTTTCGCATCAGCGGCAGCGACGTCAGTGATGCGGTTGCCGCCATCAACAAAATTTCTGGCGAAACGGGTGTGCAGGCGCAAGAGCAGGGCGGTCAGGTGGTCCTTACCGATCGGTTTGGGTCGGATATTGTGATTGAAAATACGCGCCAGCAAGCGGGTTACGACACCCTGGAGGTGCAAAAGTTAGTGGCCGAAGCCGACGCTGGCGGCCCCGAAGTGGGAGCCGCCGTTAGATTGGGCCTTGGTGGTCAGTCAGACACCGTGCTGGTGAGCGGGGCCGTTGAACTCGTGTCTAGTGAGGTTTTTTCAATCTATAACCAGTCAGCAATTGGACACTTTGCTGATGCTCAACGAGGAACGATTCGGGAAGACACCAGTATCAGTACTCGTCGGGGCGCGCTTTCCTTGGTAGGCGGAAAGCTCTATCAAGGGGATGGCGACAGCGCGAAGGTTGTAGGGTTAGTGGATCCGGCGACCACGGATATGACGGCGGGATCGCTGGATTTAACGCTGGCCTATGAAATTGACGATCTGGTTGCTTCCAGCGACCCGTTTCGGAGCTGGACCAAGATCCAGCAGCGGGTGGTTTTAGACGGCCAAGGACAACTCAATGGCCACACTGTCCCGGAAGACCTGCTGCTGCCGAGCTTTGCCAACGGCACCCTAAGCGCAAGCGGCGATGCCGCGCATCCAGACGCCCAGGTCAGCTTTGACTTTCGCCAAATTAGTAATGCGCGCGAACCCTTGGAACTACAAAGTGGACCACTTGACCTGCCCGGTGTTGGCATCATTCACGGCCCGGCTTTGCAAAGCGCCGAGAGTTATTCATTAGCCGCTGGCGACATGCTTTCCTTCGATTGGCGGGGCATGGCGGGCGTTGGTGACTACGATGTCATGGCATACATTGTCGATGAGTCTACTGGGCACTCTGAAATTCTGCTGAATGAAACCGGGCAGGGCGGGGCGTCAAGCAGCTGGGCTACCGTAAACAAGACCATAGAAACACCCGGCGATTACCATATCGTCTTTGTTAGCGGCGTGCGGCTGGATCAGGATGTCACGTTCCAAAACGGCAACTTCGAAAATGGTAGTGCCGGGGACACGACGATCCCCGGCTGGCAAACCTACACTCAGCAATTACGATTGGGCGGGGTAGACTCGGTGGCTGGGCAGCCAACACCTGACGACACTGTATTTCCTGACGTCGTAACTGGTGCCGCACCCCATGATGGTGCTTTGCCCAGCAGGGCAAACTATACAGCCCAATTGGCAAACAACAGTCCTGATGGCAGCGGGTTGTCAGTTCAGCTTGAATCAGCCGGCGTCACCCTACCGAGCTACGGCATTTTACACGGCCCCTATTTAATGAGTGACGACGCCGTGTCGCTAAAACCCGGCGATAGCATCAGTTTCGACTGGCAGGCCTCCGGTGGCTCAGATGCTTACGATGTAATGGGGTACTTGGTTGACGAGGATACCGGTGAAATACAAGAGCTCTTAAATGAGACAGGAGCGTCGACCAATGCCAGCACATCGTGGGCTACGGTAACCAGCACCATTGAAACGCAAGGCAACTATCGGTTTGTGTTTGTAGCCGGTACGTGGGATGCCACTGGCGGCACGGCGGCCGGTGCCAATTTGTACATCGACAACGTGGTGGTCGATGCTCAGGACCAAACTGTGCAGGCAGATGCGGCGCTTCGAATAGACGAAGTGACGATTACCAAGGATTCCCAGAATTTTGATCCCGACGAGTTGGCCATGCTGATCGACCGTATCTATGGTCACGAGGAGGATGCGGGTCACTCTTACGATCTGCAGTTCGTTGGTAATCGCATAGAAATTACCTCCGACCCCATTGTTGCGAATCTGAAAAGCGTCGAGTCCATCGACATTCGCACAGCGACCGGGGCCAATGCTGCGCTGACAACCCATGATCAGCCGTTAGACAATACCGCGAATAGTCAGGCAGAGCTGAGAGCGGTCAGCCCTTCCGTCGAGTTTCGTCTGCAGCGATTGCTGGACGGCTCGGTGCAAATGGAAAGCGCCCAAGGCAGGGTAGTGGACGCAGACTACGCGTTGGAAAGTGCGCGCTTGGCCAGGCAGCAAATGATCAATCAACTGGCAGGTTTTGTTCTGACCAATACCAACGAAATACTGCGCTCCTCTCTGGGTATGCTTTTGCGTTGAACCCCGGGTGACTGATTTAATGCATTGCTAATTTAATGGCTGCATAGCCTTGCGGAAAACGTGCGAAACCCAAGCAAAGAAAAAGCGACGAGGCCCGGCGCTGGCCGAGGATCTGAAATTTAAGGAGAGCACGCATTACGTCAAATGACAACGGTATTGCTCAGCCGAATCTGAGTCTTGGAACAAAACTGGCCTTTGGCGTTGGCGCAACCGGCGAGGCGGTTTACCTAGGTCTGTTCAATACCTTCATAACCATTTACTACAACCAAGTAATGGAACTGAATAATGCGCTGATCGGCATAGCCATCATGCTGGCTATGATCGGTGATGCCATATCCGACCCAGTGGTGGGTATCGTGTCGGATCGCTGGCAGTCGCGGCTTGGACGTCGCCACCCCTTCCTTTGGCTGGCTCCAATACCACTAACCCTGACCCTGTATTGCGTCTTTAACCCGCCTCAGGCGTTGCTCGGCGAGGCCAGCGCTTACGGCCAATGGGGGCTTTTTGCCTGGCTAACGGTGTGGACGATATTGAGTCGCTCGTCCTTAACGCTTTACAGCGTGCCGCATCTGGCCTTGGGTGGCGAGCTATCGAAGAATCAGCACCAGCGTTCTCAGCTGTTTAGCGCCAATACAGTGTTTGCCTATGTCGCCGGTGCGTCTTTTGCTTTTGTGGCGTGGAGTTTTTTCTTTGCGGGTGAGCGCATTAGAGAGGCGGACGGTTTGTTGGTGCCCGGACACTTGGCAGCGGAAGCCTACGGGCCACTGATTCTCACGGCTTGCGCATTAATCGTGGTGTCGATCTGGGCTTGCGCGGCAGGCACCGCCAGTCACATACCTTATTTGTCCGAAGCCCATCGCGCAGTGAATCGTCTGACGGTGGTGACGTTGCTGCGCGAGATTTTGACTACGCTGAAAAACCGTAACTACATGATTGTCCTGTTCGGTTACTTCTTTTTCATGATTGCCAGCGGTATCTACGACACGTTAAACGTCTTTATCAACACGTACTTCTGGGAGCTGCCGCCTGACAAAATACGCTGGCTTGGGTTAATCGGTGCACCCTCGGCCATGCTTGGCGCCCTGTTGTCTCCGGTGCTGATGCAGCGGTTTGATCGCAAACCGGTCATGCTAGGGGCATTGGCGGGCATTACGCTGTTTGCTCAGTTGGTGGTTAACCTGCGTCTTTTGGGGTTCCTGCCTGAGAACCATGACCCCATGATAATGCCTTATCTGTTGTTCAATGCGGCAGGTTTCACCTTCTCCCTTGGGCTTGGCACGGTGGCAATTTTGTCCATGCTTGGTGATATCGTTGACGAGAACGAACTGGTGACGGGAATCCGCCAAGAGGGGTTGTTTTATTCCGCGAGGGCATTTTTCGCCAAGGCATCCTATTCATTTGGGCACTTCTTTGCGGGCATCATGCTGGAATATTTTGTGCGACTGCCCTTTAAGGCGGTACCCGGTGAATTGGACCCGGATGTTCTGATACGCCTGGGCATCACCGCCGGGCCTATCATGGGTATTTCGGCCTTGGTGTCGCTGCTCGTTTACAGCCGTTACAACCTCAGCATAAAACGCCATGAACAGATCATGGCTGCTTTGCGTGAGCGCCCGGGTCAGAAGAGCACGGGTTAGGGCAGACGGATTTATAGGGCGAGAAGCCAGCAGGCGATAACGGTGTCGAGGCTGTTCGAAGTCTTAACTGCGCTGCTAGCAATGGCAACGATCTGGGTTTGCAGTGAATTTGCTCAGGCCTTGGCCGTGGTGCGGCGGCGAATCCGCCAGCGGATCTGTGGCGCCTCGTGTCTCTGCCCCTCGGGATTCTGCCCCGGCCGGTGGCTGCGTTTTCATGGTTTTTGGTTACACTCTCTTAACTTACTGGGGAGAAGCAAGCATGAAAATTGTTGACTCATTTGAGCCGGGCCAAACAGTAGCGGGTGAGCGGGGTCAAAGCGCGCACCCCGAGACTATTGCCCACAGTCGGCGTCTTGTGCGCAAGCTCTATCGGGTAGGCGACAAGGCGTGGTCCTTGGTGGGGAATGGGCTGTCCAATCAATCCTTCGTCGAGGGCCCTGAGGGGCTGATCGTTATCGACACGGGTGAGTGTAACGAGGAGATGGCAGCGGCGTTAGCCGAGGTGCGTGCCGAGACCGATGCGCCTGTGGCCGCCTGTATTTACACGCATTTTCACTATGTTGCTGGTACGCAAACCCTACTCAATGAAAAACCTGACTTGCCCATTTGGGGGCATTCGGGGATCGACGCAAATCTGAATCGGTTTGGGGGCGAAATAGCGCCGCGGGTGACTCGAGGATTGGTGCATCAATTCGCCATCGCCATGCCAGAGGAGGGCCCGGACGGTGTTGTAAATGTCGGGCTGGGCAATTTTTTCCGCAATCCAGACCATGCGCCTTTTACCCACGGCTATGTCACTGCCGGGCATACCTTTGATACGCCCACCAAGGCGACAATCGCTGGGCTGCAGGTTGAATTTTACCCGGCACCATCGGATGCCACAGACTCGGTGACGATTTGGTTCCCTGAACTAAAGCTCGCGGTGAACAATCTGCTGTGGCCGACCCTTTTCAACGTCTTTGCCATTCGCGGCGAGGAGTATCGGGATCCGCGTATTTTGCTTCGTGGTCTGGATGAACTGGGCGCCTTGGGCGCTCAGGACATGATTGGCGCTCACGGGCCGCCCATTAGCGGTAAGGAGGAAATCGCCAAAGTTATACGTGACTACCGAGATACCATTCAGTTTATGTGGGATCAGACCGTGCGCTGTGCCAATCGTGGTTTGACGCTAAATGAGACGATCGCGGCCATTGAGCTACCCGTGTATTTCAAACGGCACTACACGACCCAGCAGTTTTACGGCGTGGTAGAGCACCATGTCCGGCAGATTTATACCGGACTGTTTGGATGGTTCGATGAGGACGAAGCCAACCTGTTTCCCGTGCCGGCGCCAGAACGCTCGAAAAAACTCATTGCGGGGTTTGGTGGTGTAGAAAGCGTGCGGCGGGCCGTAGACGATGCCCTGCAATCGGACGATTACCGCTGGGCCATTGAGCTCGCCTCTTGGCTGGTGCGATCTGAGGTGAATAGCGAAGGCAGGGCTGATGCCGGTGCCCAAGAAGATCGCAAGCGCCTCGCCCAAGGCCTGCGCGGTGTCGCGTATTCCACTACCGCGGCGAACATTCGAAATTGGTGTCTGACCCGCGCATTGGAACTCGACGGCGCAACAAACTTGGATCGTTTCCGCGGCCATCGTTTTCAAAAGCGCGAGTTGGCACGGCGGCCGGCCGCTGAATCATTAGGTCTGCTTCGAGTATTGCTGGTACCGGAGCGAGCCAGTGAGCGCGAGCAGGAGATCAAAGTGATTTTTACGGACGGTGGTCAAGCCGGCTTGACCATTCGGCACGGGGTGGCCGTGCCAACGGATGGCGAGAATGCGCAGCTGTCAATTACGGTGAGCAGCGATCACTGGTTCAGTATTCTTGGGGGTAAGCTGAATCTGGGCCAGGCCATCAGCGATGGCGCGGTGCTGGCCTCCGATGCTGATCAGGTTGCCGGCTTTTTCGCCTGCTTCGACCTCGATACTCTGAACAGCTAAAACAAGCCATGACAGATATACCCAAACCCACGCCGGCCTTTGGCGGTCGCATTGATCGTTTGTTTCAGGACGCCACTCCGAGTCCGCTGAAGCTGAATAAACAGGCACAGGGTTCACCCAATGTTTTGTTGGTGATGCTGGACGATGTGGGCTTTGGTACCTGCAGCACCTTTGGCGGTCCTATCCCCACGCCGGGGGTGGACAAGGTTGCCGATGCGGGGCTGAAGTACAACCAGTTCCACACCACCGCGCTTTGCTCCCCCACCCGGGCGTCCCTGCTGACTGGCCGCAATCATCACAGCGTGCACATGGGCGGCATAACCGAGATTGCCAACAGCTTTCCGGCCTACGACAGCGCCATGCCGCCGGAGTCAGCGACTATTGCGGAGATACTCAAACAAAACGGGTATTCCACAGGCTGCTTCGGTAAGTGGCATCTGACCCCGTCTTGGGAACAAAGTCCTGCGGGTCCCTTCGAGCGTTGGCCCACGGGCATGGGCTTTGAACGCTTTTACGGCATCATTGGCGCCGAAGCGTCGCACTGGGAACCGCCAGTGTACGATCAAACCACGCCGGTAGAGCCACACCGAGGCAATCCCGATTACCACCTAACCGAAGACCTTGCAGAAAAAGCCATTGAGTGGATCGCGCGTCAGCAGGTGTCCGCTCCCGATAAGCCGTTCTTTTGTTACTTCGCCCCGGCAGCGGTTCATGCGCCCCATCACGTTGCGCCTGAGTGGATCGATAAATTCAAAGGGCAGTTCGATCAGGGCTGGGATGCGCTGCGAGATAGTATTTATCGGCGGCAGCTAGAACTGGGTGTGATTCCGCCGAAAACTGCGCTGACTCCTCGACCAGAGCAGGTGCCCAGCTGGGACGAATACCCGGATCGCTACAAACCGGTGGCGGCCAGGTTAATGGAAACCTTTGCTGGCTTCATGGCCCATACCGATGCGCAGGTCGAGAGAATCATTGACTACTTGGTGGATGAAGATGTTTTTGACAACACCTTGGTCATCTATTTGACCGGTGACAACGGAGCCTCCGCCGAAGGCACTGTGCACGGCGCCTGGAGTGCACCGTCATTTCAAAATGGTGTCCACGAGGACCCCGAGTGGTTGTTAGAACATATGGACGACTTTGGCACTGACCGATGCGAAAACCACTTTAATGTGGGTTGGGCTTGGGCACTGGACTCGCCCTTTCAGTGGATGAAGCAGGTAGCCTCTCACTTCGGCGGCACGCGCAATGCCTTGGCAGTGTCTTGGCCCAAGGGCATTGAGGCAAGGGGAGAACTTCGGCAACAATTTCACCATGTCATCGACCTGTTCCCAACCTTGCTGGAGGTAACGGGTATCGCGATGCCGGAACGGGTTAATGGCATCAAGCAGGACCCGGTTCACGGTCACAGTATGCTGGACAGTTTTCGGGAAGCGGCGGGGATAAGTCCGCACACGACTCAGTACTTTGAAATTTTAGGTAACCGGGCGATTTATCATGATGGCTGGATTGCCTCTTGCTTTCATGGACGCCTGCCTTGGATTCGCTTCGCCGGTTACGAATTCGACGGCGAGCAGGAGGTTTGGGAACTGTACAACATTGCCGACGACTTCTCTCAGAGCGTGGATTTGGCGGCAAGCCATCCTGAAAAACTTGCCGAGATGCGTGCGCTCTTTGAAAGCGAAGCCCAGCGTTATGGGGTCTACCCGTTACGGGACGCTTCCGCTCGCCGCGGTGGCGACTACGCGCCGCCTCATTCCTTGGAGGGGCACAGCAAGATGACTTACGGACCCATGCATGTGCGGATGCCAGAGCATGGTGTGGTGAACCTAAAGAATACCTCTTATCGGATATCGGCTGTGATCGAGGTTGATGGACCAAGTCACGGGGTGATTGCCTGTCAGGGCGGCAACATGGCGGGCTGGAGTTTGTACATCGACGAGCAGTCCCGGCCCACCTACGTCTACAACTGGTTTGGTCACGAATTCACCACGGTGGTGGGTAAGGAGCTAGGCCCGGGGCAGCACAAGGTCTGCGTGCATTATGAGCACGACGGTGGCTTTGCCGCCGGCGGTGCGTTGACGTTGGAGGTGAACGAAGCCGTTCTTGGCGCCGCGCGTATTGAGCGCACAGTGCCGGTGATTTTCTCCATGAGCGGCGAAACCTTCGATGTGGGTAGAGATACGGGTTCGCCGGTAGGCGCCTATCCCCACGACTTCGCATTTACGGGCAGGATCGTCGGGGTAACTCTGGAACGGGTGGCGGAGCCCAGCGCCGAAGTGAAGCGGCAAGAGCGTAAGGGCCGGTTTAATGCTGGGCTGAGCTCTCAGTAATTGACGGCAAGATTTAGATTCAGTCGCCAATTGCCGTGGCTGCATTTTTAAGGCCGCGATCGCCGAAAGACACGTAGAGGGTTAAGGCGGTGCGCAGGCTCATGCGCTTCCAGTAAAAATCCATCAGATCCAGCTGGGATACCGGTTGACGTTTGAGCCGTCCAACAGCGGTACCGTCACTTTCATACAGTGTGCGGTTTTCATCCAAATTGAATAACGCATCTTCCTCGTGCCAGCATTCTTCACAGACAGGATCGTGGAACCGATAGGTCTCACTGTCTTTGCCATCGTCGTATAAAAACGCTGCAGTCTTTTTAGAGTAATAGGCAATTTTATTTTGCTTCATCCAGAGGTCGTGGTTGCGATCGATAACCGTCACGAACCGGCTAACGGCTCTGGGTTTTATGGTTGGAGCGAGGGCTGCCAGCGCCACGACAACCAGTATCGCCCGAGACAGAATGCTGCCTTCCATCAGCAGGGCACCCAGCATTAAAATTGCCCAAGCCAAATAGAACCAAGACGCTCTTCCAACTTGTTGTTCAAAGTCCGCCTTACTCTCTTTAAAGCGTTTAACTTTCAGTAAATTGCTTCTTGTCAGACCGGCCATCGTTCGTGATTCCTCCAGACGGGTAGATCGTTCCGCCCCAGCATCATGAATGTTTCGATGCGATCACGCAAAACCATCCGGGCACCCGAGTCTGACCAAGTGGTTAATGTGCCGTTAAGGTTTGCCAGTCAGCGAACATTCTTGCTGAAGCGGCGGAAGCAAATTAAACCTGCTATAACTGGTGTGTTCACTGGGTAAGCGCGCGCTACTCATTCAACAAAAACCAATACAACAAGAATAAGAAGGATTCCAATGAAGCAAGCTATTTCAGCAGCGTTACTAATGGTATGGAGCCAGTTGGCCATGGCAGGCCATCACGAGGGCGGCTTGAAGCTAGAGCAGCGACAGGCACCGTCGGTTCTAGGTGTCACCTCGGTTACGCTTGGTGAGGTCACAACGATTAATGCCATGGGTGATATGGGCGAATACGGCAAAGTCTACGTTACCTACAACCTAACCCGGACGTCGCCTATTAGCGGCACGGTGACTGGCGAAGGGCGAGGGGTGCAAAACAACGAAATCGTCTTCGGCAGCTTCTCAGGGTACTACCAACGCGAGGGCGCGGTAATCACCATGCGAAACGTCGTCCAAATTAGCGACGGTTCTCAAAACTTAGATGTAGTCACTCTGGAGCCAGCGAAGGGCGAAGCTCGGGTTGAAGCCTACATCCTGAAATAACTCCAGACTTTCGAAATCAATAAAAAGGAAAAATCATGAAAAAATTAATGACTACGCTGCTGCTTGCTCTGGCGCCAATGACCGCGGCCCTGGCCAGTCCGTCGATTACCGTGCCCGAGGAATCTTTTTCTCTCAAAGGCAAGATGCTGAATGTGGAACTCACGGAAACTGCCGGGGTCGTTACGGTGCAGGGCATTGCCGGTCGCTACGGTCGCGTGTTTCTGACCTATAACATGACCATGAACCCCAATTCCGACAGCCAAGGCGCCTTTACCGGCCGGGGCATGGGTATCAATGACGAAGGGGTGAGACAAGCGGGCTCACGCCAAGGCGTATGGAAGCGCGAGGGCACGGTTATTACCTACTACTCCTTAGACGACGTATCGGACGGTAACCAGAACCTTTGCAAATCGGTCTTGGATATCTCTACCGGCGAATTTGAAATGACGTTCTATCCGCTCTAGGAACCCCAGATCGGTGGCTTGCCCTAGGCAAGCCGCCGATTGCCTACCCGGCACTTCTCCTAACGCTCCTGTCTACTTGCTGCTGCTCCGCGCCCTTGGCGCAGCACCGATCTGCGTTAACGTCATAAGTGAATCAGGCGTTCAGGTCACGGCATTTCAGGGGGTTCGTGAAACGGCTAATCTATGGCGAAAGCTAACTCGGAGTCCAAATCCTCGTGATTGATATTAACGGCATGGCCCACGTGATCTTAACGGTCACTCAATTTGATAAAGCCCATCGTTTTTATAGTGCCTTGCTGCCGGAATTCGGCATGACCAAGGTGAATGATGGCCCTGACTTTTTGTACCACGTGGGTGCGCGAACGGCGATTGGCATACGCCGCTGCGATCCGGAATTTGCCGAAGAACGCTTCGAGCAATATCGAGTAGGCTTGCATCACATTTGCTTGCGCGCGAAAAGTCCGAAAGACGTTGATGAGACAGCTGCGTTAGCCGAAAGACTCGGTGCGAAAATGATCCGTGGTCCTGAAGAGCGGGATTGGGCCCCAGGGTACTATTATGTGCTTTTTGAGGATCCAGACGGCATTCGGCTAGAAGTGAACTACGTTCCCGGCACCGGCTTGCTCAACTCCGGCGCCAGTTTCGGCTCCGCGGACGACTACATCCGCGAGAACGGTAAAGATCTCGTCGAGCGGGACGGTGAATGAGCCGATTACTGGTTTGGCGGGATCAATTTCGGTATAAATCCAGTTGACACATATTCTCATTTGGGCAGTTTTTCACCATCGACGCAAATGCGGGAGGCTGGTCGACACAGATCAGGCCAAAAAACGTAACGGCAGCGGTTTTCCGGTAGTCGAGTTTCTCAGCGGATGCGCAGCATAAACGTGCGGCGAAAAGTGTGAGCGTTGAACGTCGCAAAAAACGCAATAGAAAAATAACAAGAGCGCGGAGCTTGGTTTAGATGACGTCGATAAACGAACTGTTGGCTGAATTAGAAGGAAGCAGTGAGGTAATAACCTTGGCTGCCAATGACTACTTTGATTTCAACGCCAAAGACCGGGCTATTGTGATCGAACAAGGGGAACTGCTGGTTGTCGGCCAAAAAGATCCGAAAACCGGTCGGGCTGGTCGACAGATATTCAAAGATGGAGACCCTATCGGCCTAGCGGAATCCATTGCGTCGCGCACCAGCGACTACGATTTTAACGTCAACACCGATATGCGGTTGCGCGTCTTCGACGGTGCGCTACTGCGCAGTCACGTGAACAAGGCCGGTGTATTTGCCAGAACCATCGTGCGCTACAGCCTGAAACGTATATTCGAGGACGCAAAAAAAGATGCGAAGGCCAGCATCGTTTTTGAGGATGAGTTCATTTACAAAAACTACGAGGACTTACGAAGCGTTGAGTTCGCTGCCGAAACCCAGATTTTTAAAGCGGGCGCTGAAGCAGACAAAATGTACTTCATTGAAAAAGGTCAGGTTGCGATTAATTCCGAGCAAAACAAACACATTGCAACCCTAGGTGTCGGCGAGTGTTTCGGTGAGGGAGCCTTGATGGGCGCTGCGACCCGCAATGCTTCGGCGGTGACCGAAACCGACGCAGAGCTTGTAATTATTGAAAGTGAGATGGCCGAGCAAGAACTTAAGAAAGAACATCCCATGACATGGTTGGCCACACTGCTGCTGCTCAAGCAGGTCGGGCTGATGAATCAGTTTCGGGGTAAGCGCTAAAATTCTCTGCGACAGTCCGCTGCCGGCCGGCTCCAAAATGTCGAAATCGTGGCTGGGGCCGCCCAAGGTCGGCTCCCTTAAGCCTGTATTTTCTGCAAGCGCGATCATAGTCTTAGGTGCGTGGAGCGGGAGGATAAAGTGGAAACACAAAAGACTTATTTTTGGGGGGCAGGCACCATGCGGACGTTTCGTCCGCTGTGGGTAGCAGAGGAACTGTGTTTAACCTACGATCTGTTTGGTATCGGTCCGCGCACCGGCGAGACTCAGACCGACGAGTACACCCGGCGCAATCCAAAACAAAAGATCCCCTATATGCAGGACGCTCACATGGGCCTGTCAGAGAGCGTCGCCATCAGCCGATACTTGATTGCCCGCCACGGCAGCCCTGAGTCCCTGTGCCTTCCCGATACCCTTGAAGGCCGAGCCAGAGAAGATGAGTGGGTGTCTTATGTCTATGGCGAACTGGATGAAACGGCCTTGTATGTGATGCGTCGTCACGGAGATCTGGAAACCATTTATGGCGAAGCGCCGGCGGCTGTGACCTCGGCGAAAGCCTATGCTGAAAAACATTTGGGAGTGATTTCCCAGCACTTGCAGGGCAAGGAGTTTCTTGCTGGTGACCGCTTTGGTTTAGCGGATGTGATGTTAGTTTCTTGCTTGGATTGGGCTGTGCGCTACCGCTTCGAATTGTCTGATGAGCTGGCGCGCTATCGAGACGCACACCAGCAGCGTCCCGCCTATCAGCGAGCGTACGCAGTAAATTACCAGAATGCGGCAAAAGTCTAGGCTTGGTCCATTGAGGCTGGAAAGTTAAGATCAGCCAAGAAGTTGTATTGAGGAGTACAGGTGTGAGTATTCGTCTGAACAAAGAATGGCAGGCAGCGGCGGTCGCCACGTCGCGGCTAGGGGGGAGCCAGGGTGTGTACCAGTTAGCCGATCAGGCCCAGCGCATTATCTTTATCGGCTATGCCGGGGGCAAAAGTCAGTTTGGATTGAAAGGCGAAGTGGCGGATGCGTTACAACAAACTCCAGCTGCAGAATTTGTGCGCTGGGAGGTAAATACCGCCTATATGAGCCGTTACAAGGAGCTTCTTATGATTCATCTGCACGATTACGGCCAACTACCGGTGGCAAACGAACCCGGCCCTGACGAAGTCACGGTCAACGAACTGTCGGCTCTAGGTCGGCTGAGGCCTGCAGGATGAATTTACAGCTAACCGAGGAGCAAGAACTCGTCATCTCGATGGTGCGCCGTTTTGTGCGGGAAGAGATCCTGCCGCTGGAGCTGACCCTTGATCCCGATGCTGAGGAGCTTGCAGCAGAGGATAACGCCAGACTGATTGAGAAAACCAAGGCGATGGGTCTGTATGGGCTGGACATACCCCCGGAGTTTGGTGGCCCGGATATCGATTTAGTGACCCGCACGCTGATTGCCGTGGAAATGGCCCAGCACCGGGGCGGACTCTATGTGCCCTGTTACGGTACCTTCGGTGGGGCAGGGCTTGCTCAACTGTTTGAAGCGACAGAGGAGCAGAAAGAAAAATACCTTTTTCCTACGTTACGAGGCGAGAAAAAAGGCTTCTTTGGTCTGTCAGAACCCTCGGGCGGCTCCGATCCGGCCCGGGCGATTCAGACAAAGGCTGTGCAAGACGGCGATGACTGGATCATCAATGGAGGCAAGCTGTGGATCAGCGGCGCTGACAAAGCCCAGTACGGGTTGGTGTTTGCGCGAACGGCGAATGACAAGGGGCGGGACGGGGTTACCTGCTTTATCGTCGACACAGACACCCCGGGATTTTCGGTGCGCCGGGTGGTGCATACCCTGCGCTCGGCCCGTTACGCAACGGAATTGAGCTTCGAGGATATGCGAGTGCCCGCCGGCAACATTCTCGGCCAGTTGAACAAAGGCTTCGCTATTGCGAATGACCGATTGACCAAACAACGTATTCCCTATGCTGCGGGCTGCATCGGTGTCGCCATAAAGGCGCAAGAAATGGCTTTGGAGTATGTGCCCCAGCGCGAAACCTTTGGCGCACCATTGTCTTCTCGGCAGTCCATTCAGTGGATGCTAGTGGATAACGAAATCGATATTAAACAATCACTGTGGCTAACCCTTGAGGCTGCGGCGAAGGCCCAGCGCGGTGAATCGTTCCGCAAGGAAGCGGCCATCGCCAAACTGGTGGCCACGGAGGCTGGCGGGCGGGTCGTAGACCGCTGCATGCAAATGTTCGGCGGGCTTGGCGTCGCGAAGGATTTGCCCTTCGAGCGCTGGTTCCGAGAGATGCGAATTCGTCGTATTGGTGAGGGACCCAGTGAGGTGCAGCGACACGTGATTGCTCGTGAGCTTTTGGGTTCGTCGTTACGTTAGCGCCCCGTAAACTGTGTTCAATGTGTTCGCAGGCCAGTGAGCACCGGGCGGCTCGTGCAGCACAGCGTCTGCGGC
>JAYNPH010000053.1:0-4736 GCA_038113685.1 Gammaproteobacteria bacterium
GCCATATATTGGGCTATTCTCGTCATTGCGCGCTGACGGGTTGACCACGTCGTTAGCGCCAATCACGACCGCCACATCCACGTTGTCGATGCGCGGATTGATGTCTTCCATCTCTACCAGTTGATCGTAGGGCACATTGGCTTCCGCCAGCAGCACGATCATGTGTCCGGGCATTCGTCCCGCTACCGGGTGAATGGCGTAGGTCACTTCCGCGCCGTTCTTCTCCAGCAGCTCACCCAGCTCGCGCACCACGTGCTGAGCCTGTGCTACCGCCATACCGTAACCGGGTATGAAGGATACGGACTGGGCCGCTTCCAAAATCAGGAAAGCATCCTCGGCGACAATCGGCTTAACCTCGCCCTCGACCTTGGTTGCCTGCTTGACCGCTCCAAATCCGGAGAACAGTACGTGTCCCAAGGATCGGTTCATGGCCTTACACATGATGTTAGTCAGGATGATGCCCGCTGCGCCAACCATGGAGCCGGCGACGATCAAGATATTGTTGTTGATGGCAAAACCCGCGGCACAGGCAGCCAGGCCCGAGTAACTGTTGAGCAGGGAGATCACCACTGGCATGTCTGCGCCGCCAATAGGCAGCACCGCCATCACGCCAAACAGCAGTGACAGGGCGATTACCGCATATAAATAGGGGGAATCCACTGCCGGATCCATGCAGAACAGAACCGAGCAGACCACAAGGCCAACGAGAATGCCGGCGTTCACAATGCGCTGGGCACCGAAGACCACGGCAGCCGAGGTCATGACTTCACTAAGCTTGCCCCAAGCGAGAATACTGCCGCTGAAGGTCATACCGCCAATGACGATGGAAAGCAGCACGGTTACATCGGTAAACGTGGTGTTGCCAACGTTGTATAGAGCCGCCCAACCCACCATCAAACTCGCGATGCCGCCAGAGCCGTTAAACAACGCCACCATTTCCGGCATGCTGGTCATCTCAACCTTTTGCGCGGCTATGGCGCCAATGACTGCACCAATCACGGCGGCGATAACAATCAGCTCAAAGGTCAAAATTTCTTTGTTGAAAAGGGTCACTGCAATGGCAATCACCATCGCCAGCGAGGACAGCACGTTGCCGCGCACGGCAGTAGCCGGAGAACCGAGTTGCTTCAATCCGAAGATAAACAGCGCCGCAGCAACCACGTACCACAGGTTAATAATCACTGGGTTCATGAGTTACCTCCCGGCTGGTTTGTGTCTTTCTTTTTGAACATGCTCAGCATTCGGTTGGTGACCAAATAACCACCAGCAACGTTGATCATGGCAAACATCACCGCGGCTGCGCCCAAATAGCTGGACATAGCCCCTGACTCGCCGCCGGCTGAGATCAGTGCGCCGACGATGGTAATACCAGAAATGGCGTTAGCGCCGGACATCAAGGGCGTGTGCAGGGTCGCTGGCACCTTCGAAATCAGCTCAAAGCCGAGGAAAATCGACAGCATTAAAACCATTGCTAAAAATACGGCTTCCATTATTTAGCCTCCGCTATAGATGTTTTTGATGGTTTCGTTCACAACGGCCCCATCTCGGGTAATGACACAGGCCTGAATGATCTCGTCTTCCGGATCTAGGTTCAGGGTCTTCTCTTCGCTGTCCCAAAATTCCATGACTAGGTTCAGCAAGTTGTTGGAATACATGTCGCTGGCATTTCGCGCGACTTCACCGGGCAGGTTGCCCTGACCTACAACTTTTACGCCATTGATGTCCACAACCTCGTTCATGACCGAACCTTCCACGTTACCGCCGGTCTCTACCGCCATGTCGATGATGACGCTACCGGGTTTCATGGATTCCACCATGTCGCGGCCGACGATTTGCGGGGCGGGCCGACCAAACAGCTGGGCGGTGGTTATCACCACATCGGACTGACTGATAACGGCTTTTTGACCTTCTCGCTGAAGTTCCACCTGCTCCGGGGTTAGTTCCTTTGCATAGCCTTGATCGGTTTGACCGGTATCGCCCAGATCGATCTCAACGAATTTCGCGCCAAGAGACTGCACCTGCTCGGCCACAACGGGTCGTGTGTCGAAAGCCTCAACGCGAGCACCCAGACGTTTCGCCGTTGCGATGGCCTGCAATCCGGCGACACCGGCGCCGATAACAAATACCCGTGCTGGGGCAATGGTGCCGGAGGGCGTCATCATCATGGGCATGATTTTGGGTAGATGGAAAGAGGCCTGAATAACCGTCACATAACCTGCCAAGTTGGCCTGAGACGACAAAGCGTCCATTTTCTGAGCCCGCGTGCTACGAGGCACCATTTCCATGGAAATCGCTGTCGCACCTTGGGCGGCAATACTTTCGACCAAGGGTTTTTCGTTGAAGGGATCTAGGAAGCTGATGTACAGCGCACCGCTCTTTAGTGAACTCACGTCTTGGGCATCGGGCTTTCGCACCGACATCACTATATCTGAGCCAGCCAACAGTGCGCCGCGATCGTCGCTCACACTGGCGCCGGCTTCTGCATAGTCTGCATCTGAATAACCAGACGCTAGGCCCACACCACTTTGCACGGCAACACTAAATCCTTGTTTGATCAGTTTGCTCGCATTTGCAGGCACCATGGCTGCGCGAACTTCGCCCGGCCAGGTCTCCTTCGGTACTCCGATCTGCATAAAGCCCCCAACAATTATTGGTCAAATTTCACCCAATGTGCGCAACAGACTCCGCCCGTTCGAACAGCTTGGCCGTAGCAGGTCCAAACTTTGGTCACATTGAGCGCGGCAAGCTAACAGCCTGTCGCCAGCTAAAAAAAGGAATAACTCACAATCAATACATTCCCATCAGGAAAATTAGAATTTCTGCCTGACCTTGCAAAGCTACCGGGCCAATTGTATTCAATGCGTGTAAAAATTGAGCCAAACCCTCCACGATAACCTTGCATGTACCCCACGGGCTTCTCACAATCGGTGTCTTGATCTACGCAGGCCATGACCGCCGCTGGTGCGCTTCGGGAGAATCCAGTTGTCCAAAAATTCTATAAGCAACCGAGCCGCCCTGTTTGCCGTTGTAACGGCCTTCGTGGTTGGCGCCCTGGGCACTCTGGCGATTCGGCCGGTGCACGCGCCAGACGCGGGCAGCACAAATTCAGCCCAAACCCAGACAAGCACCGCGCGCATCGCTTGGCGGCTTCCCATCGTATTTCAAACCACCATGCCGGTTCTTGGGGACAATCCCGTGTATTTGACGCGCATGATCAAGGCTGCCAGCGGCGGCGCTATCGATCTGCAGATTTTCGAACCGGGCGAGATCGTTCCGGCTTTCTCAATCACCGACGCGGTTCGGGATGGCAAGGTGTCTGCCGGCTACACCTGGCTCGGCTACGATCAAGGCAAGATCCCGGCATCGCCCTTGGTATCCGCAGTGCCCTTTGGTATGGAGCCTTGGGAATATACGGCGTGGTGGTATGAAGGTGACGGGCGCCAGCTAACCGAGGATCTGTACCAACGCTACAACATTCATCCAATTCTGTGCGGTATTACGGGACCGGAAACCGCTGGTTGGTTTCGCCGCCGGATCGATTCCCTGGACGATGTGAAAGGATTAAAAATTCGCTTCGCGGGGCTGGGGGGGCAGGTTATCGAGCGGCTCGGAGCCAGCGTCACCATGCTGCCCGGCGGCGAGATATTTCAGGCTTTGGAGAAAGGGGCGATCGACGCTACCGAATTCGCCCTGCCGGTGGTTGATCAGTCACTAGGATTCAACCGCGTTGCGCCCTACAACTACTATCCCGGTTGGCACCAACCCTTCACCTCATCGCATCTGGTGGTGAACTTGGCCGTATGGCAGACCCTGTCTGATGCAGACCAAGCGCTGCTGGAACTTGGCTGTACGGCTGCGGTGACACGCAACTTGGCGCAAGCAGAGGCATTGCAGGGTGAGATCATTGCGGGATTTGCCGACATTGGTGTCTCGGCGGAGATCCTGCCGGAGCCGCTGCTTCGCGAGCTGAACAAAGTTTCAGACCAAGTGCTTCAGGAAGAAGCCAACAGAGACCCGGACTTTGCTGAAATTCTCGCCTCTCAAAGGGCCTTTCGAAGCCAATACGCCCAGTGGAAATCCCGAGCCTACCTGCCAAGGGACTTTTAATGGCAAAAGACTACCTGCCACACACACCATGGTCCCGTCGCATAGATCGGGCAGCAGAGCGGATTGGGCGACTGACTTCTTTCATTTGGGTGGTGCTTCTTGGGGTTATCGTGGCAAATGTCCTGCTGCGCTATGTGCTTAACCAAGGCCGAATTGAGATGGAGGAGTTGCAGTGGCACCTGTATTCCTTTGGGTTCCTGCTTGGCTTGGGTTACGCCTACCAAGCAGATGCTCATATTCGCGTAGACGTGCTACACGAGCGCTTCAGGCATCGCACCAAGGCCTGGATTGAGCTGTACGGGATCCTGCTGCTGCTGTTGCCCTTCATTGCCTTGGTGCTGATTTACAGCGTGCCCTTTGTCGCCAGTTCGTTTGAAGCTGGCGAAGTTTCCAATGCGCCCGGAGGACTGCCCCTGCGCTGGTTAATCAAGGCCGCCCTGCCACTGGGGTTTTTTCTGCTGTTGCTTACCGCGGGCGCACGCCTGATCCGCGTGTGGCACTTTTTGTTTCTGCATTCCCAAGGATCCGCCGGTGGCCGCTAACGAAATTCTCGCCATTGGCATGTTTGTCAGTTTCATCGCCCTCGTATTTACCGGGTTCCCCGTCGCGTGGCTACTGGGGGGACTGGC
>JAYNPH010000054.1:0-14099 GCA_038113685.1 Gammaproteobacteria bacterium
GAGCATTACGTTGAACCTGAGCGCCTGGCCGAGTATTGTTATGACTTTTTCAGCAACAAAATCGCCATTTGAACTAGCGTTTATCAAGGAGAACTTCATGTCCGACCTTATTGCCAGCGATCTCGACTTTGACGGAGCCAAGGTCGTCGACGATTTAAACCGCCTGCTAAGACTGCGCACCACGCCCATCGGCATGAAATTATTCAGTACCGCTGAGGAAATGGCTCAGATACCCCGCATTCGCCGCCCAAAAGACATCCACACAACCGATCAGATCGTGGGCCAAGCTGCTCGTAACGGCTGGACGGTTGGCATCACCGCCGACGATCTTGTTGGCGCTCAATGCAGTACCGTCATCGGCCTGCACCCGCGAAACGAAGAGTGGTTGTCTGGCGACCGTATGAACGGCGTCTGGTACGGCACAGCCGAAGATGCGGCGGCTCACCAGCGAGCCATGGACGTCGTGCCGTATGGGCAATTCGAGGCTATGGCGGTGAGTCCCTTGGCCAGTGGCCGTCTAAATCCGCCGGATATTTGTCTGATTTACGCAACCCCCGCTCAAATGATTATTTTCATCAACGGCCTGCAGTGGACGGGCTACGAGAAACTGAGTTTTTCTTGCGTGGGCGAATCGGCCTGCGCCGACAGCTGGGGTAAGGCCCTATCAACCGGCGAACCCAGCCTATCCATTCCGTGTTTCGCCGAGCGTCGTTACGGTGGGGTTATGGAGGACGAACTTCTGATGGCTATCCCTCCGCACTTCCTACCCAAGGTAATTCAAGGACTGGAGGCCCTTGCCAGCAACGGCCTGCGCTATCCGATTCCCAGCTACGGCGTAAACAACGACGCTCGTGCCGGCATGGGCGTTAGCTACTAGTCCCAAAGCCCCACTTCCGTCCGTGGTATTTTGGCATTTTTAGTGTCAACTTATAGTAGACTCGACCGACTATATGCTTGAATGCCATCCTGAACTGGGGCCATGAACTCGAAACAGAGCCAAAATGCAGCCACTAGCTTGGTTGCCGCAGGAACCGTACTGAGCGGCGATATTACGTTCTGTAAGGAACTGGTCATTGCCGGAACCGTGAATGGTTCTGTGATGTGTAATGGTGAAAAGTCCAGCGTCGTAAAAATTCTCGAAGGCGGAATTTTTACCGGCGAGATCAATGCCCCATGTGTAGAAATTGCTGGCAAAGTGGACGCCAACGTCACCGGCACCAACAGCGTCAGCATTGGCGCTTCAGCACAGGTCAGTGGTGTTATTCGTTTTCATAAGCTGGCCGTCAGTCCCGGCGCGGTAGTTACCGGGGAACTTGTGACGATGGCTGAGGACTCAGACAAGCCTGCGATTTCGATCGCAAATCAAGCATAGCGGTGAGCAGGATTGATCGCTTGAAGAGCAACAGCAACTTTTAGTTCAAACAAAGGAAAGCAGACATGGCGCAAAACGACTCAGGCTACGAATTTTACGTAGGCCCGGCAACACACTTGGAGGGAGCATCCCTAGCCATTGACGGCACGGCTCGCATCGACGGCAAAATCGTCGGCAAAGTTGCGGTGAAGCACTTAATCGTAGGCCCAACAGGCTGCGTTGTTGGCGACATATCTGGCGAAACTGCCGAAATCGAAGGCACGGTCGAGGACAGCCTTCAGCTTTCGGGCAAGCTCACCGTCTGCGCCTCTGGCAGAATCCGCGGCAACATCAAGTACGGCTCTATTGAGTGCATGGAAGGCGCCAAGTTGGTGGGAGAGATCTCTACCGACTGGGAGGCTAGCGAGAGCGCCGCGCCAGTAGTCTCGGACCGATTGGAAGCATTTACTGCCGCTGTCGCCCAAGAGCAAGAGGTTGCAGAATCCGAAGAAAACAGCGAAGCGCTGTAGACCTTGGCAATTGAACGGGTGGTCACCTTGAATGATGCGAAACCTACCGAGGTTCGCCACCCCGCGCTGGCCAAACCTCGCAGCGTCGTCTTTGCCAATTCCAAGGGTGGCGTGGGCAAGAGTACTCTTGCGCTCATGGCCAGCCTGGGCTTGGCTACCCTCTACCCAGACTCTCGGGTGGAACTCATCGATCTCGACGTGCAAAAAACCAGCAGCGATTCGCTGCGGCGCTTTGAAAATGCTCGCTTCACGGTACTTGAGAATGACGATTTTTTTCTGAACTCGGGCTCACCTAACAACGGCAACCTGATCAATCATATGGGGTCGGATTTCCCCTTTAACCGCACCCAAAAATACATTGTCTTTGATAGCCCAGCGGGCAACGAGCCTTCTCGCAGCACTTTTTTAAGTCACTGCGATATTGTTTTTGTCCCGACATCGGTGGGTGATGCTGATGTCTTTGCGACGCTGAAATACCTCGATGAAATCAACGAGTTGTTGGTTCGGCAGAAAAGCAACGTAGAGGGACCGACACCTCCTATCGTGCTGCTACCAAACATGGTCGATAGCAGAGAAGAGTTCAACGAACTGCGCAATCATTTCACCCGCCACTCGGTTTACTTCGGGAAGCCCCTGTACTACGCCCCGGTCTTTCGGCGTGCCTTCCGCAGTGATGAAAACGACGCCAGCGTAGCCAAGCTGCTACGACAGGCAAAACCCTACATTGACTGGCTCACGGGTCTTATCCGCAACGCCGATCAACTGCCTCAGCCGCCAAAAAACCTCTTTCAGCTGTAACCAGCGAGGCCTTGGACGTTACGGACTAAACGGGGCAGCGTCGCAACTGTCGCTTGTAAATCGCAGCCTGCCGCGCGGCCTTTTTCGCATACCCCTTGATCGTCGATGAGCGCTTCCAAGTGCCTCGGGCATAACCCCCATGACCGCTGTAATACGCCAAATAAAGGTTATATGCATCGCTCTTCGATATGCCGAGCCGTTTGTTGGAGGTGTGGTTGTACCAGCCGATAAAATCCAGCGCATCGCCCATATTATCGCGCTGCACAAAACGCCTTCCTGTGCTTTTTTTATAATCAGACCAAGCCTCATCGGTCGCTTGCGCATAGCCAAAAGCCGAGGACGGTCGGGCCATGGGGACCACACCCAGCAGTTTCTTCCGCGCGGGTTTGGCCTTGGCTTGGAAAGTTGACTCGCGATGCACAAAGGCAAACCCTACATGGGGAGGAAGCCCCCATCGCTTTCGCGCTTTTTTAGCATCCTTTGCCCATCGTTTTTCTTCTACCAGAACACGGCATATGTTGTTCGGGTCCGAGGGTGGGCCAGAAGCGCAGCCCATGAACAATGCCGCCACCAAACTTAAGCCAACCAGTCTTATCATCATTGCTCCGAATTCCCGCTGGATTCTAACAGCACTAACAATTCCGCCTCTGTTCGTACCTCAATACCTAAAGCCTGAGCTTTTTCCAGCTTACTACCAGCACCGGGACCCGCAACTACTACCGTGGTTTTTGCTGATACCGAGCCTGCCACCTTTGCGCCCAATGCGATAAGTCTTTGTTTCGCAACGTTCCTAGACAAGGATTCCAGCGTGCCGGTCAACACCCAGGTTTGTCCCGCTAGGGGCAGGTCTTCCTGCGCCACAACCTCTATCGCGGGCCATGTCACACCGGCCTGTTGCAGCTTGACGATAAGTGCGCGTTGATCGTCTTGAGCAAAAAACTCAACAATGGACTGCGCCACAATGGGCCCAACATCCGGCACTTGCTCTAATGATGCTAGGTCCGCCTTCACCAAGGCTTCGATGTCTCCGTAGTGGCGAGCTAGGCCCGCCGCTGTAGCCTCACCCACTTCGCGAATTCCCAAGGCATAAATGAACCTCGGCAGCGATGTTTGTTTCGAGGACTCTAGCGCGGCGAGAAGGTTATCTGCGGATTTTTCGCCCATGCGCTCTAGGGAAACCAGCTGCTCGCGAGACAAGCTGAATAAATCGGCTGCGTTGGCAACGAGGGCGCTGTCCACCAGTTGGTCAATCAACTTGTCTCCCAGTCCGTCCACATCCAATGCCAAACGAGACACAAAGTGCTTCAACCCTTCCTTACGCTGGGCAGGACAACGGTCGCGCGAGGCAGTGCACCGGGCCACAACCTCATCGCCATCGCGGGCTATGACACTACCGCAGGAAGGACATCCAGAAGGTAAGTCTATGGACCGTGCATCCCGAGGACGCTGACTCAACACCACCGAGGCGACTTGGGGTATTACATCGCCGGCCCGCCGAATCATGACTCGGTCGCCAACATGCAGATCAAGCCGCGCCACTTCATCCATATTGTGCAGAGTGGCGCTGGTCACCGTGACCCCCCCTACGAAGGTCGGCTGTAGCCGCGCGACGGGCGTAATCGCTCCGGTGCGACCGACCTGAAAATCCACCTGCTCCACAACCGAGGTAGCTTCCTGAGCAGCAAACTTATACGCGATAGCCCAACGCGGCTTGCGCGTTACGGCACCCAAAACTTGCTGCTGCTGAAGCGAATTCACCTTAATCACAACGCCATCTATCTCGTAACCTAGATCGTCCCGACGCTGTTCTAGGCGTTGGATGTAATCTAAACATTCGTCCAAATCAGCCACTGCCTCTAGCGCCGGGTTTGTTCGCAGCCCCCAAGTCGCAAAGGTCTCAAGCACCTCTTGCTGACTCTGCGGTTGCCAATCCCCCTCGCTGCCGCCGAGACTGTAGCAAAACATGGTCAGCGGTCTTGCGGCTGTGATCTTGCTGTCCAGTTGACGAAGACTGCCTGCAGCCCCGTTGCGCGGATTGACCATGGGTTTATCGCCTCGCGCCAGAGCCGATTCATTGAAGCGCTTAAACTGCGCCAGCGGGATGTAGATCTCCCCACGCACTTCCACCCTAGGTGGCACGTTCCCCGTCAGTTTCAGGGGTATCGAGCCAATGGTTTTGACATTGGCGGAAATGTTCTCGCCCTCGTTGCCATCCCCTCGCGTGGCGGCCAGCGTGAGCTCACCTTGTTCGTAGATCAGCGCAACGGCAACGCCATCAATTTTTGGCTCGCAGGTGAACGTCAACTGGTCGCCATCGCCAAGACGATTGCGGCACCGCTGCATCCACTGGGCCAGCTCTTCCCGCGTTGTCGCTTTGTCCAGAGATAGCATGGGCCGTGCGTGCTGCACTTTTTCAAACTGTTCAAGAGCCGGCGCCCCCACCCTTTGGGTTGGCGACGACTCCGAGTAAAGCTGGGGGTATTCGGTTTCAAGCGATACAAGTTCATCGAACAGAGCATCGTATTCAGCGTCAGCGATCTCAGGCGCATCCAGTACATGGTATCGATGCAAATGGTGGTTGAGTTGATCTCGCAACACAGCCACCCGCGCAAGAATCGACTCTGGAACGGCCTCAGTGGTACTCACTGGCAACGCCTTAGTGATTATTTGCGTTGGTCAATTGTTTCCGCGCAAAGTCTGCAATGCGCTGTTTCATATGCTCTACGGTTTGCCCGGTTAAAGCACTCATGGTGTCGTCCTTGATATCACCACCTAGGGTTGCGGCTACCTTCCGCGCTGACCGAATCATTTCTTCCAAGGTTTCCAGCGCATCGCCGGGAACCGGCAGCTGCATGAAAAATGTCAGGCCCGGCGTTTGCAGAGTTTCTAAATCTGACAAATCAAAGGTGCCCGGTTCGACGGCGTTGGCCACGCTGTATAGCCGCTCTGCGGAACCGCTTTCTTGTCGATGGAAAATACCCATGTCGCCAAATTTCAGATCTTGAGCACGCAGCGCGCTGATCAGTTCCTCGCCACCAAAGCTGTCTCCGTTTTTCGCCATAACGCCGAGAATCAGCAAGTCTTCAAGCTTTGGCTCTTTGCGTCGGCTGTCCGTCTTTCCAGACCCGTTAGTTTTACTGGCGTCGTCCACTGCGCTGGATCGTCTGGAACCGGCAGTTGAGACGGGCTTTGATTTGTCCTTCGTCTCCGCAGTCGTACCGGGAAAGAGATCCTCGGTCTGGGGCGCCATCTCGGTCGGCTCGGGCGGCGTCGAGGATATATAGGGTTCAGAGCCTTCTCCGCGAATCGGGTCTGGGCGAGCGTCATCCGCAGTGACGCTAACTGGATCCTGTAGGGGCTTTGACTCCGCCTGTAGCGCCTGGCTAATAATCCGCGCACCGCCGTTGGGCAGTTCCGACGAGGGCGCTTCGGAAACGTCCTCAAAGTCGCTATCCTTCGTCGGAATATCCATTCGGATGTCATTCATTCGTGACCGACGAGCGACCCACAGCCCGTGGCCAATAATGAGAGCAAAAAAGATACTGCCTGCAACGATGATCAGATCTTTGGTATCCAAAACACACCTCGCAAAATTTCGCTTGGCGACGCCCGCACTTTGCCGGGCGACACCCCATGATTTGGCGATTAAAAACCGGTTCGATGAACCTCTTCGCTAACTCTTCCCGCCACGATCCTACACCTTAGCCGGATCGGGCTTGCTTTCTCCACTGCCCAGCTAGGCGATTGCCAGTGCAGCGGCAGCGTCCACGTCTACAGACACAAGACGGGAAACACCAGCCTCGTGCATAGTCACACCCATCAAATAATCCGCCATCTCCATGGTGATTTTGTTGTGGGTAATCACCAAAAACTGAACAGAATCTGACATCTCCCGAATCAGCGCTGCAAATCGTGTCACGTTCATATCGTCCAGCGGTGCATCATCCTCGTCAAGCAAACAGACGGGGCTCGGGTTCAGGTGGAAAATCGCAAAAATCAGCGCCACCGCGGTCATGGCTTTTTCTCCACCGGACAACAGATGAATTGACGAGTTCTTCTTCCCGGGCGGTCGAGCCATCAAAGACACCCCGGTATCAAGCAAGTCATCGCCCGTTAGCTCCAACGTGGCGCTACCGCCTCCAAACACTTTGGGAAACAACTCGCCAAGTTTGGTGTTCACCGCTTCGAAGGTTTCTTTGAAGCGAACGCGGGTTTCTTTGTCGATCTTTTGCATGACCTCAAGCAGTGTATCGAGGGCCTGCTCGAGGTCTGTGGCTTGGGCATCTAGGTAATTCTTGCGTTCAGACTCGGTATCAAACTCTTCAATAGCCGCAAGATTAATCGCTCCTAGGCGCTGAATGCGCCGGGCCATAAGCTCTATTTCTTCAACCCAAGCGGCTTCTGATGCGCCCTCGGGCATCTGCTGCTGCACCGGTTCCAGTTCGTGACCCGTAGCCGCTAACTGCTCTAATAGATTGTGTTCCTGCACGGTCATACCTTGACGCTGGACACGCTCGTTTTCTAACGCCTCACGCACCTTGGCAACACCTTCGGCGACGCCACCCCGCTGACTTTCCAGCGTCGCTATCCCCGCCTCTACTTCCTCCAACTGAGCACGCGCCTGTCCGAGCTCTTCTTCAATCTGAACACGGGCGTCGAGTTTGGATGTTAACTGGGCTTCCAGCTCTGGAATGGGCTGCTCAGTTTCCGCAATACTTTGCTGCACTGCTGTCATTTGTTCGCCAAGTTGGCTCTGCTGGCTTACCAACCGTTGTCGAGCGGTGACGCTGACCTTCAGCTGAGACTGCAAGGACTCAAGGCGAACATTTAACGCATGAAATTTATCCCGACTGCTTCTGGCTGCGTCACGGCTTTGCTGCAAGCGCTCACCCAACGCCTCTCGCTCTTGGCTCAAGCTGGCCTTCGTTTGGCTCTGCTCTGAACGCAGAGTCTCAGCCTCGGAAAGCGCACTTTGGGCCTGTTGCAGCCGCGCTTTTTCCTGGGAAATTTGCTCTGCCACCTCGCCTGATTCCTTACGAATTTGTTGCTGGCGAACAGCAGCCTCTTCAAGTTTGACCCGGGTCACTCCGTGATCGGTTCGACGCGTGCTTAAATTCTGATTCAACTCATTGACTTGGCGCTGCAGTTCTTCGCGTTTCGCCTCCAAGGTCTCGACCATGGTTCGCGACGCATGCAGTTGATCCTGCACCGTCGTGACCGCCCCATCCGCCTCTTCTATCTGCAAGGCTAGCGACTCCAAAGCCTGTCCGCGCTCAATAATGCCTTGGGTTTGATCCTCATCGTGGAGCGCGCGCATCCAATCTGGACCTACCCAGAAACCCTCTCGGGTGATGATGCTTTGACCCGGCGCCAAATGCTGGCGCTTATTCAAGGCCACCTCCGCGCTTTCCGCAGCAAATACCCCATACAGCAGGGAACTACCGGCCAATGAATGTGCGCGCAACAAGGATCGTACCGTGGGTAGCGCCAAGGCTTCGTTACGGGCGTCTTCTCCATCCACGGCACCGGTCTCCACCAGTGCCAAATCGCCCTCCGCCAACTGGCTTAGCGTGCCGGCAAAGCCGGATAAATCGTCCACCTGTAGCGCCTGCATAAATCGCCCCAGAACGGACTCCACCGCCCGTTCCCACCCCGGCACCACAGACAGGTTTTCACCTAGGCGCTGGGCATCGCTCAGATCATTGTGCTGTATCCATGTTTCGGCTTCGGGCACATTACTGCTCAGGGCAGCATCTTGAATTGCCTGTAAGTTGGCCGCCTGTCCTCGCAGCTGCTGGGCCTGTCCACGGGCTCTTTCCAGCGCTTGCTCCTGAGCTTGAGTCGCTTCCTTAGCTTCCCCCAAGCGCTGACGACATTCGTCGATACGCTCGCCCAAGGTCCTGCTTTGGCTTTCCAAACCATCGATCTCGAGCGCCATTTGCTCAACGAGCTGGCCTTCCTGCTTCGGCTGGTCGGCTGCCAGCCGCTCCAGCTCGCGAGCCCGATTGCCGAGCCGCTCGATCAGCTGCTGCAGGTATTCGATGCGTGAAGTTTGAACCTGCGCTTCCTGTTCATTGGCCGAAAACTGTTGGTTAAACGCATCCCACCTTTGTTGCCACTCCCGATTTTTGGCTTCGACATCAGCCAAGGCGGCCTGCACCGTTTGGTCACCTTCCGCCAAGCTAATCACTTGGGGCTCAAGCTCTGCTACCTCTTGCTGCATCTGGCGTATTTGTTGGTCGTCACTGGAGACCTGATTGTTTGCGTCTACGCTCCGTTGCCGCGCGCGCTCCAACTCCTCCTTCAACTGGGTTAGGCGCTGACGGTTAAACTGCAAACTCTCTTGCAAATGGGTGATCTGCGAACCGACCTGGTAGAAACGCTCCTGTACCTGATTTACCTGTTCAGACTGCTCGCTAAAGGCTTGGCGTCTGCCTTCAATCTGAGCTTCTACCCGTCGCTGTTCCGCAATTGCGCGTTCCAAGTCAATTTCAAGGGCTTGAATCTTTTGTTCCCGCTGGGTCAGATTTTCTTTCAAGGCAGCGTAGCGAAGGGCATACAGTTGGGCATTGAGCAGAGATTCTTCGGTTTTCAGGGTCCGATAGCGTTCAGCCGCCTGTGCTTGGCGTTGCAGCCGATCCAGTTGTCGGCCTAGCTCTTCCCGAATATCGTTGATGCGTTCGAGATTTTCCCGGGTGTGCTTGATTCGGTTGTGAGTTTCTCGGCGTCGCTCTTTGTATTTGGAAATCCCGGCGGCTTCCTCAAGGTAGACACGCAGTTCTTCGGGTTTAGCTTCCACTAACTGGGAAATCATGCCCTGCTCAATAATGGAATAACTGCGAGGACCGAAGCCAGTGCCCAAGAAGATGTCTTGGATATCTCGCCGCCGGCATCGACTGCCATTGAGCAAGTAATTTGACTGGCCGTCCCGACTCACTTCCCGGCGTATGGCGATGTCGGCATAGGCCGCGTATTCGCCGCCAATGCGCCCATCGCTGTTATCGAAAATCAGCTCGATACTGGCGGCATTGTTCGGTTTGCGGCTGTTCGAACCGTTGAAGATGACATCGGTAATATTTTCGCCGCGAAGCTGCTTGGCAGAGCTTTCGCCCATCACCCACCGAACCGCATCGATGATATTCGACTTGCCGCAGCCGTTAGGGCCCACTACCGCGCATCGGTTGCCCGGCAGCGTTACCGTGGTAGCGTCCACGAATGACTTAAAGCCAGCAAGCTTGATTTGTTTCAATCTCATGAGATCTTTTCGCACGCCCCTCGATAGCCTGATAGCTTAATTCATCCGGCCTACCTACGTCACATTTTTGTGGTTTATGTTGGCCTAAAAGATGCGCTTTATTGGTATCGCATCAGCCGTCTATGAGGGCATTCAGATTGGCGGCGACAGTCGCGCCTGTAACCGTTGTCGCTTCGCAGATCCGCCGCTCGTTAGCGGTTGTGAAATCCATTGCCAATCGCCGGCCTCACCTTGCGCCAAGCCGTTAGTGCTCAGGCGCACGAGCACCTCAAAACCATCAGCCTGAGACAATAGTCGGGTGCCACTCATGCTCACTAGGTCATCCAGCGTTACAGAAAAGGGCAGGAGCCAGCTTGGCCGACGCACAACGGCGTAAGGCATGCCGCCACCAACGGGACGGGCCACTACAAAAACAACCCCCGTGGGGGTTTTGTCGTCGCTGCTGAGCATGGCCACGTTAACCTCAACACCAAAAGCGGCCGCTCCTTGCTGCGCATAAGCCGAGCGCAAGGCGCCAAGGGCATCCACAGTAGCCTGTATGCGCTCGGGACGCTGCTCGCTATTCAGGGTGCGGTTCAGCATGGTGATGGCCAAAGCTGCATCACCCTCGCTGATCGCGGCAACAGCCAGCATCTCCAGCACCTGAGGGTTATTTGAGTCCACAGCCAAAATGTCCTCGGCTAAGCGCCGGCTGAGCTTGTCCAGTACGCCCTGTTTCTCCAGATAGCGGGCTTGCAACCAGTAAAACTTTACCGACACGTCGCTGTCAGCAAATTCGTGAGCCTGCTGAAAAGCACTGGATGCTAAGGAAAACTCGCCCAACTTTAAGTGAGCATGACCCAGCAAATACCAGCTTTGAGCATCCTGCGGCTCACTGACCAACCATTCACCGAGTCGGCTTTGCCAGTTGCGCAGCGCGTCACCGTTATCTTCTGGATCTAGCGCCAAAATCTCTTGAGCACCCTGAATCTTGGTCGCTCCATAACTGCCCAACTGGGCATATAAACCCACGGCCAAGATAACCAAACACGTACCAAGCAACAGCAAGACATTTGCAGGCCTGAACCGTCCGGAGCCGGACACTGGCGATGCAGCATCGGCATCCGGTAATTCGTCTGGGTATTCGGCGAGCAGCACAGTTGCTAACTCGTCGGCAAGTTCAGCGCGCTGCGCGGAATCGATTTCCTCTGCCGCCAACGCCTCTAGGCGTTGCTGGTACCAAAGCCGGCTCGACTCCGCTGCATCTGCGAGACCGGAGATTTCAGAACGCCGGGGCGACCACACAGCCGGTGCCAAAACACACAGCAAGGCCAGCAGCGCTAAGAGAAAAAACAAACCGATCAAGGCTTCATCTCCGGGTTCTGCTCATCTGCCGGGGCAGCGGCCTCCACCGCCTGTCCTTGAACGATGCCGCGAAGCCGCGCCTGCTGCTCTGAATCAAGGACAGTGTGCCGACGTGAAACTCTGCTATGCAGTCCCAGCAAAACACAGACCCCTAGCGACGCCAAACCGATTGGCACGACCCAGATGTACCAAGTACGGGCGTTGAAAGGCGGGTCATAAAGAACAAAGTCTCCGTATCGGACCTGAAGATGATCTCGAACTTCTTGGTCGGTCTTTTCTTCTAAAACCACGAGGCGATAGACAACCTTGCGCAGATCCTGAGCGATCGGCGCATCACTGCCCGCTAGATTTGTGTTCAAACACTTGGGGCAGCGGAACTCATCGATCAGAGCACGGTACCGGCGCTCTTGCATCTCGTCGCTGAACACAAAGGTATCGATCTGGGAAACCGCGAAACAAACACCTGCGCTGCACCAAGCCAAGACCACTAGGGTTAACTGACTGAGGATCCATCTGCCGGATTGACCGGACGTCATGGCTGGCTTTCTCCCGGGGCAATGCTGACCCCAAGCTCCAGCAGTCTCGGGGCCAATTCCGATCGCCAAATGCGGGGATTAATGTCGCCTACTCGCTTGTAGACCACCTGTCCCTGAGCGTCCAACAAGAACGTCTCCGGCGCTCCGTAAACCCCCATTTCGATGCCAAGCAATCCGTCACGATCATCCAACACCCAGCGATAAGGATTTCCGAACTGAGCCAGCCACTGCAGTGCTTTGTCCGGACGGTCCTTATAATTCACTCCGACAATCTGCACATCGGTTGTTGCTGCAATCTGCATCAGTTGTTCATGTTCGCTGAGACAGGTCGGGCACCACGTCGCCCAAACATTCACCAAGGTGGGCTGCCCAAGCAGATCGTCACGGGTGATCGACTGGTCCTGCTCCCCCAGAAGCCGCGCGTTGAACTCGGGAAAGGGTTTGTTTAGCAGGGCAGACGGCAACTCGCTGCGGGCACCGAGATCAAATCCCACATAGCCAAGGGTCAGGATTACGATGAAAACACCTAAGGGCACAAAGAGGCTGGCGCGACTCACGAGACCGTCACCTCCCCCTGCCGCACCAACTGCCTGCGCCGCTGACGAGCATAGCGCTTATCAAAAACTGCGAGGATTCCGCCAAAGGCCATAAGCAACGCACCAAGCCACACCCAGCGCACCAGTGGTTTGTAGTGGGCGCGCACGGCCCAGGCCCCGCCATCGAGAGGCTCGCCGAGAGAAATATAGGTATCGGCTAGGAATCCGGCGGAAATTCCCGCCTCGGTCATGGTGTTGCCTCCAGCGAAATATTGACGTTTCTCAGGCCGAAGCTCGTAACGCCTATCGCCATCGTTGACGATAAAAATCCCCTGCTGGGCAGCATAGTTTGGCCCTAGAACGTCTGTAACGCCGACAAAGGTCACCTGTTGACCGGCTAGGGTGATACTGCCTTGGGGGCTCATGCGCACATCAGACTCCACCGATTGAGTCGCGGTCACCGCTATCCCGGTCGTGCCCATGGCGAAGCCCACGTGCGCCAACGTCATGCCAATGTAGGCTGCTGGCACACTCCCCTTGCGCAACCGAAACCAAAGATGCCTTGCGTGGGTCAGCACTACCCAAGCGGAAAGCGCGATAGCGCCGGCAACAAGCAGGGTTGCCGGATCGAGAGCAAACCAAACCAGCCCACCCAATAAGCCTGATACGCCCAAGGCTTGGTAAACACTTGTGAAAATCTGCACTCTGGTGCGCTTCCAGTTGAGCACCGGCACTAGCGCAAGAGCACCCAGTAGCAGCAAGCCCAAGGGGACAAAAAACGCGTTAAAGAATGGCGTGCCGATCGATATCCGGCCACCGGTAAGAGCCTCGTAGCCGATGGGCGCCAGGGTGCCCCAGAGTACTACCGCCAACGCAACCACCATGATGATGTTGTTCACCAGCATGAAGAATTCTCGACTGAGTATCTCGTAGCCAACCTTTGCCGTATTTTGCCCGGCTCGAACCGCATAAAGGCTCAAAGACCCCCCCACAACCAAGGCTAGGAAAATCAGTATGTACATACCCCGTTCGGGGTCCACGGCGAATGAGTGCACCGACGTCAGCACCCCGGAGCGCACGATAAACGCCCCCAGCAGCGAAAAGGAAAATGCGGTGATGGCCAGCAGCAGAGTCCAGCTTTTAAAGGTCCCTCGGTTTTCCGTCACCGACAGGGAATGCACTAGGGCGGTGGCAGCCAGCCAAGGCATAAAGGAAGCATTCTCAACCGGATCCCAAAACCACCAGCCCCCCCAGCCCAGCTCGTAGTAAGCCCACCAACTGCCCAGAGCAATTCCACAGGTAAGCAACGCCCAAGCCATATTGGTCCACGTGCGGCTCCAGCGTGCCCAGGTGGCGTCCACCCGCCCCTCCAATAAGGCAGCCACCGCCATGGCGAAAGGGATGGCTAGGCCGACATAGCCAGCGTAGAGCAGTGGCGGATGAACAATTAAACCAAAGTCCTGAAGCAGCGGATTAAGGTCGGCAGGCGACAGCGGGATAAGGCGTAAAAAGGGGTTGCTGGTAAACAGCGCGAAACAGATGAAACCTAGATTCAGCAGAGACAATACGCCCAGCGCCCGCGTGGTGAACCTCTCAGGGTATTGGTCCGAGCGCAGACAAAAGGCCAGCATCCAAGTGCCCATGATTAAAATCCAGAGCAGGAACGAGCCTTCGTGCCCGCCCCAAACTGCGCTGACTTTGTAGTACCAAGGCAGTAACGAATTCGAGTGGTTGGCGACATAGGAAACG
>JAYNPH010000055.1:0-7264 GCA_038113685.1 Gammaproteobacteria bacterium
TGTGCAGCAGCGGGTGATCGGCATTGAATTCAAAGAATGGCTTGGTTTCCGGCATGGATTGACCACTGGCCTCCAAAATTTTACGCATCTGAATGCCCACACCGTAGTCCGACAGCACGAGGCAGGCGGGAGAATCCGTCAACCGCTTAGAGGGTCGAACGCCTTCCACTTTGTCGCCGATAACTGCCTGAATGCGCTCAGTCAAAGGATGCTCCGCGGCTTCCTCATCATCCTTATCGTCGTCGGACTTGGACTCACCGGGCAAAGTCACATCGCCGCGCATAACATCGACAAAAGACACACCCTCGAATTCGTTCAGCGAACTCATCAGCCACTCGTCGATGCGGTCAAACATCAACAACACTTCCACGCCCCGGTCTTTGAATATCTCAAGATGGGGACTGTTACTGGCGGTTTCATAGGTTTCTGCGCAGATGTAATAAATGCTTTCTTGGTCTTCTTTTTTCCGCGCGAGGTAGTCTTCCAAGCCCACACTCTTGGTGCCGCCTTCTCCCGCCGTTGACGCAAATCGCAGCAACTTGGAAATAGCGGCCCGGTTGGCAAAGTCCTCTCCCGCGCCCTCTTTAATCACCTCGCCGAATTCGTCCCAGAAGGTTTGGTACTGCTCGGGTTCCTTTTTGGCCATGTCCTCTAGCATCCCAAGCACGCGCTTGGTGACTGCGTTGCGGATGGAAGTGACGCGTTCATCCTGCTGCAAAATTTCCCGTGACACATTTAACGGCAGATCGTTGGAATCGATAACTCCCTTTACAAAGCGCAGATATAACGGCAGAAACTGGTCCGCATCGTCCATGATGAAGACCCGCTGAACGTACAGTTTCAAGCCCTTGGGCAAATCGCGGTTGTACAAGTCAAAGGGGGCACGCTTAGGCAAATAGATTAGACTGGTGTACTCAAACTTCCCCTCAACCCGGTTGTGGCTCCAGGTCAGCGGGTCTTCAAAATCGTGAGACACGTGCTTGTAAAACTCTTTGTACTCCTCGTCCTCTACCTCAGACCTCGATCGGGTCCATAACGCTTGAGCCGAATTCACACTCTCCAGTTCTGGCACAAACTCTTCATCTTCAGACGCGCCATAGCCGGGCGTCGAAAACATTCTCACCGGTACGCCGATATGGTCGGAATAACGAGTGACAATGTGACGCAAGCGGGTGTCTTCGGCGAATTCCAAAGCGTCTTCCTGCAGGTGCAAGATGACCTGAGTGCCTCGGTTTAGGCCTTCGGCCACATCCAGACTGTAGGCATCTTCGCCGGTTGAGCGCCATCGCACCCCATCACCTCCAGCGGCGGCTTGGGTCAGCACTTCGACCTCTTTTGCCACCATAAAGGCGCTGTAGAACCCCACACCGAATTGGCCGATAAGCTGGGAGTCGGACTTTTGATCACCGGTAAGGTTTGCCAAAAACTCAGCGGTGCCGGACTTCGCGATAGTGCCCAAATGAGCGATGACCTCATCCCGCGACATGCCGATACCATTGTCAGCAATGGTCAGAGTGCCGGCGTCCTTGTTAAAGGTCACATCAATATGGAAGTCTGTATCATCGCCCAGCAAAGAGGCATCTTCGATGGCACGAAATCGCAGTTTGTCTATGGCATCCGACGCATTGGAAATAAGCTCACGCAGGAAGATCTCGCGGTTGGAGTACAGCGAGTGAATCATCAGCTGCAGCAGTTGTTTGGCTTCGGTTTGAAAACTGAGAGTTTCGGATTGGTTCCCGGATAAGTCCTCGGACTGAGTATCGCTCATGTGGCGTTTCCCCTTTGCGCTTGTCGATGCAGGTATGCGCTTGGATATGGGGATGAGCCGGGCAAATTCAAGCGTTCGCCTCGCGGCTTGACGAGGTCATTTTAAAAACCGCATTTCAGGGGCATTGCGCCCCTGAAACCTAGACTCGCGGTCTAACTCCAGCCGGTGACTTCCGCTAACGCGTCGCCAATTTCCGCCAAGCTGCGAACCGTGCGCACACCGGCATCCTGCAGCGCTGCAAATTTGTCGTCGGCGGTACCTTTGCCACCAGCGATGATGGCACCCGCGTGGCCCATCCGCTTCCCGGGAGGCGCCGTGACACCGGCGATGTAGCCAACAACGGGCTTAGTAACGTTAGCTTTGATGTAAGCCGCCGCTTCTTCTTCCGCGTTACCGCCAATCTCCCCCACCATCACAATGGCCTCGGTGGCTGGGTCTTGCTCGAATTGCTCCAGAATATCGATGAAATGGCTGCCGGGAATGGGATCACCACCGATGCCTACGCAGGAACTCTGGCCAAACCCACGGTCTGTAGTCTGCTTCACCGCTTCATAGGTGAGAGTGCCTGAACGCGACACGATGCCGACTTTGCCGGGCAGGTGAATATCACCGGGCATAATACCAATTTTGCATTCGCCGGGGGTGATCACGCCCGGGCAGTTCGGCCCAATCATACGCGCACCGCTCAGCTCCAGCCGGGCTTTAACCACCAGCATATCAAGGGTTGGAATACCCTCGGTGATGCACACGATCAGCTCAATGCCGGCATTGAGGGCTTCAAGGATCGAGTCTTTGCAGAAACTCGCTGGAACGTAAATTACGCTGGCGGTAGCGCCGGTTTGCGCGACTGCGTCGGCCACAGTATCGAAAACAGGCAGCCCTAAATGCGTTGTACCGCCCGTGCCTGGGGTTACACCACCCACAAGCTGTGTTCCGTAGGCAAGGGCCTGCTCGCTGTGAAGAGTGCCCTGGGAGCCGGTGAAGCCTTGGCAGATCACCTTGGTGTCTTTGTTGATCAAAATACTCATGCTTGACCTCCTGCTGCGGCTACGGCTTTTTCAACGGCATCTACCAGTGATTCGCCCGGAATAATATTCAGTCCACTGTCGGCCAACGTCTTGCGGCCAAGCTCGGAGTTGTTGCCCTCGAAGCGCACAACCACAGGCACCTCGACACCCACTTCCTGCACCGCACCGATAATGCCCTCGGCGATGGTGGCGCAGCTAACGATGCCGCCGAAGATATTGATCAATACTGCCTTCACGGCGCTATCGGACAGTATGATCTTAAACGCTTCCGCTACGGCCTCTTTCGTAGCGCCGCCACCCACATCCAGGAAATTGGCCGGATTGCCGCCATGCAGTTTCACCAAATCCATGGTGCCCATGGCCAACCCTGCGCCGTTGACCATGCAACCGATATTGCCCTCAAGGGCTACGTAGTTGAGGCTGAACTCTGCCGCCTGGGCCTCGCGCTCATCTTCCTGACTGGGGTCGTTCATCTCGGCAATGGCCGGCTGTCGGTATAGGGCATTACCATCGATATTAATCTTGGCGTCGAGGCAGTGGATGTTCCCGTCTGTGGTGACAACCAATGGATTGATTTCTAGCAAAGAACAATCTGTTTCCTCAAATAACTTCGATAAACCCATGAAAAGATTGGAAAATTGTCGTATTTGAGCGCCCTCTAAACCGAGCTTGAACGCGAGGTCTCGGCCTTGATAGGGCTGTGCGCCAACAAAGGGATCGATGGTAGCTCGCAGGATTTTTTCTGGGGTTTCCTCGGCAACCTGCTCGATTTCCACACCCCCTTCAGTGGAAGCCATGAACACGATCCGCCTGCTTCCTCGGTCGATCACCGCGCTGAGATACAGCTCTCGGTCAATGTCCGTACAGCTTTCGACGTAGATTTTGCTTACCGGTTGACCGTTCTCGTCCGTCTGAATAGTCACCAGATTTTTGCCGATCCATTGATCTGCAAACGCACGGATCTCGTCTAAAGAGTCGGCAAGCTTGACGCCGCCGGCCTTACCTCGGCCTCCAGCATGAACCTGTACTTTGACAACCCATCGGTCACCGCCGATTTTTTGCGCAGCAGCGACGGCTTCGTCAGCGGTATCTACCGCATAACCCTCGGACACTGGCAGGCCGTAGCTGGCAAACAGACTCTTGGCCTGATACTCGTGTAGATTCATGGTGCTTGTTTACTCCCTCTTTAAACCCTGATGGTAAATCTAATTTGTAGAATCGTGACGACAGACCCTAGGATCGCTTCGCCCTGTTAACTGTGTGAATGGCATGCCCCCGCGCACTCAAGGCCGCCTCGTGAATACCCTCGGACAGCGTTGGATGGGCGAACATGATCAGCCCTAAATCCTCGGCAGATGCACTGAATTCCATACTGATGACCGCCTGAGCGATCAGTTCTGAAGCCTGCGCCCCGATAACATGGACGCCTAAAATGCGGTCGGTTTCGGTATCTGCGATCAGCCGAATCATGCCCTCGTTCTCTCCCGCCGCTAGGGCACGGCCGTTGGCTGCGTAGGGAAAGGTGCCCACGCTGAAATCTTCCCCGTCACTCTTTAACTGTTGCTCGGTTTTCCCGACCCAAGCGATCTCCGGGTGGGTGTAGATGACGTTCGGCACCGTGTCATAGTTGACCAACGGTTTATGCCCAGCAATCCGCTCAGCGACCATAATGCCCTCTTCCATGCCCTTGTGGGCCAGCATCGGGCCGCGCACCACGTCGCCTACCGCATAGACGTTGGTGGCATCGGTTGCACAAAGGTCATTGACATAGAGGAAGCCGCGCTCGTCGAGATTAACCCCTGAATCCGGCGCTAGTAGCCCTTCGGTGTAGGGCAAACGACCCACGGCGACAATCAACCGATCCACCTCAAGCACCTGCTCGCCGTCTTTATCTTGATAGGTAACACTGACGTACTTGTTTTTGCCGCTGCCCTTCACTTCCGTGCCAGTAACCCGTGCGCCCATGCGAATATCCAAACCCTGTTTGGTTAGGATTCTTTTGGCGTCGCGACTGATGCGGTGGTCCGCCATGGGCAAAAAGTCATCCATAGCCTCTAAAATGACGGTTTCAGATCCAAGACGATTCCATACGCTGCCCAGTTCCAGACCAATGACCCCAGCCCCGATTACGCCAAGGCGCTTTGGCGCTTGTTTAAATTCAAGGGCTCCAGTGGAGTCGACAATCAAGTCCCCGGTGAGCGGTGCTGGCGGAATGGCCGCTGGCACAGATCCCGGCGCCAGAATCACATGCTCGGCTTGCAGCATCTGTTCCTCACCACCGTGGAGCGTGTAGCCCACCTGACGGTTCGCATAAAGCCGTCCCTTGCCGGGCAGCGAGATAACCCCATTACCCTCAAACAGCGCGGCAACGCCGCCAGTGAGGCCAGCCACCACCTGATCCTTGCGCGCGATCATTTTTGGCACGTCTGCACTGATTTTGCCGGTTTTGATTCCCATGTCGGCAAAGTCGTGCTGAGCCTCGACGAACTTATGCGAAGCGTCTAACAGCGCTTTGGACGGAATGCACCCCCAGTTAAGACAGGTGCCGCCCAACACTGGCTTATCTTCTTTGTCCAACATCATATTGATGCAGGCAGTATTCATACCCAACTGGGCAGCACGAATAGCGGCGTGGTATCCGGCAGGGCCGCCGCCAATGACGATTACGTCGTAGGAGTTACTCATTTTAAAGCTCCAACAAGATGCGCGCCGGATCTTCCAGCATGCCTTTGATCGCGACCAGAAATTGCACCGCTTCCCGGCCGTCGATCAGTCGGTGGTCGTAGGACAGCGCTAGGTACATCATGGGCCGAATGACGATTTCGCCATCGACGACTACTGCCCGATCCTGAATGTTGTGCATACCCAGCACCCCAGTTTGCGGCGGATTGAGGATGGGGGTGGACATCATAGACCCGAAAATTCCGCCGTTCGAAATCGTAAAGGTACCTCCGGCCATATCTTCTAAGGCGAGTTTACCGGCGCGAGCCTTCTCACCGTAGGCCATGATTTGGTCTTCAATCTGAGCCAGCCCCAAGGCATCGGCGTCTCGGACAACGGGGACGACCAAACCGCGATCCGTCGAGACCGCAACACCAATGTCGTAATAGCCGTGATAGACGATATCGTCGCCGTCGATGCTGGCATTCACAGACGGGAAGCGTTTCAGCGCCTCCGTAGCCGCACGCACGAAGAAGGACATAAAACCTAGCTTAGTACCGTTATGAGCCGCCTGAAATTCCGTCTGATAACGCTTGCGTAACTGCATGATGGGTTGCATGTCGACTTCGTTAAACGTGGTCAACATGGCCGCGTTTTGCTGGGCCTCCACCAGACGCTTGGCAACGCTCGCTCGCAGCCGGGTCATGGGCACCCGCCGTTCTACCCGTTCTTCGTCACCCGTGATCGGAAGCTCGGCAGCAACTGGCGCCGCTGGTGCGGCTTGCGCTACCGGCACCTCGGGCTGCGCTGGCGGTTCTGTCATTTCGGCATTTCCACCGGAAGCCAAGGCCTTGGCCACATCTTCCTTGGTAATTCGGCCATCGCGCCCGCTACCGGCAAGCCCTGCAATGTTCAGCCCAGCTTCCGCCGCCATCTTCTTTGCCGCGGGGCTGGCAAAGCGGTCGCCGTCGGCGGTAGCTTCCGGGGTAGCTTCCACATCGGCTTGGGTGCCTTCTTCCGTAGACTGAGACGTTGATGCCGACGCGCCTGCTTCAAAATGTGCAATCACTTCCTCGGAAAGCACCGTCTCGCCTTCTGCTTTCACGATGCTCTGCAGTACGCCATCCTCTGGCGCGAATACTTCGATGACGACCTTGTCGGTCTCGATGTCCACCAGCAAGGTGTCACGGGCAACAAAGTCTCCGGGCTTGAAATACCACTGGGCAACGCTGCCATCCGCTATCGACTCTGGAAAGATAGGGGCGTTAATTTCCATGCTCAAAGTCCATTCTCCATATCATCGCTGGGTTCTTCGGTGAGAGCCGACTGGATCAGTCGCTGTTGCTGTTCAATGTGCACGCTGGCGTAACCTACGGCCGGCGCAGCAAAGGCTTCTCGTCCAGCGTAGTGCAGGCTCGGTGAGGCTTTCAGCCCCTTAATAACCCGGCGAAGCCTGTGCTGAATTGAAAACCAAGCGCCTTGATTAATGGGTTCTTCCTGACACCAAATTACTTGGTTCAGCTTACCGTAAGGCGCCAGCGCCTCCAGTAACTGAGCATCCGGGAATGGATAGAGTTGTTCGATGCGCACGATGGCCACATCCTTCAGGTCTTGCTCGGCTCTCGCTTCCCAGAGGTCGAAGTAAACTTTGCCACTACACAACACCACACGTTTAACTTTTTTGGCATCAAGCTCTTCTGTCTCGCCAATCACCAACTGGAACTGGCCGTCACACAGTTCGTCCACTGTTGATACCGCCAGCTTGTGGCGCAACAGGCTCTTGGGCGTCATCGCAATCAGTGGCTTG
>JAYNPH010000055.1:7274-7778 GCA_038113685.1 Gammaproteobacteria bacterium
GAGTTGGTCTGATCGCTTGCCGCCGGATCATGTGATACACCTGAGCAGGAGTAGACGGCACGCAAATTTGCATATTGTGCTCAGCGCATAACTGTAAAAACCGCTCCAGTCGCGCAGACGAATGCTCAGGGCCAGCGCCTTCAAAACCATGGGGCAGCAGCATGGTCAAACCGCATAGCCTAGCCCACTTGGTTTCACCAGAGCTTATAAATTGATCAATGACTACCTGTGCGCCGTTGGCAAAATCGCCGAACTGAGCCTCCCACACGACGAGGGTATTGGGGGCAGTGGTTGCGTAGCCGTATTCAAACGCCAATACAGCCTCTTCTGACAGCAGTGAATCGTACAGGTCAAAGGTAATGTCTTCGCGCAGCAGATTCAGGGGAATCAGGCGGGAACCGTCTTTTTGATTGTGTAGGGCCGCGTGTCGGTGAGAAAACGTCCCCACTCCGACATCTTGGCCAGTCAGACGCACGGGATACCCCTGATGGATCAGGGTTGCGT
>JAYNPH010000055.1:7841-12718 GCA_038113685.1 Gammaproteobacteria bacterium
CCATTTTGCGACGGTCTTCGAGGATCTTCGTGACTTGGCGATGCAGGACGAAGCCATCCGGCAAACTTTCAAGACGATTGGTTAATTCTTGAAAAGTAGCGTTATCAAAACTCGTGTCCGCTGGCGCATCGGTGTCGTTGTTGAGGTACGCCGTCCAATCCACGAACAGTTTGGTGTCTGGCTCATGCACGAGATCGAGGGCGACGCTCTTGCCCTCTTCCAATGTGGTGCGGTACTGCTCGGTCATGGCATCCACCGTTTCCGCCTGCACAACGCCTTCTTGCACCATCTTTTCACCAAACAGCGCACAGACCGTATTCTGGGAACGAATCTTTTGGTACATCAGCGGCTGCGTTTTCATCGGCTCTTCCGCCTCATTGTGACCCCTGCGCCGATAGCAGATCAGATCAATGACGACGTCTTTGCGGAATTCCATGCGGTAATCGGCAGCCAGTTGGGTCGCAAAAATCACCGCCTCAGGGTCATCGCCGTTGACGTGCAGGATCGGTGCTTGGACCATTTTGGCCACTTCGGTGCAATACTCCGTGGAGCGTGCATCGATTTGCTTGTGCGTGGTAAAACCAATTTGGTTGTTGACAATGATGTGTACCGTTCCGCCGGTCCGGAACCCACGGGTTTGCGACATCTGGAACGTCTCCATGACCACACCTTGGCCCGCAAAGGCCGCGTCGCCATGAATGACAATGGGGGCAACTAGGTCGCCAGCGTAGTCCTTGCGGCGATCCTGGCGGGCTCGAACCGAACCCTCCGCAACCGGGGCAACAATTTCCAAATGCGATGGATTGAAAGCGAGGGCCAAATGCATCTCGCCGCCCGGCGTCATCACATTAGAGGAAAAGCCTTGGTGGTACTTAACGTCACCGGAACCGTTTTCGCTCTGAACGCGGCCATCGAATTCGTCAAAAAGTTCACCGGGGTTTTTGCCCAAAACGTTCACCAGAACATTCAGCCTGCCCCGGTGGGCCATGGCGATCACCGATTCGCGCACACCGTGAGTGCCCAAACGCTGCAGCAGTTCGTGCAACATAGGAATCAAGCTCTCGCCGCCCTCCAGTCCGAATCGCTTGGTGCCCGGATAACGTCGGTGCAGGTATTTCTCTAGCCCTTCCGCTGCGATCAAGCGTTCGAGGATGCGCTGTTTTTGGGTTGCATCGAACTGAGGCTTGCCACGAGCGCTTTCAAGGCGCTGCTGCACCCACAACTGTTCACGGGTATCAACAATGTGCATATATTCCGCACCGATTGAGCCGCAATACGTACTCTCCAAGGCCTGAACCAAATCTCGCAGCTTCGCCGCACCATCCCCGTAATGGAACGTGCCGGTTTGATAGGTCTCATCCAGACTGGCAGGAGACAGATTGTGATAGGCCAAATCCAGCACCGGCATGACCGGACGCTCCATCATGCCCAAGGGATCGATATTGGCCCGCTTGTGGCCGCGGTGGCGATAGGCAGCCACTAGGTCTTGAACCCGCATCTGCTGGGTTTCATGGGCGTTGGATATCTCCGTCGCCACTTTTTCCGGTCGCGCCTTGAGACGATTCCGGCCCAAGCGCTCAAAGTGCTGCACCACCTCTGAGTGAGGAGTATCGGGTCCGATCGTGGTCTCTACTGTGGGCAGCGTGTCAAAGTAGCTACGCCATGCCTCGGGAATCTCCGTGGGATCACGCAGATACTCTTCATATAAATTTTCGATATAAGCTGCATTTTGTCCACCAAGGTGTGAACTGCGCAGCATCCGCTGCATGAAACCTTCGGTCACAACTGTCCTCTTTTTACCCCACTGGGCAATCGGCTAGTCCAGGGGCTATGGTCACGAAACACCACTGAAATCACTCAATAGAAACGTTCTTTGAACCACTCACACTTGGTGCGAGCACCGCAGACCTGACGATCTGGGAATAAAGGGGATTCTCGGCCTTCCGGCCAGCATTGCCAAGGGTTTTGAGCATATCAATGGCAGTTTCTTGCGAATGAGCCCTAGTTGGATCATGTTTAGGGGCCGCTGCTGCTGCTTTTCGGGTTGCTGCCCTCGCGGCAGTCTCCGTCTGAGGCTGAACTTCATCAACCTCTTGTGTGTGGACGTCCTGGGCACTCAAAGGCCGAGGGCCAGTCAGACCTCGGCCATGACGCAGCTAGGTGCCCTGCTGCATTAACATGGTGCGGATTTTGCCAATGGCCCGAGTCGGGTTCAGACCCTTGGGGCAAACGCTAACGCAGTTCATGATGCCTCGGCATCGGAACACGCTGAACGGATCGTCCAGATTAGCCAGCCGCTCCTCAGTGGCGGTATCTCTAGAATCCGCCAAGAAACGATAGGCTTGCAGCAGTCCCGCCGGACCAATGAATTTATCCGGGTTCCACCAGAAAGAAGGACACGACGTTGAACAGCAAGCACACAGAATGCACTCGTACAGGCCGTCCAGCTTTTCACGCTCTTCAGGACTCTGCAGGCGCTCCTGAGCCGGCGGAGCTTCCTTGTTGACAAGGTAAGGCTGGACCTTGGCGTACTGGTTATAAAACTGCGCCATGTCAACCACGAGGTCACGTACTACGGGTAGTCCGGGCAGGGGTCGAAGCACGAGTTTGTTACGTTTAACCACCTCGGACACCGGGGTGATACAGGCTAGCCCGTTCTTGCCGTTCATGTTGATGCCGTCGGATCCACAGACGCCTTCACGGCAGCTGCGACGAAAGCTGAGCGTTGGGTCTTTGTCCTTCATGAGATGAAGCACATCCAGAACCATCAGATCGCGGCCTTCGGGTAGTTCAACCTCAACATCGCGCATCACCGGCACTTCGTCTAGGTCGGGGTTGTAGCGATAGACACTTACTTGCATGACAGTAGCCCTAAAATTGTAGTTTCTTCGTTGTTTATGCTGGTCCGATGACGGCCTAGTACACCCGTTCCTTGGGTTCAAAGGCTTCCATTGTCCGAGGCGCAAAGTTCACATCCCGCTTGCCTACCCGCTTATCTTGCGGGAAGTACATGGAATGACAGAGCCAGTTTTCGTCGTCACGGCTTTGGTAATCGTCTCGTGCGTGAGCACCGCGGCTCTCCTTTCGGCCTTCCGCTGTGATAGCAGTCGCCTCGGCAACCTCCAGCAGATTGTCCAGCTCCAATGCTTCCAGGCGCGCAGTGTTAAAGGCCGACGACTTGTCAGGCATGTCCGCTTTCGCGATTCGCTCTCGCAGATCCGCAAGCTGTTTGATGCCTTCCTGCATGTTCTTTTCCGTACGGAACACGCCGAAACTGTTTTGCATGGTCGTTTGCAGCTCTTTCTTGAGGTCGTAAATGGACTCACCGCCACTGGATTCATTCCAACGATTCAAACGGGCCATGGATGCCTCGATGTCTGATTCACTGGCTTCGCGATAAGAAACGCCCTGACGCATGACTTGCTCGATGTGCAACCCAGCAGCCCGGCCGAATACCACCAAATCCAAGAGAGAGTTACCGCCCAATCGGTTAGCTCCATGCACCGATACACAGGCCGCTTCACCGGCCGCGTACAGACCTTCAACCGCCACATCTTCGCCCGACGCATTTTGCGTGAGCGCTTGACCGCTCACCTGCGTTGGAATACCGCCCATCATATAGTGGCAAGTCGGCACAACCGGGATCGGTTCTTTGACCGGATCAACATGGGCAAAAGTGCGCGAAAGCTCCAAGATTCCTGGCAGACGACTGTTCAGCACTTCTTCGCCTAGATGATCCAGCTTGAGCCTTACATGATCTCCCTCTGGGCCACAGCCTCGTCCTTCGATGATCTCGATTACCATGGAGCGCGCAACGACGTCGCGGCCGGCTAGATCTTTAGCAGAAGGCGCATATCGCTCCATGAAGCGTTCGCCGTCTTTGTTAATCAGATAACCGCCCTCACCTCGGCAACCTTCGGTTACCAGCGTTCCGGCACCGGCAATACCCGTTGGATGGAACTGCCACATTTCGATGTCTTGGACCGGGACGCCAGCGCGCAGAGCCATACCGATTCCGTCACCGGTACACATCAGCGCATTGGTCGTAGACGCATAAATACGACCGGCTCCGCCTGTGGCGACAACGGTTGCTTTCGAGCTGATATGAACAACTTCACCCGTTTCCATGCACAGGGCGATGACGCCAACTACAACGCCATCTTGATTCTTCACCATATCCACGGCGAACCATTCGTTCAAAAAGGTCGTTTCCGCTTTGACGTTGGCTTGATAGAGCGTATGAAGAAGTGCGTGACCGGTTCGGTCTGCCGCTGCGCACGTTCGGGCCGCTTGACCACCCTTACCAAAATCTTTGGACTGACCGCCGAAGGGACGCTGATAGATACGACCGTTTTCTGTACGAGAAAACGGTAATCCCATATGCTCGAGTTCGAACACTGCCTGAGGACCTTCGGAGCACATGTATTCGATGGCGTCTTGATCGCCAATGTAATCTGACCCTTTGACGGTGTCGTACATGTGCCAACGCCAGTCGTCGTTGGGATCATCACTGGCGATAGCACAGGTGATGCCGCCTTGTGCTGACACTGTGTGCGAACGCGTGGGAAACACTTTACTGATCACTGCCGTTTTGAGGCCGGATTGGGCTAGCTGCAGCGCTGCTCTTAAACCGGAACCGCCGCCACCTACGATGACGCCGTCAAACTCCATTTTACGTATCTGAGCCATGTGATAGTTCCTAACAATAAATTCTTTAAATACCCAAACCCGGTACTGGCGAGCCTAGAACTGCCAAACCAGACGCATGGCCCAGATTAGGTAGACAAACAGCACCAACAAACAGACCGCTTGGTAGGCAAACCGTACCGAGGTGGCGTATTGGCCTACGTGGGCCGGTCGCAGGTAATCGGTACCGA
>JAYNPH010000055.1:12728-14053 GCA_038113685.1 Gammaproteobacteria bacterium
TATCCACGCATGGGCGACCGTCGATAGCACCGCTAGCGTTCCCGCGATTTTCATTGCCGGCGAAGCAAAAAATGCCGTGAGACCCGCAAAATCAATGTTGGGCGTGAACAAGAAAAATGCCATCACCCAAGTAAAGTACGCAGTAAGAATAACCGCGGTCGCACGCTGTACAACCCAATCTGATAGACCACTGTTGGACAGGGCCATGACCTGAGAAACCTGCTTTACCATAAGATTGCTCCAATAACGGCAGTGGATATGACGGTGAGCGCAATAACGACCATGGATCCGTATCGTGCGGCGGCAACCGAGTCGCCCAAGTGGAAGTCCATGAGAATGTGTTTAAGCCCTGCAAGGATGTGGAACTCCAGCGCTGCAATAAGGCCTAGCAGAATGAACTTAGGAAGGGGTTGGGCGATAAGCGCCTGGGCTGCGACGAAACCCTCTGGCGACGCCAACGCCATATCCAGCGCGTAAAGAGCAAAGGCGACTCCGACGAAAAGTATGACGCCGGTCACCCGGTGAGTGATTGATACCAGCGCCGCCAGCGGAAAACTGAAGGCGAGCAGGTTCAGATTGACAGGTCTCTCTGTCTTCATATCCACAATCCTAACGTTGATTATTGTATGGCATGCCGGTGTTTCCGGTCCCAGCATCCCCACAGGCTGCCGACCGACCAACCGTCCCGGAGCGCTCCCGGGCGCCGGCATTTTAATCGCCAATCCCCATGATGCCAAGGACTTCACACATTTCTGCCGCCCATGACAGTGCCAGTGGAGATCGACTCTGGATAGCAGCGCAACTCGGCCACAACCTTGACGTCAGCCCAGAGAGCCTACTTTTCTCCGCGAAGCACACAAATGCTCCGCAATTGACTCACAAAACTGGAAATGCCCGTTCGTTTCGTCATTTTTTGATGTTCTATCAACGTCTAAGCGCCGCGCGTTAAGGCAAGGCCTTGAACGCTGCGCTGAGACTAACGGATCAACCCGAGCGACTGCTGCTGTTCAGCGTGGGACAGAGGGAACAACCGGAACCAACTAAACAACCGGATTTATGGAGAGAAAGGTAAAACAATGTCTGAACAAAACGCACCGCATGCCGAGCTTAAAATCCCCGGGGCCGACGCTCCGATAGAACTGCCAATATACTCTGGCAGCCTGGGGCCCGACGTAATCGACGTGGGCAAACTCACCAGCCAAGGGCATTTCACTTACGATCCCGGCTTTGTATCAACCGCCTCCTGTGAGTCTGCTATCACCTACATCGACGGCGACGAGGGCGTTCTGCTGCACCGTGGCTACCCCATAGAACAGCTGGCAGAG